>CP032039.1:329082-658164 GCA_008032935.1 Helicobacter pylori | reverse complement strand
TAAGAAAAAGCACCGCCATCCCTACAACACTAAAAAGAGAGCTAAAAATCATCGTCAAATCCCTAAAGAAATTAAAAGATGCAACGCTATTGTAGTTTAGGTTTGCTAAAAAAAAGATTAAATGAATATTAAATGAAGTTTAAATCAAATCATGGTGTCAAGAGGGGGACTTGAACCCCCGACCTCCGGCTTATGAGACCAGCGCTCTAAACCAGCTGAGCTACCTTGACAAAAAAATAAAAGAATGAGATTATACAAAAAATTTTCTTAAAAATCCATTAAAATTACATTAAACTTTTATTATCAATCCTACTTCCTCAAATTGATGACAAAAGTTGGGCATTTTCTTGTAAAATAACCCGCATGTTTAAGAAAATTTTTCCATTAGCGTTAGTGTCGTCGTTGCGGTTTTTGGGGCTTTTTATTGTTTTGCCGGTCATTAGTTTGTATGCGGATAGTTTCCATTCAAGCAGCCCCTTACTCGTGGGGTTGGCTGTGGGCGGGGCGTATCTCACGCAAATTATTTTTCAAACCCCCATGGGCATTCTTAGCGATAAAATAGGCCGTAAAGTGGTGGTTATGGTGTGCTTGTTGTTGTTTTTGGTTGGATCGTTAGTGTGCTTTATAGCGAATGATATTATTACGCTCGTTATCGGGCGCTTCATTCAAGGCATGGGGGCTTTAGGGGGGTTATTAGCGCGATGGTGGCTGATGAAGTGAAAGAAGAAGAGCGCACCAAAGCCATGGCGATCATGGGGGCGTTTATTTTCATTAGCTTCACTATAAGCATGGCGATTGGCCCTGGGGTTGTGGCGTTTTTTGGGGGGGCAAAATGGCTCTTCTTGCTCACTGCGATCTTAACTTTATTGAGTTTGTTAATGCTTTTAAAAGTCAAAGACGCCCCTAAAATTTCTTACCAGATCAAAAACATAAAAGCTTACCAACCCAACTCTAAAGCCTTGTATCTTTTGTATCTAAGCTCTTTTTTTGAAAAAGCGTTCATGACGCTTATTTTTGTGCTGATCCCTTTAGCCTTAGTGAATGAATTTCATAAAGATGAAAGCTTTTTGATCTTGGTGTATGTGCCTGGAGCCTTATTAGGGGTTTTAAGCATGGGAGTAGCGAGCGTTATGGCTGAAAAATACAATAAGCCTAAAGGGGTGATGCTTTCTGGCGTGTTGTTGTTTATTGTGAGTTATTTGTGCTTGTTTTTAGCCGACTCTAGCTTTTTAGGGAAATATTTATGGCTTTTTATTGTTGGGGTGGCGTTTTTCTTTATTGGCTTTGCTACCTTAGAGCCTATCATGCAATCTTTAGCGTCTAAATTCGCTAAAGCAAACGAAAAAGGCAAGGTTTTAGGGCAATTCACTACTTTTGGCTATTTAGGGAGCTTTGTTGGGGGCGTGAGCGGGGGGTTGAGCTATCATCATTTAGGCGTTTCTAACACAAGCTTAATCGTTGTAGCTTTAGGGCTTATTTGGGGACTATCGCTCTTTTTACTCCACAACCCTTCCAAGCAAAAAAATGTCTATTTCCCCTTAGACGCTTATAATGAGGAACAATTTGAAACTTTAGGGGATAAAATCATTGAATGGTATGTCAATATTAGCGAAGAAATCATTATTGTGAAATATAATTCCGATCACATTAGCGAAGAAGAAATCATTCGCTTAGCGCAAAACTTTAGAAAATAAAACAATTAAGGATCAAAAATGGCCTATGAAATTTCTAAAAAAGTCTTGCACATTGTAGGCAAGACCAACGCCACTTACAAACTCATAGAAGAAGGCGATAAAATCTTATTAGGATTGAGTGGGGGCAAGGATTCTATCATGCTCGCTTGCATCTTAGCCAGGATGCAAAAACATGCCCCTTTCAAATTTGATTTTAAAGCGGTTACCGTGCATTATGGTTTGGGTGAAGATTTAAAATGGTTGAGCGATTTGTGCCAAGAGCAAGGTATTGAGCATGAGATCATTTACACCCAAATCGCTGCCACGATCAACGAAAAACGCCGTGAAAAAAGCTCGTTTTGTTCGTTTTGTTCTCGTTTGAGGAGAGGGACTTTGTATTCTAAAGCTTTAGAAGAAGGCTATAATAAAGTCGCTATCGCGCACCATTTAGACGATGCGGTGGAGAGCTTTTTTATGAATTTCACTTATAACGGGAGTTTAAGGAGCATGCCCCCCATTTATAGGGCTGAAAACGGCTTGTTGGTGATCCGCCCTTTGATTAAAGTGCGAGAAGCCAGCAGCATTCATTTTGTCACTTCTCAAAATATTCCGGTTGCTCCTGATTGCAATTGCCCGGCCAAACAGCCCACCTCTGATAAGCCCCCTATCGCGCGATTAGCCACCAAAAATTTCTTAAAAGAAATGCAAAACTTGCACCCTCGTTTCTTTGACAGCTTAGAAAACGCATTCAACAATGTTCAAGCGAACAGCTTTAGCGATTCTAAATATTTAGACGCTTAAGCTTTCATTTAAGCTTTTTTGTTGAGTATTTTGATCGCAATCGTGAATAATACCCCTTCAAAAATAGCCGCCATAAGCAATGCGTAGTAGGTGTTTTGCGAGATCGCTTGCGCTTTTAAACCCACTGCTGCGGTGGTTACTAAAAAAGTTAAAGGCATAGAAGCCCCTAAGGCGAATGAAAATAAATGCTTGGCTTCTTTAAAGTATTTGCGCCACAATAAGGTTGAAGTGATCAAGTGCAAACTCAACATCGCTATGACAATCAATATCCCTTGAAGGATCAAATGCGGGTTTAAAAACACTAATTTTAAGTCTAAAGTAGAGCCTACATGGATGAAAAACAAAGGCACAAAAAACCCAAAACCCACATCATTGAGCTTGTGGATCAGCTCTGATTTATGAGGGAAAAAAGTAGAAACGACTAACCCCGCCAAAAACGCCCCTAAAACCATTTCTATTTTGAGCCACACCACGATCGCAACCAGTGAAAAAAAGAGCATGAGCGAAAAACGCACATCTTGGTTGAACTGACTGCTTTTAGGCATCACAAAAAGCTTTAAATGCGGGAACCACCAAAACAAAGTCTTAAAGATTTGAAACGCCACGATAATTAAGATTAAAAAAACAATGAGAATGCCTAAATCTTTAATCAAATCCATGCCCAAACCATGCGAATACACCCCATCCACGACCACCAAACCAAAAATGCTTAACAATTCCCCAATAACGCCCACTTTCAAAACCAAATCAAGCCACAAAATCTCTTTACGATAATCTTTGACTAAAGTCATGATCATGCCCAAACTGATAATAGGGAAAATCACCATAAAAATAGGCTCTAAATTAAGGCTAAAAGTGAGGATGAATGAAAGCGTGTATAAAATCAACAGATAAGCAAAAATGCGTTTTAAAAGAGAAACCCCTAATTTTTTAAACAAATAAATCTCCACTTCCAAACCGCATAAAAACATTAAAAATAAAAAGCCAATTTCGGACATGATTTCAAAGCCCTTAGTAGGCTCAATAAAACCCACATACGCCCCAACAGATCCAAATAAAATCTCCACGACCGTGATGGGCAAACGAGAGATTCTAGACATATAGGGAGCTATTACGATTAAAAGCATAATGAGCGCGAAAGTGAAAAATTCTGCATGCATGTCTTAATTTTACCTTATTTATTGGTTAAGTTTTCAAAGCGATAGGGCTTTTCTCTTTATAAGTGGTAAAAACCCCTTTTTTGATTTCGTAATAAGTTACCCCTAACGCTACTAAAAACGCTAAAAATTGAGCAATAGGGTAAGTTACCCAAACGCCATTAATCCCATAGAAATGACTTAAAATCGGCAATAAAATAACGATAAACCCCAGCGTGTGCGAAAGGGTGATGATAAACGAACTTTTAGTGCGTTGAATAGATTGGAAAAACACCGCGCACAACAAAGTCATGCCTAAAAAAACATAGCCCACATAATAAATATTCATCGCTCTTTTAGTCTCTTGCATAAAAAGGGGGTCTTGTTCGCTTGGCTGCAAATAAAGCTTGATTAAAAATTCATCTAAGAAATAATAAACGCCATAGAAAACAACCCCTATACAAAACGCCGCTTTCAAACCAAAAACAAACACCTCTTTCACGCGCTCTAAATTTCTAGCCCCATAGCTAAAGCTCGCGATCGGTTGGATGCCTTGAGAAATCGCAAACAAAGTCGTAAAAAAGATAATCGCATTATACATAACGATCCCATACATGCTCACAAACCTTTCCCCAGCCGTGTGCATGATAGCAGTATTAAACAATAAAATCATAATAGAAGCGCTAAATTCTGCCGTGCTTTGAGGCACGCCGCTTTTAGCTGAAGAAATGACTGAAGATAAAGAAAATCGTTTGATAAAATACAATTGCCCTTTTTTAAACCAAAAATGCTGCATTAAGACTAAAACCCCTATCGCATGCCCTATCACGGTGGCTATCGCGCTGCCTTGAACCCCCACTTCCAAAACAAAAATAAACCAATAGTTGAAAAAGATATTCGCTAACGAGCCAATCAGCATCGCTACCATCGCTAAAATGGGGCGTTTGTCATTCACCACAAAAACATCCGCTAAAGGGTGCAAAACCATAAAAACCGCGCCCATTAAAATGATTTCAATGTAGCGTTTGGACATGCTCAATAAAGCGTCATTGCTCCCAAAAAAACGCGCGATAGTTTCGCTAAAAGGCAATAACGCCATGCTCAAAATAAAGGCGCTTATAGCGACAAAATAAAACACGCTGCTAAACACAAGCCTAGCCCTATGGGTTTTATTTTGACCCAAAAAATACCCCACAATACTCGCTGCCCCAAAACCAAAAAGCAATTCATACGCAATAAGCCCTGGAAAAATAGGCCATGCGATATTGACCGCAGCGATCGCTTCTTTACCCAGTTTCTTGCCCACAAACATGCCATCTATCATAGAATAAGTGGAAAGTGAAATCATAGAAAAAGCTAAAGGGATAAAATAATAAAAAAAGAGCTTTCTTATCGAATCTTTATGCAAATCAATCTTTTTTTTGAGCATTTAAACCACACACCGCTTAAAATTTATGACAAATTTTTCTATTTTAACATAAAAAGAGAGACAATCTATCCGTTAGCGCGGTTGGATTCAAGCCGTATCACTAAATTTTAAAAATGGTTTTTAGCGCGAAAGGGATTTTCCTTATATTGGGCTAATCCTTTTAACGCTCTTTATGTTTTTTTAAACTTTATCGTAATGAATCTAAGCCAAAACAGCGCCAACAACCCTAAAGCCCCACCCACAAAGCCAATATACCCTAGCCCTAATTGGTGGATCACAATACTGCCAAACAGCGCTCCTGATCCAATCCCCACATTATAGCTCCCCGAAAAAATCGCGCTCGCGACATCCGTGGCATCTGGCGCGAGCTGTAACACCCTCATTTGCAAGGAAATCGTAAGCGAAGTGATCCCAACCCCCATAAGAAAATTTGCAAGAAAACCACCCACTCTGAATTTTTAAACACAAAAAGCAAGAGTTGCGGGCAAATGACTAAAACCATTGCAAAAGCGATAAATTTTCTTGAATTTTTTGCATACAAACGGCCGAATAAAAAACTCCCCACCACGCCTGCTAACCCAAACACAAACAACATTAGCGTCGTAATGTCAGGAGAAAATTGGCTGATTTGAAGGATAAAAGGCTCAATATAGCTATAAGTGGTGAAATGCCCAGAGATAACCATGATCACAAGCACATAAATCCCCACTAAAAGCGGCCGTTTCATCAATATAGGGACACTTGCGAGCGTGCCGGCGTTTCTACTCGGTAGATGCGGGAGCAATTTCCACATCAGCAACATTATAAGAGTCGCAACGCCCCCGATCACGCCAAAAGTAGAGCGCCAATCCAAAATTTGCCCAATGATCCTCCCAAGCGGCAACCCTAAAATCATCGCTAACGAACTCCCTAGCGCTAATAACCCTAAGGCTTGCTGTTTTTTATTTCTTGGTGCGACACGAATGACTAAAGAAGCCGTGATGGACCAAAAAATAGAGTGGGCAAAAGCGATACCCATACGAGAAAGGAGTAGCACCCAAAAATTCCACGCTAACGCTGAAAGGATATGGCTAGCAATAAAAAGGGCGAAAAGAAAAAGCAATAAGCGTTTCCTTTCAATTTTAGCGCTAAGCAGCATCAAGGGCAATGAGCCAAGAGACACCACCCATGCATAAGCAGTGATCATAAGCCCCACTGTTGCGCTCTCCATTTCAAAGCTTTTCGCAATATCTGATAAGAGCGCGACAGGGACAAACTCCGTGGTGTTAAAAATAAACGCCGAAAGCGAAAACACAAAAACCCGCATTAAGGCGAACTTTTGATACGATTGTTTGGTTATCATCATTTAAATCTTAAGGGGTTAAATTTTATTCCGTTTGAAAACTTGGAGTATAAAACAAAAATTTTAACCGCTTGTAAATTGGGGGGTGGTTAAAACAAATATTTCCGCTCCATAGGTGCATTAATTTAATGGAGTTGTTACCATATAAAACAGAATTTAAAATCATTTCCAACTTTTAACCAATCTATTTTTTGTAACTGCGGTCATTATTGATTAAGCGCTAGAATTAACCCATTGCTTTTTAATATTTTAGAATTTTAGAATAAAGGATAATTAAAATGAAAAAAACTTTTCTGATCGCTTTAGCGTTAGCCACTTCTCTTATAGGCGCTGAAAACACCAAATGGGATTATAAAAATAAAGAAAATGGCCCGCACCGCTGGGACAAATTGCACAAAGATTTTGAAGTGTGCAAAAGCGGTAAAAGCCAATCGCCCATTAACATTGAGCATTACTACCACACGCAAGATAAAGCCGATTTGCAATTCAAATACGCCGCTTCTAAACCTAAAGCGGTCTTTTTCACCCACCACACTTTAAAAGCTTCGTTTGAGCCGACTAACCACATCAATTATAGAGGGCATGACTATGTGTTGGATAATGTGCATTTCCACGCCCCTATGGAGTTTTTAATCAATAATAAAACCAGGCCTTTGAGCGCGCATTTCGTGCATAAAGACGCTAAAGGGCGCTTATTAGTCTTAGCGATTGGGTTTGAAGAAGGGAAAGAAAACCCCAACCTTGATCCTATTTTAGAAGGCATTCAAAAGAAGCAAAATTTTAAAGAGGTGGCTTTAGACGCTTTCTTGCCTAAAAGCATCAATTACTACCATTTTAACGGCTCTCTCACCGCTCCTCCTTGCACAGAAGGGGTGGCATGGTTTGTCATAGAAGAGCCTTTGGAAGTCTCTGCCAAACAATTGGCTGAAATCAAAAAACGCATGAAAAATTCGCCTAACCAACGCCCCGTCCAACCTGACTACAACACCGTGATCATTAAAAGCTCAGCTGAGACCCACTAAAGATCCGCTAAAATGAAAACCCTCTCTTTATAAAGAGAGGTATAAAATCATTCTTCATGAAACACCGCTAAAAATTGCAACCGCTTGTATTTTGTGAAACGCTCAAACGCTAAAGACGATTGGGATTCCTACTAAGGAGTTTAAAAAAGGCTCTGTTCTAATTGGGTGATATAGAGTCTTTAAAATACCATAAATAAGCTAAAAACGATTTTATGGTGTTTTCTTATACCTACATCCTTTTACTATAACCATAACCCGCTTTTTCTACTTTTTTCTCGGTATTAGCAACTACTTTTATTTCTTTACTAACATCAGCAAATATTTTTTGAACGAGCAAAAGGCTTTGAGAGGTTGAAAGGTGGGCTTGTGGGTCTGGTTTTAAATCCCTCATTTCAAGCATTTTAGCTTGAGCTTTAGAGCGTATTTTTAGATTTTCTTTTTGCCATTCTTCTGCAACGTTAAAATCTCTAGGGTCTAATTCTAAATAAGCGATAGAACTTGGTTTATAAAAATCCACTTGTTTAGCGATAGCTTTTTGTGAATAGGGCAGAGATTCTAGCTCTTTTTGCAAATAAGCTATAAGCTCTTGCGCTTTTGATCCTCTTTGAGAGCGGGGTTGTTTAGAGTTTGGAAGGTGTTTTGGCTGGATAGGGGTTTGATTGGTTTTTGTGGGTTTAGGGGTTTTGCATTCAGCTTCTACTTCTATAGCACCACCCTTAATTCCTGCTTTTTTAATAAAGAATTGATTATGTTTTTCTTGGCAATTTTGTTCTGCGTATTTAATGAAATCTTTCTGTGTATTAATTGTCTTTTGTTTTTCTTGTTCCAGTTCTATCCCACTCTTGTTCGCTCTATCCCTAGCATTTTCAGCTTCCTTTTGAGTTTCAGCCACTTCCTTTTTGGATTGGTCATCAGCAAAACACACATTCATAAGCATGGCTGTTAAAGCTGTTACACCTATTGCTGAATTAAACCATGAGTTAGGATGCGTTTTTAAATAATCATCCGCAGTCTTAACATTCCCGCATATCCAATTGCTTTTTTTAATTTGTTTTTTATCGAGTCTTTTATCGCTTCCCAAAAAGCAATCCCCATTATAGACACTCCCACATTCTTAAAAACTTTCTTTTCTTTTGCCGTTTTTACTAATTTCATCATCATTGTTGCAAGCATTACTAAAACCCTTATAATAGGCATTTAAATCCTTTCAAAAAACAATCTCACTTTTCAAAATCTTATTATTGTAGTGTATATAGCCATATTTAATCGCTATTAAACAATTGGTTTGAAAAATTGTGAGGGTCAATCCAATCAGATTTTTCTAATCCATTCCAACAAAACTTGATACAAGTTTCCCTTATACCTTAAACTCACACCCTTTTAAATGGAATAATAGGCAATAACTCGCTAGTTAAACATTCACTCTCTGCTTGAGTGTAAGCCTTTATACTCCTTTTGACCTACCAAATACTAGCATTTCTCTCAATCAAGCCTTGAGAAATTCAATTACACCCTTGTTTAACATCACAAGCCTAGTAACTTAAAGCTCTTTTTGAGAGATTGGGTTAGATTGATCCTTATCCTTAATTCAAGCGCATGCACATTCATCTTTGTTATCTTTGAATAAACTCAAGCGTTCTTAATGTAATGCAGAGCGATTTTGAGCGCGTTGGTGGCTGCCCCCACTCTTAATTGATCCGCCACGCAAAAGCCATGCAAAGTTTTCTTATCAAACAAATCCTTCCTCAAGCGCCCAATAAAGACGCTATCCGTGTGGCTCGCTTTTAGGGGCGTGGGATAAAGATTATGGCTAGGATCATCGCAAACAACCACGCTAGGGGCGTTTTTTAAAACTTCATAGACTTCTTTGAGATCGAATTCTTTTTCAAAAGCGATACTCAAACTCTCGCTATGACTCCTCAATACCGGCACGCGCACGCAAGTCGCACTAATAGGGAAATCCACGCCCATGATTTTATGGGTTTCATGCACCATTTTTAACTCTTCTTTCGTGTAGCCATTCTCCTTAAAAACATCAATATGAGCGATCGCATTGAAAGCGATCGGATAAGCGAAAGCCCCGGCTTGCAAGACTTGGTTTAAATCAATAGCGGGGTCTTTTTCCAAACATTCTAAAGCGGTTTTTAACTCATTTTTTAAACTCTCTATGCCCTTATTCCCTGCCCCACTCACAGCTTGATAGGTGCTAACAATAACGCTTTTTATCTTAAAATGAAGGTGTAGGGGGTTTAAGATTTGCGTCATTTGAATGGTAGAGCAATTAGGGTTAGCGATGATATTCAAGGAAGCGTTAAAAATTTCTTTAGCGTTGATTTCAGGAACGACTAAAGGCACTTTTTTATCCAATCTAAAAAAGCTCGTGTTATCAACCACTAAGGCCGTTTTTGAAGCGCTTGTGGCAAATTCTTCGCTCACGCTCCCCCCAGCGCTAAAAAAGGCGATGTCTATTTTTTCTTTTTCAAAAATTTCATGCGTGGTTTCTAAAATTTCATAGTCTTTATTGAAAGCTTTAATCTTTTTACCGGCACTCCTAGCGCTAGCGAGCGGGACAAATTTTTTAATCGGGAAAGAAGAATTTTCTAAACCCTTAATCAGCTCTTGGCCTACCGCCCCACTAGCCCCAACAATAGCGACATTATAAGTCTTCATCGTTTTCTCCAATGATTTCAAGGGCTTTTAAAAAACTCAAGCAATTCAACTGCATGCCTGAATGCATGTTTTTCAGGCTTAAGGTTTCGCTTTTAAATTCTTCTTCGCCAATGACAGCCACGAACTCATGCCCTTTATGGTTAGCATAAGAAAAGGGTTTTTTGATTTTTTGAGCTTCTGGATAGACTTCGCTAAAAATCCCGCTTTGCCTTAAAGACTCCGCCAAGCGGTTTGCATAAGAAAAATACTCTTCATGCATGCAAGCGATTAAGACTTTAGCTTGGGTGGAGCGCTCATCTAGTAATTGCATTTCACTCAAAGCCACAATCAATCGATCAATCCCAATAGAAGCCCCCACCCCTTGTAAATTCTCTTTAGAAAAATTTTGAGTCAAATGATCGTAACGACCCCCTGAACACACGCTCCCTAAAGACTTCATGCCATTAAGCGTGGTTTCATACACAATCCCTGTATAATACCCTAATCCCCTAGCGATAGAAAAATCAATTTTATACAGGTTTTGAGAAATTTGCAAATCCCCTAGCAACTGGTATAGCCTTTCTAAATCCTGTATGCCCTTTTTCAGATTTTCATTATAGCCTTTCAAATAAGCAATTTTTTCAAAAAATTCCGCATGACTTAAATCGTTTTGTTGGATTTGAATTAATTCTAAAAGCTCTTTAATAGTGTTTGAATTCAAATCGCACTCTTTTTTTAATTCTTCTTCAACCCCATCCAAGCCAATTTTTTCCAATTTATCCACAATGCGCAACACTTCATTCACTTGAGAGATCCCAAAATATTCGCATATCCCGTTCAAAATTTTTCTGTGGTTGATAGAGACGCAAAAATCTTCTAAATCCAAAGCTTTTAAGGAAGCGATAATCACTTGAATGATCTCAGCATCGCACACCAAACTCTCGCTCCCTATAAAATCAAAATCGCATTGCGTAAATTCCCTATAACGCCCTTTTTGCGCCCTTTCACCCCTAAAGACATTGCCTATAGCGTAGCGTTTAAAGGGCATGCCTAATATTTGGTGGTGCAAAGAAACAAAGCGGGCTAATGGCACGGTCAAATCAAACCTTAAAGCCACATCCCTATCCCCATGGTCTTTAAAACGATAAATCTCTTTTTGAATATCACTGCTCGCATCAGGTAGTAGCGCTTCAGCGTATTCCAAATGAGGGGTTTCAATCGGCACAAAACCAAAACTTTGAAACACGACTGAAACTTTAGCGAGCAACTGGGCTTTTTGTATCGCATCTTTAGGCAAGCGGTCTTTAAACCCGCTCAACACTTTAGGGGTAATCATTCCATTTCCTTGTATTTGTATGCTAAAATTTTAGCTTAAAATCTTTAAAAAAGGGCTATTGATGAGCGTAAATGCGCCCAAACGCATGCGTATTTTATTGCGTTTGCCTAATTGGTTAGGCGATGGGGTAATGGCAAGCTCGCTTTTTTACACCCTTAAACACCACTACCCTAACGCGCATTTTATCTTAGTGGGTCCACAAATCACTTGCGAACTTTTCAAAAAAGATGAAAAAATAGAAGCCGTTTTTATAGATGACACCAAAAAATCCTTTTTCAGGCTGCTAGCCACTCACAAACTCGCTCAAAAAATAGGGCGTTGCGATATAGCGATCACTTTAAACAACCATTTCTATTCCGCTTTTTTGCTCTATGCGACAAAAACGCCTATTCGCATCGGTTTTGCCCAATTTTTCCGTTCTTTGTTTCTCAGCCATGCGATAACTACTGCCCCTAAAGAGTATCACCAAGTGGAAAAGTATTGCTTTTTGTTTTCGCAATTTTTAGAAAAAGAATTGGATCAAAAAAGCGTTTTACCCTTAAAATTAGCCTTTAACCTCCCCACTCACACCCCAAACACCCCTAAAAAAATCGGCTTTAACCCTAGCGCAAGCTATGGGAGCGCTAAAAGATGGCCAGCTTCTTATTACGCTGAAGTTGCGGTTGCTTTGTTAGAAAAAGGGCATGAAATTTATTTTTTTGGGGCTAAAGAAGACGCTGTCGTTTCTGAAGAAATTTTAAAACTCATCAAAGGCTTGTTAAAAAACCCCTTATTATCCCACAACGCTTACAATCTGTGCGGGAAAACCAGCATTGAAGAATTGATACAACGCATCGCTGTTTTAGATTTATTCATCACTAACGATAGCGGTCCCATGCATGTGGCTGCTAGCGCACAAACCCCCTTAATCGCTCTTTTTGGCCCCACTGATGAAAAAGAGACTCGCCCCTATAAAGCTCAAAAAACGATTGTGTTGAACCACCATTTAAGCTGTGCACCTTGTAAAAAGCGAGTTTGCCCTTTAAAGAATGAAAAAAACCATTTGTGCATGCGATCTATCACGCCCCTTGAAGTCTTAAAAGCCGCTCACACTCTTTTAGAAGAGTCTTAAACGCCCTTCATGGGCTTTTTTTAAAAACGCAACTATATTGATAAAACTCTGTGTATTATAAAAGATTTAAATTTTATTTTTGAAAGCGTGAGAAGAGCGACAAATCCCACCAAGGGTTTTAAAAAATGGTAGGAAATTATAGGATAATATCCAAAAAAGCGTTTTTAAAAACGCTTTTTTAGAGTCAAAGCCATTAGGCCACTGAGTTTTTAGGTTTTTTGGCGTCTTTTTTATCTTTGTGAGCCACTAATTGAGAGCTTAACTCAGGTTTTTTGGCGTCTTTTTTATCTTTGTGAGCCACTAATTGAGAGCTTAACTCAGGTTTTTTGGCGTCTTTTTTATCTTTGTGAGCCACTAATTGAGAGCTTAACTCAGGTTTTTTGGCGTCTTTTTTATCTTTGTGAGCGTATGCAGAACTCACTGCCAAAACTGATAATAAAACACCTGTCAAGATTTGCTTTTTCATACGAAAACTCCTTGTGATGATCTTAAAAGCGAGAGAATTATATTTCTCAAAAGTAAACGAATAGAAACCAATCAAATTTTTGATTGGTTTGGTGGTTTTGCTGCCTTAAAAAAACTACAATACAAAAAACTTGATAAATTATCTTTGGTTTTAGAAAGTTTGACAAAAATTAAGATTGCGGTCATACTAAAAAAACAAAAAACAATATGAAATCAAGGAGTTTGTATGCAACAGCGTCATTTAGGCCCTTTAAAAGTGAGCGCATTAGCTCTAGGGTGCATGGGCATGACTTATGGGTATGGGGAAGTCCATGATAAAAAGCAGATGGTTAAACTTATCCATAAGGCTTTGGAATTGGGTATTAACTTTTTTGACACTGCAGAGGCTTATGGGGAAGATAATGAAAAGCTTTTAGGCGAAGCGATCAAGCCTTTTAAAGACAAGGTTGTGGTAGCGAGCAAGTTTGGGATTTACTACGCAGATCCTAATGACAAATACGCAACCATGTTTTTAGACTCCAGTCCTAACCGCATTAAGAGCGCCATTGAAGGGAGTTTGAAACGCTTAAAAGTAGAATGCATTGATTTATACTACCAACACCGCATGGATACTAACACGCCCATAGAAGAAGTGGCAGAAGTTATGCAAGCTCTTATTAAAGAAGGAAAAATTAAAGCTTGGGGGATGAGTGAGGCAGGGTTATCTAGCATCCAAAAAGCCCATCAAATTTGCCCTTTAAGCGCGTTGCAGAGCGAATATTCCTTGTGGTGGCGCGAACCTGAAAAAGAGATTTTAGGTTTTTTAGAAAAAGAAAAAATTGGCTTTGTCGCTTTTTCGCCTTTGGGTAAGGGGTTTTTAGGTGCGAAATTTGAAAAAAATGCCACCTTCGCTAGTGAGGATTTTAGAAGCGTTTGTCCTAGGTTTAATCAAGAAAATCTAGCCAAAAATTACGCCTTGGTGGAATTAATCCAAGATCATGCACACGCTAAAGGCGTTACACCAGCCCAACTGGCTCTCTCATGGATTTTGCACACGCAAAAAATCATTGTCCCTCTCTTTGGCACCACCAAAGAATCCAGGCTCATAGAAAATATAGGGGCTTTGCAGGTTTCTTGGAGTCAAAAAGAATTGGAGATTTTCCAAAAAGAATTGACTGCAATCAAAATAGAAGGGGCCCGCTACCCTGAAAGAATCAATGAAATGGTGAATCAATAAAAGTATTGGGTATTTATAATTGCATTGGCTCTTTTAAAAGAGATGCATTGGCTCTTTTAAAAGAGATTGAGCGTTATTTTCTGTTTGTCAGTGTGTTTTTATCCCCCTAACAAACTTTTTAAGGCATTTTAACAAGGCTTTGTTTTAATAAAAAATTGATTATAAAAATTTGAAAAATACCAAAAAGCGTTTTTTAAGATTGAATACAAAAGAGCTTGTTATGAGTCAAGCGGAATTTCTTGTAATGCGATCTTGTGGGTGTTAAGGGGAAAAGTTATTTCAAAACACCCCCTATCCCCTAAAAAATAAGTCTTAAATAAACTTAAGAAAATAAATTTTACTATAAAACAAAGCAACCAAAACCCCATTTTTAAAAATCAAAAAGTTTTAGTTACCCCTATTTGACAAGACATAGAGCCAAAAATCAATCTTATAGCAAAAAAGGTAATTAGAGAGAGATAAAAAGGGATAAAAACACTCAAAAAGCCTTTTTAAATCCAAAAGAGAAAAAATTTAAACAGCACCTATAACACCCCCTAAAAATAAGAGAGCGTTATAATTAAATCAGCCCTTACGCTTTTCTACAATTTCCTTAGCGATATTGCTAGGCACTTCGCCATAATGATCAAACTCCATGGAGTAAGTCCCACGCCCTTGAGTGGCTGATCGTAAATCCGTAGAATAACCAAACATTTCCACCAACGGCACAAAAGCGTTCACGATTTTCAAGCCTAATCGGTCATCCATAGAATTGATTTGCCCTCTTCTTCTATTCAAATCGCCAATCACATCGCCCATGTATTCTTCAGGGACTTCCACTTCCACTTTCATCATAGGCTCTAGTAAAACCGGGTTAGCCGCGCGACTCGCTTCTTTAAACGCCATAGAGCCAGCGATTTTAAACGCCATTTCTGAAGAATCCACATCATGGTAGCTCCCATCATAAAGGGTAACTTTAAAATCCACCACCGGATAGCCTGCCAAAACGCCATTTTGCATCGCTTCTTGGATACCCTTATCCACCGCAGGGATATATTCTTTAGGGATCACGCCCCCAGAAATTTCATTCACAAATTCATACCCACTGCCAGGCTCTTTAGGCTCAAGCTTGATAAACACATGCCCGTATTGCCCACGACCACCGCTTTGCTTAGCGTATTTATGCTCTTTGCTCACGCTTGAGCGGATAGTTTCTCTAAAGGCGACTTGTGGCTGACCGATTTCAGCTTCCACCTTAAATTCTCTCTTCAACCTATCCACGATGATTTCTAGGTGCAATTCACCCATACCACCGATGAGGGTTTGCCCGGTTTCTTCTTGAGTCATCACCCTAAAACTTGGATCTTCTTCAGCGAGCTTGCCTAACGCTACGCCCATTTTTTCTTGGTCTGCTTTCGTTTTAGGCTCCACAGCGATGTGAATGACCGGCTCAGGAAATTCCATTCTCTCTAGAACAACCGCATTTTTTTCATCGCAAAGCGTGTCCCCAGTCAGCGTGTCTTTTAAGCCCACAAACGCGCAAATCTCACCCGCATAAACTTCTTTAATGTCTTCCCTCTTATTGGAATGCATTTTAAGCAGTCTCCCCACGCGCTCTTTCTTGTCTTTGGTGGAGTTATACACATAGCTACCGGATTCTAGCTTGCCACGATACACGCGCACAAAAGTGAGTTGGCCCACAAAAGGATCCGTCATGATTTTAAACGCCAAACCGGCAAACTCGCCATCATCGCTGGATTTCACAAAAACCTCTTCTTCAGTTTTTGGATCAATCCCCTTAATATCCACAACCTCCGTAGGCGCTGGCAAGTAATCAATAACTGCGTCTAATAAAGTCTGCACGCCTTTATTTTTAAAAGAAGAACCACAAAGCATAGGGATAAGGCTCATGTTCAAACAA
Organism: Helicobacter pylori; assembly: GCA_008032935.1. Lineage (NCBI taxonomy): Bacteria > Pseudomonadati > Campylobacterota > Epsilonproteobacteria > Campylobacterales > Helicobacteraceae > Helicobacter > Helicobacter pylori. The sequence continues at coordinate 642,084 of CP032039.1, read as the reverse complement.
CCTGTTTTAATGCCTTTTTTGATTTCTTCAATACTCAATTCTTCACCGCCTAAATACTTTTCCATCAAGGCTTCATCTTGCTCGGCTACGGCTTCTACAAGCTTTTCTCGGTATTGTTTAGCCTTTTCTAACAAATCGCTAGGGATTTCTTCCACATCGTATTTGGCCCCCATGGTTTCATTATTCCAAACAATCGCTTTCATTTGGACTAAATCAATCACACCAATGAAAGTGTCTTCAGCCCCAATAGGGATATTAATAGGCACAGGATTGGCTTTCAAGCGTTGCTTAATCTGGTTTTCTACATTATAGAAATTCGCCCCAATCCTATCCATTTTATTGACAAAAACAATCCTAGGCACGCCGTATTTATTCGCTTGACGCCACACGGTCTCGCTTTGAGGTTGCACGCCCCCAACCGAGCAAAACACCGAAACCGCACCATCTAGCACGCGCATGGATCGTTCTACTTCAATAGTGAAATCCACATGCCCTGGGGTGTCAATCAAATTGATTTGGTGATCCTTCCAAAAACAAGTCGTTGCCGCAGAAGTGATAGTGATCCCTCTTTCTTTTTCTTGCTCCATCCAGTCCATTGTCGCCGCACCGTCATGCACTTCGCCAATCTTATGGCTCACGCCTGTGTAGAATAAAATCCTTTCAGAAGTGGTGGTTTTCCCGGCATCAATGTGAGCGGCGATACCGATATTTCTGATCCTGTTTAATGGGGTTTTTCTAGCCATTCTAACTCCAATTACCAGCGATAGTGCGCGAACGCTTTATTCGCTTCTGCCATTTTATGCACATCTTCTTTTTTCTTAAAAGCCGCACCCTTATCGTTAGCCGCATCCATAAGCTCGTTAGCCAATCTATCCACCATCATTCTTTCATTGCGTTTTCTAGTGGCTTCTAAAATCCAACGGATAGATAGCGACTGCTGGCGACTCGCCCTCACTTCTACCGGCACTTGATAGGTAGCCCCACCCACTCTTCTGCTGCGCACTTCCACTAAAGGACGCACCCTTTCTAGGGCTTTTTCAAACACTTCAATCCCTTTTTCACCGCTTTTTTCTTCAATCTTATTGAAAGCTTTGTAGATGATTTTTTCCGCTACGCTTTTCTTGCCGTCGAACATCATCTTATTGATAAACTTAGTAACCACTTTGTTCCCATAAACAGGATCGCCCAAAACCTCCCTAACGGGTGCTTTTCTTCTTCTCATGTTTTTATTTTCCTCTTATTTTTTCTTGTTGTCTGTTGCTTTCTTGTCGGTTGCTTTAGCTTTTTTAGTCCCGTATTTAGAGCGTGAAACCGTTCTTTTATTGACCCCTGCAGTGTCTAAAGCGCCACGAACGATATGGTATTTCACACCGGGTAAATCCTTAACCCTACCCCCACGCACTAACACAATGGAGTGTTCTTGCAAGTTATGCCCTTCACCAGGGATATAACTGATCACTTCAAATTTACTGGTCAAACGGACCTTAGCGACCTTTCTCAAAGCCGAGTTAGGCTTTTTAGGGGTAGTCGTATAAACCCTAGTACAAACCCCTCTTCTTTGAGGGCATTCCACTAATGCAGGTGATTTTGTTTTTTTAACCACCTTTTTCCTTTCTTTTCTAATCAACTGATTGATAGTAGGCACTATTTTTCCTTATTCTAAAAATTTAAAACTAAAAGTTCTCCCATTTTACCCTAATTTTTCTTTTAAAAATCTTAACCGATTTTTTATATCAAAATTTAGGGCCATCTTCAAGCGCTCTCAGCACGATTTTTTTATTCTTATACATGCCTGTTCCCACAGGGATCATCCTCCCCAACACCACATTCTCTTTCAAATCCTCTAAAAAGTCTTTTTTCATCGCAATACTGGCTTCTGTTAAAACCTTAGTCGTTTCTTGGAAAGAGGCCGCTGAGATGATGCTATCGCTCCCAATAGCCGCTCTAGTGATCCCTAAAAGCACCGGTTCAGCAATCGCTGGCTCGCCTTTTAAAGCGATCACACGAGCGTTTTCTTCTTTGAAGAGTTTTTTACTGACTAAATCCCCTTCAATAAACTTGCTATCCCCGCTGTCTAAGATGCGCACTTGCCTTAACATTTGAGAGACAATGATTTCAATGTGTTTGTCCGCAATGCTTACCCCTTGCCTGCGATACACTTGCTGGACTTCGCTCACAATGTATTTATAAAGCTCTTTTTCGCCGCTGATCCTTAAAATATCATGGCTTGAAATTACTCCATCCGTCATCGCCTCTCCTGCATGCACAAATTCATCGGCATGCACTAGAATTTGCTTGCCTTTATCCACAAAATAATCCATAGAACGGCCATCTTTAGAGGTTACGATGATGTGGTCTTTATTGCGAATGGGTTTGCCAAAACTCACTATCCCATCAACTTCAGAAAGGATCGCTACATCTTTAGGCTTGGGTTTTCTCGCTTCAAACAATTCCGAAACCCTCGGGAGACCCCCAGTAATATCCCTGGATTTAACGGTCGCTTTAGGGATTTTCGCTAACACTTCAGCCTGCTCCACACTAGAGCCATCGCTAATGGCGATGGAAGTTTTTGGCTCTAGGAAATAACGCACTTCTTCTCCATTAGCCCCCTCTAAAAACAAGCTTGGTTTGTATCCGCTTGGGATGTAATCATTCACCACTAAACTGGTGATACCAGTATTTTCGTCTTCTTTTTCAGCGACCGTAACGCCTGCGATAACATCCACAAAACTCACCTTACCTTTAAAGTCCGCAATGATAGGGGTGTTGTAAGGATCCCATGTGGCAATCGTTTTGAAAGTGTTAGTCGTGGGTTTAGAAATCACGCTATTAGCACTCACTTCACTATTATCATCAATCAAGATCTCAGAACCCCTAGCGATATAATGGCGAGCGGCTTCCCTACCATTATCATCAGCTACCACCGCAAACAAGCCTTTTTCGCTCACCATATCGCCCTTCTTGATCCCATGGGTGCGCTCTAAATGGTTAGCCTCTAAAACATAATATTTGATCACGCCTTTTTCTTTGGCATACACATCTTGCGCGATAGGGTCATTATCCTTGACTAGCAATTCGCTCGCATAAGGGATGCGATTAGGCACATTCCAGCCCTCTTGGATAATATCAGCGATACTTCCCCCCTTATGCACCTTATGCCCATTAGCATAAGGCAAATACACTTTCCCCTCAATCTTACCGCCAACACCGGCTAATTCGCTTGGTTTGACAATATCGCTTCTTCTTAAAACGAATTTAGCTTTTTGATCGCCATTTTTCACGCTCACAACGACTTCTTCATAAACCGTTTCAATGCGCAATTCCCCATCAAAAGGCGCTTTAATCTTAGGCTCTACCACTAAAATAGAAGCGTTACGGCGGTTGGCGATAATGTTTTTACCCTCTTTGTTCGTGTAAGTCCTAAGGTTATAAAAACGCACAAAACCTTCTTTGCTCGCCACGATTTCACGCTCATCCTGACTCCTGCTCGCTGTCCCGCCCACATGGAAAGTCCTTAAAGTGAGCTGCGTTCCAGGCTCCCCAATAGATTGCGCGGCTACCACGCCCACCGCTTCACCTGGATAACTCATCTTGCCTTCGCCTAAATTCAAGCCATAGCATTTCGCGCACACGCCCTTTGGCGCTTTACAAGTTACTGGGGTGCGGATCGTAATGGATTTAATCCCAGCTTCAACCACCTTTTTAGCGCCCTCTTCATCAATCAAAGTGTCCGCATAAAGCAAGATTTCATTCGTAATGGGATCGATCACATCTTCTAATAAAACGCGCCCAAAAATACGCTCTTCTAAAGGTTCAATCAGCTCACTCCCTACTGCAATATCCGTGATTTCAATCCCTTCATGCGTGCCGCAATCATCAGACACCACCTTGACATTTTGCGAAACATCAATGAGCTTTCTTGTCAAATACCCCGCATTGGCGGTTTTTAGCGCTGTATCTGCTAAGCCCTTTCTAGCGCCATGCGTGGAGTTAAAGTATTCTAAGACATTCAACCCCTCTTTAAAGTTAGAAATAATAGGCGTTTCAATGATACTACCATCCGGCTTTGTCATAAGACCCCTCATCGCTGAAAGCTGACGGATTTGCGCCGCGCTCCCCCTTGCGCCGCTATCTGCCATCATATAAATAGAGTTAAAGCCCTCTTTATCTTTTGCGATAGCACTCATCATTTCTTTACTCATTTTGTCATTGACTTCAGTCCAAGTGTCAATGATCTTATTGTAACGCTCTTGGTCAGTGAGCAACCCTTGATCGTATTGTTGCTGGATTTTTTTAACCTCTACTTTGGCTTTTTCCACCATTTTTTGCTTGTCTTTTGGCGTGATAATATCTTCCATAGAGATAGAAATACCAGCCTTAGTCGCATACCTAAAGCCAAGCATTTTCAAATGATCCAAAAAGGTTGCGGTAATGCCAATACCACCGACTTTATGCACATAATCCACAAGCACGCCAATATCTTTTTTCTTCATGGGTCTGTTCCACAAATCCGTAGGGATAAAATCAGGCAAAATAGACTTGATGATCATGCGCCCTGCGCTCGTAGCGATAATATTCCCTTGATCTAAAACCCTAATCTTTGCGTGGATGTCTAATTCTTTCGTGTCAATAGCGGTGATGATTTCATTCACGCTAGAAAAAAGCTTATGCTCGCCCTTGACCCCGCTCTTTTCTAAAGAAAGATAATAAAGCCCTAAAACCATATCCTGGCTAGGAATGGCTACGGCTTTACCGCTAGCGGGTAAAAGGATATTCATAGAGCTTAACATCAGCACCTTGCATTCAGCGATCGCTTCCTGGCTTAAAGGCACATGCACCGCCATTTGATCCCCGTCAAAATCGGCGTTAAACGCTGAACACACTAACGGGTGCAATTGGATCGCTTTGCCGTCAATCAGCTTTGGATGGAACGCTTGAATGGATTGCTTGTGCAAGGTAGGAGCGCGGTTGAGTAGCACCGGATACCCCTCTGTGATTTCTTGCAAGCACTCCCACACTTCATTACTTTTTTGCTCAATCATGCGTTTAGCTTGTTTGAGCGTGGTGGCATAACCTCTCTCTTCAAGCTTGGATAACAAATGCGGTTTGAAGAGTTCTAACGCCATGTTTTTAGGTAACCCGCATTCATCCATTTTAAGATTAGGCCCAACCACAATCACGCTTCTGCCTGAAAAATCCACGCGCTTACCTAAAAGGTTTTGCCTGAAACGCCCTTGCTTGCCTTTAATGATCTCGCTGAGCGATTTTAAAGGGCGTTTGTTAGCCCCTTTAACCGCATTGGTGCTGCGGCCGTTATCAAAAAGCACATCCACGGCTTCTTGCAACATCCTTTTTTCGTTGCGCACAATGATTTCTGGCGCCCCAAGCTCCATTAGGCGTTTCAAGCGTTGGTTACGATTGATGACACGACGATACAATTCATTCACATCGCTGACTGCAAACTTCCCGCCATCTAGCGCGACTAAAGGCCTTAAATCCGGTGGCAATACCGGTAAAACCGTGAGCATCATCCATTCAGGCCTGTTACCGGAATTTAAAAAGCTTTCTACCACTTTCAAACGCTTAATGAGTTTTTTCTTTTTCGCATCAGAGTTAGTGTCTTTCACTTCTTCTTTCAAACTCTGCAATAAGGTGATCAAATCAATTTCTTCTAACAAATCCTTGATCGCTTCGCCGCCCATTTGCGCTACAAAGCCCCTGTCTTCGTATCTTCGTGAGATATTTTGATACTGCTCTTCATTCAAAATATCGTATTTCATCACAAGCTTAGCGCCTTCATTGTCATAAGCGGCTTCACCTGGCTCTTTGACGATATAAGCTTCATAATACAACACGTGCTCTAAATCTTTCATCTTAACACCTAAAAGCGTGCCGATACGGCTAGGCAAGGAATTGACATACCAGATGTGCGCTACAGGAGTGGCCAATTCAATATGCCCCATTCTAAAACGCCTGACTTTGGAATGCGTGATCGCCACGCCGCATTTTTCGCATGTGCCAATGTCTTTGAAGCGAGGCTTTTTGTATTTACCGCACAAGCATTCATAATCTTTAGTAGGGCCAAAGATTTTCATGCAAAACAAGCCGTCCCGTTCGGGTTTTAGGGTGCGATAATTGATCGTTTCTGGCTTTTTAACTTCCCCATAACTCCAAGAATGGATTTTTTCAGGGCTGGCTAGAGTGAGCTGGAAAGAGCTAAAGTCTTTAGGCCTGTCATCTTCTTTAATGACAATAGGTTTAGGCGCTCCATCCTCATCCACATCGTCCCCAAAAATATTAATATCCAAAGCGAGCGATTGCAATTCTTTAGTCAAGACATAGAAAGTCTCAGGGGTTTCGCTCTCGCCCACTTGCTCACCTTTAGCGATAGCCCTATAAGCGTTCTCTCTGCCCCTAATATCATCGGATTTAATGGTAAGCATTTCTTTTAAAGTGTGTGCTGCGCCATAAGCTTCCAAGGCCCACACTTCCATTTCCCCAAACCTTTGACCCCCAAAGAGCGCTTTACCCCCAACAGGCTGGTGCGTTACTAGGCTATAAGGGCCTGTGCTTCTGGCATGGACTTTTTCATCCACTAAGTGGTGGAGTTTGATCATATACATATAGCCCACATTCACGCGCTCCCTCATTTTCTCGCCTGTGCGCCCATCATACAGATCCATTTTGCCATCCATAGCGATCTTAGCTAACTCAAACAGCTTGTAAAATTTTTCTTGCGAGATGCCTTCAAACACAGGGATAGCCATCTTAACGCCCTTGCTCCAATCTTTGGCGTATTCCAAAAGCTCTTCATCAGAACAATTCTCAAGAACATGGATTGTCAAGGGGTCTTTTTCATTAATGGCGTTAGCGATTTCTAGCATTTTAGCGCGCAATTCTTTGGCGAAATCTTTGGTTTTATCCTCTAGCATGCTAGCGATTTGTTTCCCAAATTCTTTCCCCACTAAGCCTAAATGCATTTCTAAAATCTGCCCGATGTTCATGCGGCTTGGCACGCCCAAAGGGTTTAAGACAATATCCACAGGCTCGCCATCAGCGGTATAAGGCATATCCGCAACCGGCACGATATTAGACACAATCCCTTTATTCCCATGCCTTCCTGCCATTTTATCGCCCACCTTAAGCTTCCGTTTTGTAGCGATATAGAGCTTGACTTTTTTGATCACGCCATTAGGCAAAATATCATCTTTTTCTAAAATAGAGAGCTTTTCTTCATGCTCTTCACCCAAAACTTTCTTTTGCTCTAAGAAATTATTTTTAGTGATTTCATAGTGGTTTTGCACTTCTTTAGAATACTTTTTGACTAAACTAGCCAAAGTGAAGCGGTTGATTGAAGCGATTTCTTCTTTAGGGATTTGATCGCCTTCTTTATAATCCTTGCCGTTATGGCTGAAAGGCTCTTCTAAAATCGCTTGAGAAAGGAGCGAGCTAACGCGCAACAATTCTTCTCTATTGAGCATGGTCAAGCGATCAAAATGCTCCATATCAAGCTTGGCTTTTTCTTCTTCATACGCGCTCAAAACCCGCGCGTCTTTCTCATAGCCTTTTTTAGTGAAGACTTTCACATCAATCACCGTGCCTTCCAAACTGGGGGGGCAATACAAACTCTTATTGACCACATGCCCGGCTTTATCCCCAAAAATCGCCCTTAAGAGCCGCTCTTCAGGCGTGCTTTTAATCTCGCCTTTAGGAGAAGTCTTGCCCACTAAAATCATGCCAGCGCTCACATAAGTGCCCACTTTAACGATCCCGCTTTCATCAAGATGAGCGAGCGCTTCTTCTTTCACATCAGGGATATCAGCGGTAAATTCTTCCACGCCATGCTTAAGCTCTCTAGCATCCACTTCTTTTTCATAAATGTGGGTGGAAGTGAAAATATCATCTTTAGTGATGCGCTCACTCACCACGATGGCGTCTTCAAAGTTATAGCCATTCCAAGGCATGAACGCCACGCGCACATTTTTCCCTAACGCTAACTCGCCTCTATCCATGCTAGGGCCATCAGCGATGATTTGCCCGGCTCCCACTTTATCGCCCACTTTAACGATAGGGACTTGATTGAAGCTGGTGTTTTGGTTGGTGCGTAAGTTTTTTTGCAAAGAATACGCATCAATATAGGCCTCTTCTTTGCCTTCGCCTAAAATGTAAATATTTTTAGAATCAATTTTTTCTACAACGCCTGTGCGATTAGCCTTGATCGCTCCCCAAGAATCCCTAGCGATAATTTTTTCAATCCCTGTGCCTACAATGGGGGCGTCGCTTCTTAATAACGGCACGGCTTGGCGTTGCATGTTAGTCCCCATTAGAGCGCGGTTGGCGTCATCATGTTCTAAGAAAGGAATGAGCGATGCGGCGACCCCTACTAGCATGCTAGAGCTTAAATCCATTAAGGTAACTTTGCTTTTTTCGTTTAAAACGATTTCGCCTTCCACGCGCGTTTCAATCAAATCGCCCAAAATATTACCCTCTTCATCAATAGGGGTGCTTGCAGGAGCGATGATGTGGCTGTCTTCTTGAATAGCGGTCAAATAAATCGTCTCGCCCACTACCTTGCCATCCACAACCTTTTTATAAGGGGCTTCAATAAAGCCTAAATCATTCACTCTCGTGAAAGTGGAAAGGGTGTTGATCAAACCGATATTTTGACCTTCTGGGGTCTCAATGGGACAAATTCGGCCATAATGCGTGGGGTGCACATCCCTAGCTTCAAACCCTACCCTATCTTTCACCAACCCCCCTTCACCGAGCGCTGAAAGGCGTCGTTTGTGCGTAACCTCACTCAAAGGGTTGGTTTGATCCATGAATTGCGAGAGCTGACCGCCCATGAAAAATTCCATGATGGTGCTTGTGATCATTTTAGAATTGACCAAGTCATGGGGCATGAGCGAATCAAAAGCCCCGCTCATGGTAGTGAGCTTGTCTTTAATGGTCTTTTGCATTTTCACTAAGCCTGAATGCAATTCATTAGCCAACAATTCCCCTACCGCTCTGATCCTACGATTGCCTAAGTGGTCCCTGTCATCAATCTTGCCCTGATTGTTTTTGATTTTCATGAGGTATTTAACGGTAGTGATAATATCTTCATGCGTTAAAGTCGTAATGTAATCAGGCACATGCAAGCCTAACTTGTGATTCATTTTCATGCGCCCCACCATGGTCAAATCATAGCGTTCTGGATCAAAGAAAAGTTTTTTGACAAACTGCTTAGCCACTTCAGTCGTAACAGGATCGCCTGGTTTCATAACCTTATGGATACGAATCGCCGCTAGAGCGTTTTCATCATCAATTTTTTCGGTTTGCTTGAGTAATTTCAAAGACTCATAATCGGCCAAAAAAGAATGGATAATGGAAGCGTCATGCCCTAACGCTAGATCGTTGATGATCACAAATTCTTGCACGCCTAAATCGTGGATTTTCTCTAATTTGTTTTTATCTAGTTGAGTGAGCATGTCCAATAAGACTTCTTTCCCTACCATAACAGGCTCAGCTAAATGACGATTGAGTAAAATATCCATAGGGTATTCCACCCATTCTAAATGGTTTTCTTTAAGCTCTTTAATCTTTCTTGAAGTGAGCTTTTTTCCTGCTAAAAGAATAACCTTGCCTTGCGGATCTTTCAAGTCAAATTCCATTCTTTGGTTGGCGTCTAATGAGGCAAATGGGATCAAATATTTATCGTTTTCATAACGCACTTTAACAAGCGGGTAGAACATTTTGATGATGTCTTGTTTTTGATAATCCATCGCCCTGAATAAAATGGTAACAGGCACTTTACGGCGTTTATTGATACGAGCGTATAAAACATCTTTAGAATCGTATTCAAAATACAGCCACGAACCCCTATCAGGGATGATTTGCCCTGTGTAAATGAGCTTGTTTAAAGAAGTGCTAGACTCCTCTTCTTTAAAAATCACACCGGGGCTTCTGTGGAGTTGATTGACCACCACGCGCTCCACCCCATTGATAATAAATGAAGTGCGTTCTGTCATCAAAGGGATCTCACGAATGAAAATGCTTTGTTCTTTAATATCCTTGATGCCGTTCTTTTCGCCACTTTTGGTATCTTTTTCCCACAAGATTAAGCGCACTTTAATTTTGAGAGGGATAGAGTAGGTAATGCCCCTCTCCATCGCTTCTCTAACAGTGTATTTAGACTTGCCAAATTCGCAACCTGCGTATTCTAAAGTGATACGGTTATGCTCATCTTGGATAGGGAAAATGGATTTAAAAACCTTTTCAATCCCGCTCTCTTTACCCTCTTTGGAATACAAGAAAGAATCATAGCTGTCTCGTTGTAATAATAATAAATTAGGAACTTCTAAATCTGTTGGGGTTTTTGTAAAATCAGCTCTCAAGCGGTTTTTTAGGGGAATTTTTTTTGACATATTTCAAGCCTTTGATCAAAAATTTTGAGTTATTTAATGCATTAATTCAAGTAAGCATTGCAAAAGGATCTTTAAATTTTAGAACCATCCATGATAAAAATACCAAAAACCCACCTGCAATACTAACCACTTTAGGCCACACGCTCACAAACAAAATCATGGAGCAAAATCATCTGCCGCACTAGATCAGAGAAAGGCACAAAGGCCTTTCTGTTTTTAAGTCTTACTTGACTTCAACCTTAGCACCTACTTCTTCAAGTTTCTTCTTGATGGTTTCAGCTTCTTCTTTATTCACGCCCTCTTTAAGCACATGAGGGGTTTTTTCGGTAGCGTCTTTAGCTTCTTTCAGGCCAAGTCCAGTGATTTCACGAACCACTTTAATCACCTTGATTTTTTCAGCACCGCTATCAGCCAAAATCACATTAAATTCGGTTTTTTCTTCGCTCTCAGCCGCTACACCGCCAGCTACAGCCGCACCCGCTACGACCGTTGGAGTCGCGCTCACGCCAAATTTTTCCTCAAACATTTTAACCAATTCAGCAAGCTCTAAAACGCTCAATGAACCAATATACTCTAACACTTCTTCTTTTGAAATTGCCATAATCCAATCCTTCAAATTTTTTTAATTAAAGCCATCATAGGCTCTTAGTTTTCTTCTTTCGCTTTACGCAAATTATCTAAACCGGTCACAAAATAACGCGCCGGAGCCGTCCAAACAGAAAGCAACATTCCCATAAGCTCTTCTTTGCTTGGGAGTTTTGAAACCGCTTCCACATGAGCTACGCTAACGCTTTCTTTATCAAACAAGCCCGCTTTCAACACAAAGTGATCTTTATGCTCTTTTTGGAAATCAAACACGAGTTTAGAGAGAGCGATTTGATCACCGCCCCACAAAAACACATTGGTTTCTTTCAAATCCAAATCAGAATAGCCAGCCTCTTTCATGGCAATATGAGCGAGAGTGTTCTTAATCACTTGCACTTTAATGCCTTGAGTGCGAGCCTTATTCCTTAAAGCTTCCAACTTTTTCACGCTAAGACCCTTATAATCGCAAATTAAAAGGGCTTTGGCATCTACAAATTGCGACTTTAAGTTAGCGACTAGCTCTACTTTATGCTGCCTTTGATGTTGTTTTTGCATCTTTTCCTCCTTTCTAGACTAGACCTCTGCAAGATTATCTTTTTAAAAAAGAAATTTTAAGCTTTTTAGCTCTTACGATCTTCAGCCTAAGATTAAAAACTCCTAACGCTATTTAATATCCATCAATTCCTGTGCGTCCAAACTCACTGAAGGCGACATGGTGAGCGAGAGAGCGGCGTTTCTAATATACTTGCCTTTCGCGCTACTGGGTTTTAGGCGGTTGATCGTTTTAACCAACTCAAGCATGTTTTCTTTGATTTTTTCTTCAGGAAAACTCGCTTTGCCAATAGGGGCATGAACATTGCCCTTTTTATCCACCCTGAAATTCACTTGACCGCTTTTAGCGTTACTAACCGCTTTAGCAATATCCATCGTAACGGTTCCGGTTTTAGGGTTTGGCATCAAACCTTTAGGGCCTAAAATCCTACCCACTTTACCGACAACCGCCATCATATCAGGCGTTGCGATCACCATGTCAAAATCAATACGGCCATTTTTGATTTCTTCAGCCAAATCGTCTCCGCCAACGACATCAGCCCCAGCGTTCTTGGCTTCATCTTGCTTGATGTCTTTTGCAAAAACGGCCACTCTTACTTTTTTCCCTGTTCCATGAGGAAGCACCACCGCACCGCGCACCATTTGATCCGCATGCCTTGGATCAACCCCTAGCCTTAACGCTACTTCCACGGTTTCATCAAATTTGGCTGAAGCGAGGGACTTAACCACCTCTACGCCTTGCTCTACGCCATACGCTTTATCGTTTTGAATTTTAGAAAAAAGTTTTTCCAATCTTTTAAATACTTTTTTTGCCACGATTCTAATCCTTAAAAATTTCTTTCAATTCCAACAAAACCCAATCAATCCACAACTTCTACGCCCATGCTCCTAGCGCTACCCATAACGATTTTTTTGGCCGCTTCCATGGTACTTGTGTTTAAATCTTCCATTTTCAATTGTGCGATCTCTTCCACTTGCTTGTGGGTGAGCTTTGCAATTTTATTTTTGAGCGGGTTGTCAGAACCTTTTTCAACCCCAGAAGCTTTTTTGATCAAATCCGTTACCGGAGGCTTTTTAGTGATAAAAGTGAAACTCTTATCTTGATAAACCGTGATAATGACCGGGATATTAAAACTCCCCATGTCTTTAGTTCTCTCATTAAAAGCCTTGCAAAATTCCATGATATTAACCCCTCTTTGACCCAACGCTGGCCCTACGGGAGGTGAAGGGTTTGCCTTACCGGCAGGGATTTGAAGTTTGATTTCTCCGACTACTTTTTTAGCCATGTTTTCTCCTTAAAAAGTTATATAATTTTTTCCACTTGCGAATGCAAAATCTCTATTGGAGTGTTCCTACCAAAAATAGAAACATTGAGCTTGAGTTTGCGGTGCTCCACATCATACTCTTCCACCGTAGCGGTAAAGTTCGCAAAAGGGCCTTCCACCACGCGCACCACTTCGCCTTGCTCAAAAAAGATTTTGGGCTTGGGGGCCGCTCGGTTATTCATTTTTTCTAAAATATGCCCAATATCCGCTTCACTCAATGGGGTTGGCTTTTTATTTTCTCCAATAAAACGGCTCACTCTTGGCAAAGATTGTATCTTATGCCACAAAACCGTATCTAAATCCACCTTAATAAAAACATACCCAGGATAAAGGCTTCGTTCCGTTACTTTCGTCTTGCTTTTTTTAGAAACCTCTATAATATCTTCAGTAGGCACAATGATCTCTTGTATCCTATCTCTTATATTATGATCGTTCGCTAGATTCTCAATCGCTTTCTTAACGGACTGCTCGCTCCCTGAATAAGTTTGTATAGCATACCAATCCATCATTATTCTCCTTATTTAAAGCCACCAACCTATAGAACACTAGAGATAAAAGCCCCCAGAGAAAAATCCAACAAAGCTAAAAACAGCGTGATAGCACTCACCACCACCAAAACAGAAACAAGCGCGTTGCGTATCTGCTCCTTAATGGGAAATATCACTTTAGAAAGCTCTTCTCTAGCTAATTTATATTGCATGAGCCATTTATCCATAATTTCTTTTCGCCCTCACTTAAACTTAATACATTTATACATTAAAAGAATTTTCAATTTTATCCAAAATAGCTTAAACTAAAATTAAAAATTCAAAAACAATCCAATTGAAACAAAAATTTGATAGAATAAATTAGTAGATGGCAGGCCAGGAGGGACTCGAACCCCCAACAACCGGTTTTGGAGACCGACGCTCTACCATTGGAGCTACTGACCTAACCTCCCCTCCCTTTAAATTGCAATGCAAAAGAAAGAGCTAACTCTTCAATTTAATTTCTTTATGAAGAGTGTGCTTATTTTCCCTTGGGCAGAACTTTTTAAGCTCCAGTTTTTCAGTGTTAGTCTTGGCGTTCTTAGTGGTGCTGTAATTGATATCTTCGCAATCAGAACACTTCAACCCTATTTTAACTTTCATGATAACCCTTTATTAGCGACCTTTATGGTAACTTTTTCACTTCCATATGAGTAAGATTATTCAATAATATTACTCACAACACCAGCACCAACAGTCCTACCGCCTTCACGAATCGCAAATTTAGTTCCCAACTCTAACGCAACAGGGCTAATCAATTCTACAGTGATTTTAACATTATCGCCAGGCATAACCATTTCTACGCCTTCAGGAAGGGTGATAGAGCCAGTCACATCAGTTGTGCGCACATAGAATTGCGGGCGGTAATTGGTGAAGAATGGAGTGTGTCTCCCGCCTTCTTCTTTAGAAAGGACATAAATTTCTCCCTCAAATTTCTTGTGCGGAGTGATAGAACCTGGTTTGCATAGAACCATACCGCGTTCTACTTCTTCTTTTTTAGTTCCTCTTAAAAGCACGCCCACATTATCGCCGGCTTCACCTTTTTCCAACTCTTTCCTAAACATTTCTACACCGGTTACAGTCGTTTTTTGTGTAGGTCTGATACCAACGATTTCCACTTCATCGCCTACTTTCACCACACCTCTTTCAATCCTACCTGTAACCACAGTCCCTCTACCCGCAATAGAGAACACATCTTCAACCGGCATCAAGAAAGTTTTTTCAGTGTCTCTTTCTGGAGTAGGGATATAGGCATCCACTTCAGCCATGAGCTTAAGCACTTTTTCACCCCATTCACCCACATTACCAGCCTTTGCTTCTTCTAAAGCTCTCAAAGCTGAACCCGCTATGATAGGAGTGTCATCGCCAGGGAATTCATACGCGCTCAACAATTCGCGTACTTCCATTTCCACAAGCTCTAACAATTCTTGGTCATCTACCATGTCTTGTTTGTTTAAGAAAACAACGATGTGAGGCACGCCTACTTGACGAGACAATAAGATATGCTCTCTGGTTTGAGGCATAGGACCATCAGCTGCAGAAACAACCAAAATCGCTCCGTCCATTTGCGCCGCACCGGTGATCATGTTTTTTACATAGTCAGCGTGTCCTGGGCAATCCACATGCGCATAGTGTCTGTTTTCAGTCTCATATTCAATGTGAGAAGTAGCGATAGTGATCCCTCTTTCTTTTTCTTCAGGGGCGTTATCAATATTATCATAGTCTTTCATTTCTGCAAGACCTTTCAAAGAAAGCACCGCTGAAATCGCTGCACTCAAAGTCGTTTTACCATGGTCTACATGCCCAATGGTTCCAATATTAACATGCGGCTTAGTTCTGTTAAACTTTTCTTTTGCCATTTGTATTTCTCCTTAATTTTTTGAAATGGATTTTAGAATTATACTAAACAAAATCCTAAGTATTCCTAAATGCTACCACAAAATTTAAGACATTTTTGTCTTATCGCCATTCAAGAGATTATAAACTGGAGCCTATAAGCGGAATTGAACCGCCGACCTCTTCCTTACCAAGGAAGTGCTCTGCCTCTGAGCTATATAGGCGTCTCAAAAACTAAAATGTTATCCTAAAAATGGAGCGGGAAACGGGACTCGAACCCGCGACCCTCAGCTTGGAAGG
Source organism: Helicobacter pylori (assembly GCA_008032935.1). Lineage (NCBI taxonomy): Bacteria > Pseudomonadati > Campylobacterota > Epsilonproteobacteria > Campylobacterales > Helicobacteraceae > Helicobacter > Helicobacter pylori. The sequence continues at coordinate 626,553 of CP032039.1, read as the reverse complement.
CTGATGCTCTAGCCAACTGAGCTATTCCCGCATCTAAAAAAACAAAATGGTGGTGAGACGTGGATTCGAACCACGGAAGACATAGTCAGCAGATTTACAGTCTGCCCTCGTTGGCCACTTGAGTATCTCACCAAAAACTTCGCAAAATAACATTTTAACTGGAGCTGGCTAAGGGACTTGAACCCCCGACCTGCTGCTTACAAGGCAGCTGCTCTACCAACTGAGCTAAGCCAGCAACTAAAATAATCAAAGACTTGGGATTATAGCAGTTTTATACTTGACTTGTCAAGAAATGATGACGGAAAGCTAAATTATTCGTATGGCACAGAGCATGGTTAAAATTTAGCTATAATCTAGCTCAATTTGGCTTAACACAGCTCAAAGCTTATTACATATAAAGGAATTTATGGACACTTAAATTATGGCGAAAAAAAAACATAAAATTTCTACTTTAAAATACTTTTTGCGCTCTTTAAAGCAAATCTACATGCTCATCACTTTCAAGGAAAAAATGGTTTTTTTCCTGCTTGTGCTGATGGCGGTTTTTTCTTCTTTTGTGGAAGTGATGTCTCTAACCCTCCTAATGCCTTTTATCACTCTCGCTTCCGATCCCAGCAGGGCTTTAGACGATAAAGATTGGAAAATGGTCTATGATTTTTTCCATTTTTCATCTCCCGTTCGCCTCATGTATTTCTTTAGTTTTTGCTTAGTAGGGATTTATTTGTTCAGGATGTTTTATGGGGTGTCTTTCACTTATTTGAAAGGGCGTTTTTCCAACAAGAAAGCTTATCAAATCAAGCAACAACTTTTTTTACAGCACATTAAAAGCAACTACCTCTCCCACCTTAACCACAACTTGGATTCTTTAAGAGATATTATCAATAATAAAGCGGATGGCATGTTTATGAGCTTTAACGCTTTTTTGAATCTACTCACTGAATTAACCGTGATCGTTTTTTTCTATTCCACGCTATTAATCACTAACTGGAAGTTAACGCTTGTATTCACTCTAATCATCTCTATACAAATTTTTATCATCACTAAAAAAATCACCATTCTTATTCAAAAAAAGGGCGAGATAGCGGCAAAATCTAGGGCGCAAACGCTTAAGGTTTTTTCCAAATTTTTCAGCAATTTCAAAATCACTAAACTCAAAGACAACCACGAAGAAGCCCACAAGCTTTTTGGAGAAAATAGCCGTAAAGCCCATGACACTGAGATCATTTACGCTACTTTGCAAGTAGTCCCCAGGTATTCATTAGAAACGGTGGGTTTTAGTTTGTTGATTTTAGCGGTCGCTTACATTTTATTCAAATACGGCGAAGCTAAAATGGTGCTTCCTACCATTTCTATGTATGCTCTAGCGCTTTATCGCACGCTCCCTTCTGTTACTGGCGTTTTGAATCAATATAATGAAATCGCTTACAACCAACTTGCGACCAACATTGTTTTTAAAAGCCTTACTAAAACCATCGTTGAAGAGGATTTAGTCCCTTTAGACTTTAATAAAAAAATCACTCTCCAAAACATTTCATTCGCTTATAAGCCAAAACACCCGGTTTTAAAGAATTTTAACCTCACCATTCAAAAAGGTCAAAAAGTCGCTCTCATAGGCCATAGCGGGTGCGGAAAATCCACGCTGGCGGATATTATTATGGGGCTTACCTACCCTAAAAGTGGGGAAATTTTTATTGATAACACCCTTTTAACCAACGAAAACAGGCGCTCATGGCGTAAAAAAATAGGCTATATCCCCCAAAATATTTACCTTTTTGATGGCACTGTGGGGGATAATATCGCTTTTGGGAGCGCCATAGATGAAAAACGCTTGATTAAGGTGTGCAAAATGGCTCATATTTATGATTTTTTATGCGAGCATGAGGGCCTTAAAACCCAAGTGGGCGAAGGGGGTGCTAAGCTTAGTGGCGGTCAAAAACAGCGCATAGGCATTGCAAGAGCCTTATACGATAACCCTGAAATTTTGGTTTTAGATGAAGCCACTTCGGCCCTAGACAATGAAACCGAGAGTAAAATCATGGATGAAATCTATCAAATCGCTAAAAATAAAACTCTGATCGTTATCGCCCACCGCTTAAGCACGATTGAACGCTGTGAAGTCATCATTGACATGAGCCAACACAAAGACAATCTTGACTAATCAGCTGGCTTTATTCTTGCTTGAAGTTTTGTAAATCAAACCCCTTAAAGCTCTCCAAATACTTCCCTTGATAGCCGTTTTGACCCACTAAATTTTTCAAAACCTTGCTGTTGTAACCCAAAAACGCCACTTCATTAGCTTGAGCGCTTTCATAGTCATTGACACTATCGCCTATCATTAGCATGCGGCTTGGGTTATAGGCGTATTTTTGAATGATATTAGCGATGATCTTGGGTTTATTAGGCGGACTCCCTTCAACGCTCCTAAAATACTTAGTAATCCCTAAAAACTCGCACAACACTTGCAATTCGCTATGCAAAGCCGCTGAAGCGATATGGAAAATATAATTTTTATAATGCTCATCAATAAACGCCATCACTTCGCTGTTCAAATGCTCCCTATCAAAAAGCTTTTGTTCTATGATAGTGCCAAACTCTAGGGCTAATGCATCCACTTCTTCTTGATCGATAGGGGTTTTTAAAATCTCGTTATAAAAATATTGGATTTTTTCATTCCTTGAAATCCCCCCACTTTGATAGTGATAAACTTCAAATCGCTTCAAACTCTCTTGATTCTTGTTGCCATGCTTTTGAAACAACGCCTTAAACCCTTCATTTTTTAAATGCATGCTGTCAAAAATCACGCCATCAAAATCCCATAAAACCACTTCAAGCACCATGATTTCCCCTTTTTTATAGGCTTATTTTGGCTTCATTTTACCTTATTCAAGCGGTATTTAAGCGATTATTTTTATCATTATTGGAGTATCTTGGATTGGTTTTAATCAAATACCGCCTGCTAAAGCCTCATTTAAAAACTCTAACGCTCTTTAGACTTTTAACTTAAAGCTCGTTCTTAAAGGTTGGGCTGTTTTGACTCTTATTTGATAAGAATATGCAAACACTCTTTGGTGTGTGCGGCTTTGTGGGCGCGTTTGTTATCCGCTTTAAAACGCATGTAGGTTTTGGTCATTAAGGAGTAAGTGCCGTATTTTTTTAAAATATTTTTAATCTCTGTCTCGCTCATAAGCCCTTCATTGTTATAGCTTAAAAAAATATATTTGAATCGCGCTTTTTTGATTAAATTTTCAAAAGCGTTTAAGATTTGAGAACGAGAGCAAAAAGAGGATTTCTGGTAATTAGGCAAGCCGGTTTTGCCTTTTGGAGCAAAGGGCGTATAAGCAGCAATCGTGTTCAATAAATGGTAATTCGCCCCGTATTGTCTCGCATTGTAAGGGGGGTCTAAATACAAAATATCCCCTGAAATCTTTCCAATCAAATCATTAGAATCCTGCTGGTACACTTCATTAGCGTTTAAACTCACATCAAAATGAGCGCCTTTTAAGATGAGTTCTTTTTGAGCGCTTTTTTTAAGGCGTTTTAAAAAAGCCCCATACACTGAAGCGGTGTTAGCCACCTTGTCCGCGCTTTCTAATAGCGATGCGAGCAAAAAATAATATGCATGATTATCAATGTTTTGAGAAAGTTTAAGCTCTTCAATTTTTAGACGCACCGCATCAATTTTTTGAGCGTTTGTTTCGCTAAAATACTGCCTTGAACTCCCCCCTAAAGAATAATGCGAATGAATAAAACCCTTTTTTAAAGCAACGCTATTAAGCCTATCAATAAGCTCTTCTTGATTAGGGATTTCTTGGATATTGCCGATATAATTTTGATTCAAAACAAAGCTATAATATTCCAAATCATTAGAAATAACCTTATTAACGACTTTTTTAAACGCGCGCCCCACAATGCCCGTCCCAGCGAACAGATCACAAAAAATCGTGCCAGAGAGATCATTGCCCGCAACCGCATGGATATTTTCTTTAATAAAGGGAATGAGCTTGTATTTAGAGCCGATGTAGTTCATTGCAACCGCTATAAAGTAGTTTTTTGATGGTATCCAATTTGATACCCATCACCATAGCCTTTTTGATACCCTTCATTGTATATCCTATCATTACAAGTTTTCCTGTATTGTATGGGGTCATACTGGTAACAACCCACACAGCCGTCATATTCAAGCCTCCCCTTCATAAAAAGGATAATGATTGCCAGGAATTTTTGTTGCATCAAATCTATAGCCAGTCTCTTTGCATTCTTTACAAATCTGGCGTTTCTTGTCATTACAAGCTTTGCATAAAGCCTGAAAATCATCAAAAGTCTGTGCGTTTGAATCAGAAACTCTTGAATCATCCTTGCGGCCGTCTTTATGATCCACTTCTATTTGAGTGTTTTCAGAATTGCCGCACGCACCGCACATCGTGCAACATTGTTGCTTATAGTGGTTTTTAATGTCTTGACGGATACTTTGGTTAAAAACACATTCGGTATTATAGCCATTCAAGCGTATTCTATCAATAAAATTCCCTAGAGTTTGCCCTTTATCAAACTCCAAATTAAATTCTTTAGCTAAAGATAAGTTGTTCCTACACCAACTCCCCCCATTACCTAGCTGTAATCCTTGGTATTTTCCTACAAATTTTGTAACGCTTACCCAACGACTCACCCTGTTTTATCAGGTTGTGCAAGTTCCAAAAATAATTCTTTTTTACTTTTATTCATCTTTAAAATTCTCTCTATAAAATTTCATAAATTCTAATCAATTTATTTCAAAATAACCCGCATGGCGCAAACTCCAACCGCTTATTTAAAATTAATGATCCTTTGTGATGGTTTTAGCTTTAGCGCCTACAGCCGTAGAACCCGTAGGTAAATCTGAAAGCACCACCGCATTAGCCCCAATCCTCACATCATCGCCCACGCAAATCGCGCCCAAGACCTTAGCCCCTGCCCCCACTACCACTCGGTTGCCTAAAGTAGGGTGGCGCTTGCCCTTAAACTTGCCCGTGCCCCCTAGAGTTACGCCATGATAAATGGTAACATCATCCCCAATTTCTGTGGTCTCGCCAATCACCACACCCATGCCATGATCAATAAAAAGCCCTCTCCCAATCTTAGCGCCAGGGTGGATTTCTATCCCAGTGATAAAGCGCGCTAACTGAGAAAGCGCGCGTGCAATAAAATAAAACCCTTTCTTGTGCAACGCATGCGCTAGGCGGTAACAAAGCAGTGCATGAATGCCCGGATAAAGCAAGAGCACCTCCCACTTATTCCTAGCTGCCGGGTCTTCTTGCAAGACACGCTCCAGGCTATAAGACAAATCTAGCATGACAGAGTCTCCGGTTGGAATATATTTGAATCAACATGACTTAAGCAGATTTTTTCTCATCCATTCCAATAAAACTTGATGCAAATTTTTCTTGTCATTATACCTAAACTCACACTCCTTATTATAATGGATTAAACAATCCTTTAAAAAAGGCTTAAAAAACCCACTAATCCACATTGATTTGGCATTTATTTGGGATAAAACTATTTTAATGAAAAAATAAAAAGCAGATTGAAAAAGATTACTATTAACTATTAATGGTGCCGAAGGTCGGACTCGAACCGACACGGGATTGCTCCCACCAGATTTTGAGTCTAGCGTGTCTACCAATTCCACCACTTCGGCGTGTATAAAGCAAAGAGTGAGATTATACCCATTTATTCCTTAAAGAAACTTAATGGTGCACTGGGCGAGACTCGAACTCGCACGAGATTGCTCCCACCACCCCCTCAAGATGGCGTGTCTACCAATTCCACCACCAGTGCTAAAAATTTAAAACAGGTATTATAGCTAAATCATGCCTTTTAAGCAATAATTTAGCCCATCAAAAAACCCTTAACTTAAGAATGGGTTACTATAAATAGCGATAATAGCAAACACTAGAGTATAAATCACTTGCGCTTCAATCATCGCCATGGCCACGAACATGGTTGTGAGCAATTTACCGCCCACTCCTGGGTTTCTCGCTGTGCCTGTAATGGTCGCTGCGGCCGCATTCCCCATGCCGATCGCCCCACCAAAAGCGGCAATCCCTAAACCAATCATCGCCCCTAAGATAGAATAGGATTTAATCATATCCATCCCACCCATTCCACCATCATGAGCGAAAGCGACACCCGCTAAAGCCAGAAAAAATAACGCTAAAAATTTCATTTTCGCACTCCGTTTCAAAAATTGGGCTTGATTTTCATTTCGAATCGTTCCTCTACTTTCAAAAATACAAGCAAGAATCTATTCTAATACAAACTAGCTTAAAATCTCTTTTAAAATAATAAATTTTTATTAAATTATTAGAAATAAGGAAGTTTTTAAAAAACAAATTTGCTTTAAGCAATAAGTTATCCTTAAAAACTTAAAACAATCCATTAGTAGTATAATGATGTGGTCAATAAATTAGATACAACAAAGGATCACAATGCCAAAAGATAACAATAAAGAACTCACTCTACTTGAAAGGGTTTTGGGTAGCAGAATAGAAGTTCTGCCGACTTTGCCAAGAAAACAAACACTTGATAGCAATTATCAACGCATGATTTTAATTAAATCAAATGAGCTATACGATAAGCTAGGTCATATCATCAATCATGGCCTTAGCTCTTTGCCTATTTTTACAACAAGTGTTCCTTATAGATAAATTAGTGTTATATAAAGATGGAAAGGTTTCATCTATGTTAAAAGGTGTCAAAGGGTTTGGGGGCCATGAAGGTTTTGAGATAGTAGGTGCTATTGAGCTAACTACAGGGATTATGAACCATATTGCCCCTATTCTTAATTATAAACTAGCAGAAATCTATTATGAAGCATATGCCGAAACTAATCGTCTTTTTGACGAAAACCAAAGGCTACTCACACAACAAAACATCTTTGTTGCCCAACAAGTTAATGCCTTAAAAGCTAAAACTAAATTTCTCCAAGAAGTTTATAAGGATATTTCTCAAATTTCTAAAAGTGATATTTGGAGACAATCAACATGCACAAATTTACAAAGAATACATATTGAATTAAATGAAATTTTTTATAATTTTATATCCTAAATAAATCAAGGGCTAATATTAAAGAACTTTAATGATGTAAGTGGTAACCACATTTGTGCAAGATACGCTCTTTCTCATTATATTTTTGCGTTGGTTTTAGAATATGTTGCTGCAGGACTCATTGATAATGAGAGCATGAAATTTTTAAAAGCCAAAGTTGAAGAAGCTTTTGATAGTTTTAACAAAACAACAAGTGATTTGGAAAGAGAATTAAATTTTATCCAAAATAGCAATTTTCAAACACAAAAATATATTTGGAATAATCCGTTTCTTGGTTGGTGGTATGATAGCTGGAACAATCAACCACAACCACAACACCCTTATCAGCAAAACGAATTAAATAGGTTGAATAATGAAAATATAAATATAGAATATATTAAAAATAATGTTTTAAGTTATTTTGATATAAAAAGGGATAGAGAAGCTCTCTTTAATTTAATTGAAGCCCCTAAACAATACCTTCAAAATATTGTTATCACCCACGAAGAGTAATAAAAAGAGTGTATATATTTTAGCCAAGTCCTATGTATTAGATTGGTTTTACATAGGACTATGGATAATTTAAGAGATGGATTAAGCCAAATCCAAAGCGATTTTACCCTTATTGAAACTAATCACCCTACATTTGATGCTATCGCCTTCTTTTAAAACCACTTGACACCTGTCCATGTGTTGTTTTCTTAACAAGCCTTCGCCCCCCTTAGGCAAGCTTAAAAACGCCCCAAAATCCACGATTCGTTTCACTTGAGCTTCTAGCACCTCATCAATAGCGTATTGCTCCAATTCTTGATCTAAAGAATGCAAATAGTTTAAAATAAATTCCTTAGTTTTTAAAACGTGCTCTTTATTCCCCATGATTTTCACTTCACCGCTTGGTTTGTTCAAATCAATTTTAACTTCAAACTTTTCCACTATCTCTTTAATCACACGCCCCCCTTGACCGATAATTTCTACAATTTTATCGGGCGCGACATTAAAAATTTCAGTCGTGGGCAAATGGGAAAAATTGATCACAATCTTTTCTTTCGCTTCATGCATGATTTTTAAAATATGTTTCCGCGCTTCTTTAGCTTGGAGTAAGGCTTGGTATAAAACCTCTAATCTAATACCGCTCATTTTGGTATCCATTTGCATGGCCGTAATGCCTTCTAAATTCCCAGCAATTTTAAAATCCATATCGCCTTCTGCGTCTTCTAAGCCGCTAATATCGCTTAAAATAGCGTGATCTTGCCCTTCGCTCACCATGCCCATAGCCACCCCAGCGACTAAATCGTAAATTTCCACACCGCTTGCATAAAGGGCTAAAGAGCCTGCGCACACGCTCGCCATTGAGCTTGAACCATTGCTTTCTAAAATCTCAGAAACCAATCGTATCACCTGCTCTTTATTTTTAATGCTCGTTTCTAAGGCCCTTTTAGCCAAATTCCCATGCCCTAATTCGCGCCTTGAAGCCGCGCCAATAGAACTCGCTTCGCCCACGCAAAAAGGAGGGAAATTGTAATGAAACATGAAGCGCTCTTTAATGGGAGCTTTATGCTCCAAACTCTCATGGGTTTGAGCGTCATTATCCGTGCCTAAAACCCCTACCACTAAGCTCTGCGTTTGCCCCCTAGTGAATAAAATAGAGCTGTGCGCCATAGGGAGCAAGTTGCTCTCTATTGAAATGGGCCGCACTTCTTCTAACGCGCGCTTATCCGGGCGGATTTTATCTTGAATAATCATGCACCTTATCTCAGTTTTTTTCACTTTTTCTAAAGACCATTCAATTTCTTCTAAACTGAATTCTGAGTGGGCTTCGCTGATTTTTTTAGCAATTTCATTGAAAACATTTTCTCGCTCGCTCAAAGCAGAACTTTCAATGCCTTTGATGATTTCATCAAAATACTGATTTTTTAATAAATCTAACAGCCTTTCATTAAAAATTATTCCTTGGCTCTCTTTAAAAAGCAGCTCGTTTTGGTGGGGCGTGAAAACCTCTTCATAAAGCGTGCAAGTTTCTTTCAAACTTTTTTGAGCCAATTCTAAAGCTTTTAGCATTAAAGGCTCTTCTAAAGCGTTTAATTTTTGCCCCAAAGAGCGCATTTCTATCATGTTCAAACTCTCTTTTGTGCCGGACACGAACAAATCCAAACTGGATTGATTCAAAAGGCTTGTGTTAGGGTTAATGATAAATTCGTTATCCACCCTAGCGATCCTGCAAGCGCTCACGCTTTTAATAGGAGCGATATGGGCCAAAAAGAGAGCGGCTGAAGCGGCGTTTAAAGCAGAAACCTGCAAGTCATTTTCAATATCATGGCTTAAAACCATTAAAGTGATCTGGGTAGGGTAGCGGTAGTCTTTAGGGAATAAAGGGCGTAAAGTCCTATCTATGAGCCTAGAGGTTAAGATTTCAAAATCTTGCGCCCTGCCTTCTCTTTTGACAAAACCGCCCGGGATCTTTCCGGCTGCATAAGATTTTTCTAAAAACTGCACCACTAAAGGCAGAAAATCTCCACTCACAGGCTCTCTTTCTATGCACACGCTCGCTAAAATGATGGTTTTTCCTAAGCGATACATTAGAGAGCTGGTGGCTTGTTTGGCCACTTGTTTGAGAGCGAACTCTTCGTTTTTGTTACTAGAATTGATGGTGATAAAATCCATATTTAATGTTCCTTTTTTAAATTAGGCGCGTTGTTAGCGCCCAAGTATTTTTCAATTTCTTCATTGCTTAATCGCTTGAGTTCTTTATAATGATGCTCCACAGAGACAAAACATTCAGGGCGATACACGCTAATCACCCCATCGCACAAACCTTCTAAGCCTTGAGCGACATTTTGTGCGAGAATGGGGGTTAAAATATAAATGTCTTGGCATTCTTTTTTCAAGCAAGTTTGCACGCCTAACCCTGCTCTAAATCCGGTTTCAATCCCCCTATCTACGATAAAAATATTTTTATCTTTTAAGCTTTTGATCGCATTGCCTTTGCGATACTGATAAATGTGAGACAAAATGTCTTCTTCATAAGCTCGCTTGGCTTCCCCATAAACATAATCTAAAGTGATGTCAAAGGAATTGATCAAACTTTCATTCATCACTATATCCATGCTCTCACTCACTAAAGCGATTTCGCATTTTGAGTTTAAAGGGGCTAGGATAGGTTCTAAAAAAAGTATATCATAAGTCGCTCCAAATTTTTGCGCTAAAGCGTGAGCTAAATACAGAGCGTTAAAACTCAAAGCGAGCATGATGGAATCTTTTAAATCAATGTGGCGCGTGTGGATTTCATTAATCAATTTGTTTAAAGCGTCTTCTTCATTAATAAAACGCATGCCCTCTATATCGGTGATATGGCTAAAGTCCGTATTCAAATGCATTCCTTATTCTTACTTACGCTGTAAAGAGCGGTAAGTTACATTGGTTTTAGTGATCGGTGAAAAGTCTAATTCTAGCTTAACATAGTTATTTTCAAACACCCTTATAGGCTGGTTGGGATCGCCAGTAAGGATAGGGCGTCGTTGGTTGACGAATTGAAAGCCAATCCCAAAACAACGGATTTTTTTATAAATCCCCACATTCCAATTTAAAACCACATTGTTTCTAATATCATAACCCACATCCGCACTCATGGAAAAGTAACCAAAGTCGTTGCTAAAACCCGCCTTTAAATAATCCGCAGGATTTTCTACAATGCTATTAATCCCACTGCTAAAATTGTTCCTTAAAAAATAAGAGAGGTTAAAGCTTAAAAACTTGCGTTGGTAATTGGCGTTCACAGAGATTTCTTCTAAGCGGTTTTGATAAAACGAATAAAAGACATTCCCAAAGATGTTCAATCCCGTTAAGGGCGAAAACCCGATCTTGCTCTCTAATGGCATTCTAAAGGGCGAAACTTTATCGTCAAGATTGATGAGTTGCGATATTTTAAAATACAATAACTCTTGCCCCCCTAAGCCATAAAGGTATTGCGTTAGGGTTAAATCCACCGTCTTATTGCTCGCATTGATAGGTAAAATACTGCTAGGATTCCACACCGAGTCATACAAACGCCCTTGATAATCATAATCTCTCAATAAAGGCGAAGTGTAGCTGTTTAGAGCTTGCGCGCTTAAAGCATACATGTTTTGAGAAAACAAGCCGTTTTTAAAGGTGTAATAAGGGATGTTGAAAATCGCTTCCAATTGGATCGTGTGGAAAAGCTTGTTGTATTCTCTGGCTAAATCCGTATTGACATACATGGAAAAATTTGAAGACACAAAATTCCCAAATTCCCTTGATTCATTAGGGATCGTAGGCACGAAGGAATTTTTAGATTGCATTAAAGCCACATTAGATAGTTGGAGATCGTTCCAAAGCCCTATAGACAAATACTTTTTAAACAAAGAAAATTGCAAACCCACCGGCACATTCAAAGCGTTTTGCACATAGCCATAGCCAATCTCTCTTGCGGTGTTTCTAAACTGATAATCCACTGAATACAATAAATTCCTGAAATACAAAGAATTTAAATATTTATGGTATTGCAAATTAGGGACAGATTGGAAAGTGCGGTTATTGTTGATTTTATTCAGGTTTAAAAAATACTTGATATTCAAGCCGTAATAATTGTTTTCTGTTTGCAAATAGTAATTCGCTCTAGACATGTGCGTGGCGTCTGTGATGCGCTTATTAACCTTTTCAAAACGCACATAGTCCAAATCGTTCATGTATAAAAAGTCAATGTAATGCCCGTTGTCAATATTAGACTTAAGATGGAAGTATTTTTGTAAAGTGTCCCTACTGGAGCTTAAAAATTCAAACCCGTAGATATTTTGATTCCTCAAATCATAGCGTTTGACGTATTGGGTGTAATTCCTAAAATAGCGCGCATTGAATAAAAACCTGTCGTTTTTAGAGTTGATGTAGCGCGCTTCAAAATTCAAGCCAAAACCCCTTTTATAGCGGATTTGTGGGGTAAAGGTCATATCCCATGAGTTTTTGGGGGCTAAATAAAAGGGTTGCAAATAAATAAAGCCGTCTAAGTTGGAAGTGCCAAACTCAGGGTATAAAAACCCGGTAGTTCTTTTATTGCTAGTGGACATGAAAATATAGGGCAAATACAATACAGGAATATCACCGACATAGATCTTAGGATTCCACATAGACAAATGCGATTTTTGCATGTTGAATGAGCCTGAAGTCGCATTGACATGCCAAATGGGGTTATCAATGCTGCACCCTGAAGCGCTCATGTTTTTAACCTTATATTTTTGATCCTTCCCACTAGCAATATCCGCGCTCACCCAAATCCCGCTCACGCTGTCTTGGACATAAAAGGGGAAAATGATCTCATATTTTTCATTCAAACTCAATTTCACATAATCGGTTTTAACGAGCAAACCCTCGCCCCTATAAACCTTGATATTGCCTTCTAATAACGCTTCTTTAGTCTTGGTGTCATAACGCACCTTGTCCGCTAGAATATACACGTCATAATTCAACAAGATCGCATTCCCTGAGGCGGTTATCACATTGTCTTTAGCGCTCACTTTATCCGCAAGGATTTCAAAAATCTTATGGTTTTGTTTGTCAAATCGTTGCATGGCGATTTCTTTAGCGTCTAATGCGCTCAACAAAAAAAAGACCGCCAAATACAACCAATAAATCATGATTAAAACAACACCAAAAGACTTTTGCTTTTTTCTTCATGCCATGCCCTATGATAGGGGTTTTTAAATACCACAAACCATAAAAAGGGGCATAGAAAAACCACAATCTTTAACCCTAAACGCTTCAATAAAATAGCCCTACTGGGGCAATCCGCTAAATAAATATCAATAATCTTAATCCTAAAAACCAGTTTAGCCAAACTCATCTTGCACAAACACACAAAAAAGATTTCATAAACGCCATACAAGATGATAAAACCCATCGCAACAAACACGCTGTGATAAATGGGGTTAGCTAGCCAATATAAAGAATGCAAAAAATCGCACGCCCCTAAAAGATCGCTCAATAAAAACGCCACCAATAAACTATCGGTTAAAAACGCTAAGATGCGCCAATACAAGGGGCATAAACGCATTTTTTCATGCATAAGAAGTGTTTCTATGATTTCAGTTTCTTCTTTTTCTAAGTTTGGAGAGCGCATTCAAAACAAACAAGACAAACTCTTTGGTTTGTCTTAAACTTCAAGAATATTCTTTCAAATCTAACACCTTAAAACCAATATCCTTGCGATAAAACATGCCTTCAAAATGCACCTTTTGAGCGATTTCATAAGCATGGTTTCTGGCTTCTAATAAAGATTTTCCTCTGCCAATGGCAAAGATCACCCTCCCCCACTGCTTTCAAACACGCCATTATCCTGCTCCACCTCCCCTAAAATCAAATGACCCTTTTTTTCATCAACCGGATCAATATAAAGGGTTTGCTTGGGCGAAGAGCTAGTGGGGTAATTCCTAGAAACAAGCGCCACACTCATCACAAATTCTTTAGAAAACACCAATTCAAGAGAATGTAATTCCCCTTTAGCTGTAGCCAAACACAAATCTAAAAGCGAGCTTTCTAAAAGGGGTAAAATCGTCTGGCATTCAATGTCTTTAAAACGCACGCTAAAATCCAATAAATACGGCTCTAAAACGCCCTTTTCTTCTATGATTACAATTTCAGCGAGTAAAACCCCTTTAAAAGGCGTGTTATTAGCTTGAAGTTTCTCTAAAGTGGGTTTAAAGATATGATTTTTTATTTTCTCTTCTAATTCATTAGAGAAAAAGTTTGCAGGAGCGATGGCCCCCATACCCCCCGTATTGACTCCATTATCCCCTTCTAATAAGCGTTTGTAGTTTTGGCAAAAGGGCAACAAGATAAAATCATCATTGGCTATGAGCGCTGTAACTGAAAGCTCAAACCCCTCTAAAAAAGGCTCTATGATCACAGGCCCATTGCTTTGTTTGAAAGCGTATTCAAGGATTTTTATCGCTTCTTCTTGTTGATGGACAATGCTTGTGTTTTTATTCAACGCTTTAATCACTAAGGGGAAAGAAGCGTTTTGAATGTAACTCAAAGCTTCTTTTAAGTCGTTTGTTTCAAAATAAGACGCGCTTTTGATACCGCATTCTTTAACAAAAGCTTTCATATAGCTTTTAGAAGCCTCTAATTTCGCCGCTTCTTTAGAAGCCCCAAACACTAAAATACCCACTTTTTCTAGCATCTCTGTAAGCCCTAAAACCAAAAGCTCTTCTTCTGAAATGATGGCTAAATGGATCTGTTTTTTCAGGGCTAATTCCACGATATGCTCGTAATGTTCGCATTCTAGATTTTCGCCTAAATCTTGAGTGCCACCATTACCCAAACAAAAATACAAAGCATTCACTCGCTCATCTTGCTGAAGCCTTTGAGCCAAAGCATACTCTCGCCCCTTATTCCCCACAATTAAAACATTATAGTTATTGTTATCTTTCATGTCTTTCCTAAAATGTGGTTGTTTTTAAACCCAGATGACCGCTACTTTTACATGCGCATAAGTTCAACAAACCTACACTAATAAGGCTAGGAGGATTTTCTTAGGGGCAGATTTAAAAAATGCCATCACACAAAAACCACTACCTTAGCCTAACTTATTTTTTCAACGAACTTGCCATCAATAAGAAACACGAATCATCCAGGCGATTCTTGCAATTATACTTAAATTTTAAAGAAATTCCATGTAAAACTATACAGCATAAAAAACACAATCAAAAAATAGAAAACGAGAGAAATTATAGTCGTGGGTATGGGCGGTAAGGTTTCAATTGCGTTCGAATTTCTAATTTTTTGCTCTTAATCTTTTAGAAAAAATTCAAATTCTAAGGATCTATCTTTTCGTTAGGGTTTAGAGCGATTTGGTTCATCGCATTCAAATGAAAAATTTTTTCCGTCAAACTTTCTGAGAAAAAGACCTGATTGTTTGCACAATTCCAATGCTTTGTTAAGCTTTTGATTCCTTATCTCTTCCAATTGTTTAATATTCGTATCAAGATAGACTTCATAGGTTTCTTCTGTCATTATAATTACTCCAAATGTTAAAATACTATAGCCTTTATTTTGATAATAGGTTTTAAGTGCAACAAAGATCACTAAAGCATAAACACCTAGAAGCGCCAATAACCAAAGAGTTATTTTGCTTGTTATGGATAATGCTTTTTTCACTTCAATACCTAAGATTATCAAAATAATCAAACATTTTAGTATTGTTTTGTGGCTGTGTATTTTGATGATTGGAGTTAAGAATGTTGTTTGTAGGGTTTTCTAAGGGCTTTTTTGTAGCCGGCTCATCGCATTCAAACGAAAAATTGGTGTTATCAAATTTTTTAAGAACACGATTTTGTTGTTTGCAAAATTCTAAAAACTTTTGAAAATTCTCTTGAGATTTTTTTCTTGCTCTTCTTTTTGCCTACGCTGTTCTTTAAGATTTTTTTCTCTTAAAAGTTCTGTATGCCACCTTGAGATTTCAGTATCTCTTTTAACTTCTGCTTCTTTTAATCCAATATTGCTAAGTTTTTTAAACTTAATACAATTTTCAAGAGATTTGAATAAAGAAAGACATAAAGAATCTTCAATTTCTAATCCATCTAGTTGCTTGCCAATTTTATACTGAAACCAAATATTATCCATGTGTAATTCCTTGTGAGAAATTATTATTCTACCAAAAATAGAATAAGACAAAAATTCTAGCTATTTCTAATTTTAATACCCCATTAAACTTAATGAAACCTAAACTCAACGAAACCAAAACCCAACATAAATATTACTAAAAAGATTTTTTCTAAAGATCTCACCACCAACAAAGCGATAACTCGCAATTCAATCTTAGGCTTCATCTGCAACAATACAATCTTTAGCAATCAAGCCATCTGTTATGATTAGACATGACTTTAGATTTTATTTTTAATAGTAAAACTCATTCCCCCTACAACCCCAAACTAAACCCCCTAACCCTAAAGAGCGCTTTTTTAAGAAGTTATCATTTAACTAGCGTCAAAATCTTTTATTTATTATAAAAAACGCTTTTAGTATTTCTTAAAATATTATCACTCAATAGGAAATCCTTTACTGATTTATTTCAACCTTTCTTTATACGCCGCTTCCAAACTGCTATACCCTTTTTTCAATTCTCCCACATCCCCAAAAGCCACCACTTTGGCTTCTTTTAAAAAAATCGCGCTGTCTAAATACTTTTCCACATCCACCACCAAATGCGTAGAGACTAGCAAACTTGCGTTTTGGCTAAATTCCTTAGCGATTAACTCAAAAATCTCTTCTCTAGCGATAGGGTCAATCCCAGCCACCGGCTCATCAAAAAGATACAAAGAAGCGTTTCGTGATAGGGTTAAAATCAGTTGCAATTTTTCCCTCATGCCTTTTGAAAGGGCTTTGAACTCTCTTTTTAAAGGCACGCTGAAGCGTTTTAGCAAATTTAGGGCTTTTGATGAATCAAAATCGCTGAAAAAATCCTTGTAAAAAGCGATCGCTTTTAAAGGCGTTAATTTAGGATCTAAAAAATCGCCATCGCTTAAAAACGCCACGCTTTTTTTCGTCTCTATGCCGATCTTCTGATTTAAAATTTTCACTTCCCCTTGATAGTTCAAATTCAACCCAGCTAAAATTTTTAACAGAGTGGTTTTACCCGCCCCATTAGGGCCTAAAAGCCCTATGAATTGCTGTTTGGGTAGTTTCAAACTGATATTGTCTAGCGCTTTTAAACTCCCATAAGTTTTAGTCAAATTCTCTATTTCTACTAGCATTTTAATTCCCCAAATTTGCGCACTCTTTTGTAAAAATCGCTAATGATGTTTTCTAAATCTTTAGGGGTGAAATCAGGCCATAAAATCGGCGTGAAAAACAATTCCGCATAACTGGACTGCCACAATAAAAAATTGGATAGGCGCATTTCTCCCCCTGTTCGCAACAACAAATCCACCTCAGGCAAATCATGCGTGTCTAAACGATTAGAAATTTCATTTTCTAAGCTTTCTAAAGGGTCTATATTGTTAGGTGGGTTTTCTAGCAAGCTTTTAAACGCCCTTGAAAGCTCGTTTTTAGATCCGTAATTAAGGGCTAAAACTTGCGTAAAATCCTTAAAATGCCTGGTATCGTTTTCAAGCCGTAAAATCGTATCTCGTAATTCTTTAGAAAAGCCCTCTAAATCCCCTATCGCCCTGAAGCGTATGTTATTATCCAAGTAAGTGGATCGCTCATCTTTAAGGTATTTTTTAAGCATTTTCATCAAAAAATCCACTTCACTTTTGGGGCGTTTCCAATTTTCCGTAGAAAAAGCGTATAAAGTCAAGCATTCTAATTTATGGTTAGCGCACCAGATCGTAATGTCTTTAAGGGTTTTTACGCCCTTTTTATGCCCATAAGCCCTAGCTTTATTCTTTAATTTAGCCCACCTGCCATTACCATCCATAATAATGGCAAGATGTTTGAGAGTGTTATCCAATGCCTTTACCCTTTAAAGAAAGTCTTTAATTATACACCATTAAAGCGTGCAAGCATCCACTAAATAAGCGATATGCTGCCAAGCGAATTGGGTTTTTTCACTCAAACCAATTTCACAAGTGCTAGAAGTGGAAAAGCCCCTTTTAAGATCATAGGATTGGTAAAATTCTTGAAAGCCGTTTAAAGCGCTCTCGTTCAATTCAGGGGTGAAAAAGCCCTTATTCCCCGCAAAGCCGCAACAACCCGTCTCTTTATGGATAACAATCTCGCCCAAAGTGCATTTTTTAGCCAAATTGAATAACAACTCTTCTTTATTTTCTAACTTTAAAGCGCACATCGTGTATAGCCCTATGTCTTCGTTAATGGGGTTGAATTTTAATTTAGGGCTTAGAACTTCTTCAATATAGACGCTCAAATCATAGACTTTCAAATCCTTATAGGCTTTCATCTGCTTGAAAAAATGCGTCGAACATGCACTATGGTCTAAAACGATCGGTATTTTTCCCTTATCGCTTAATTGCAAAAAAATCGCATGGTTTTTTTCATTGTTTTGCTTGGTCAAATCGGTATAATTGATAAAGGCTTTCCCGCAACAAAGTGCATTCAATCCATTAGGATACATTACCGAAACTTTGGCTTTTTGGCATAAGGATTCAAACACTTCTTGAATGCATCTTTTATCCGCCATTTTGGTTGATGGAGCGAACGAACGGTTGATGCAAGTGCTGAAATAAATGACTTTTTCTTCGCTCTTATGCGTTTTATTTTCTAAAGGATAGGCGTTGTTTTTGGGCATGTAATGAAAGGCTTTAGGGAAGGGCTTGATGAATTTTTTAATCCCTTTGGTCAGGCTCACTAAGTTGTGAGAGCCTATGAGATTTTGAACGAAGCGAGCGCTTTTTAAAGAAAAACGAGCCGCGCTTGTGGTTGTTTGCATGTTATTAAGGATCTTTGAAGCGATCTTTTCGCCTTTAGGGTTTTTTTGATAATAATTTAAAGCGATCTTTCCGGTATCAATTCCTAAAGGGCATAGCATAGAGCACATATGGCACACCGCACAAGTGGCGTGCGCTAAATATTCAGACTCTTTTAAAAGCTCATCTAATAAAACTTGATCTTCATTATGACCTTGACTTACCCTTTCTTTTAAGCACTCTATCTCTCTGTGGATAACGATTCGTTGTCGTGGCGTTAAAGATAAATCTTTGCTAGGGCAAACCCTTTCACAAAACCCGCATTCCATGCACATGTCCAAATGCTCTTCAATAGGGTGAATGCTCTTTAAATTTTTAGTGTGGATTTCTTTATCGTTTGTGATGATCACATCAGGGTTTAAAATGCCGTTAGGATCAAACAATTCTTTGATTTGTTTGTGGATTTTATAGGCTTTTTCTCCCCATTCCATTTCCACAAAGGGGGCTACCATCCTGCCTGTGCCATGTTCGGCTTTAATAGATCCAGAGCTTTCGCTCACCATTAAAAACATGTCAGAAACTAAATTTTCAAACGCCTTTCTTTCAGTTTCATTTTCTAAAATCGGCGTAACGACAAAGTGCAAATTCCCGCTTAAGGCATGCCCAAAAATAATGCTGTTATCCTTAAAGCCATGTTTTTTTAGAAGCCCTTCAATCGCTTTTGCTCCCTCTACAAAATTTTCTTGACTAAAGCACACATCTTCAATGATCACAGAGCTTTGGCTTTTTCTTTGAGACGCTGCGATAGGGAAAATGCCTTTTCTGATCTTCCACCACGATTGATAAACAGTAGGATCACTGCTGATTTGAGAATCTAAAACGACCGGTACCGCACTCAAAGCGTTCAAAATCGCTTGCATGTTGTTTTCTAAAATCAAAGGATCATCGCTTTCGCTTTGAATGAGTAAGCATGCGTTAGGCTCTTTGACTTCTAAAACCACTCTAGGCATGCCCTCTAAATTTTTCACGCTTTTTAAGCACGCATAATCCATAAGCTCTGCTGAAGAAATCATTTCGGGTTGTTTGGCTTTTAAGGCGGCTAAAATTTGAGCGGCTTTGGCGCATTGCTCTAAATTTTCATAAAACAATAACGTGCAAGTTTTGTAAGCGTAGTCTTTCACGCATTCTAATCCCACGCTTGAAATAAAGCCTAAAGTCCCCTCAGAGCCTATGAATAAATGGCTGATAATCTCAATAGGGTCTTCAAAATCAATGAGAGCGTTTAAGCTGTAGCCGGTGGTGTTTTTGATCTCGTATTTTTTCTTGATTAGAGCATGCAATTCCTTATCTTCTAATATTTCTTTTCTTAAGTTTAAAACCCCTTCAATCAAATCTTTACGCGCGTTTTTGAAATCCTCAACGCTCTCTTGATTGGCCGTGTCTAAAAGAGTGCCATCAGCTAAAATCACTCTTAAGGATTTTAGGGTTTTGTAGCTGTTTTGCTCCACCCCGCAACACATCCCGCTAGCGTTATTAGCGACAATCCCCCTATCATAGCGGTGTTTATCGTAGAAGGATCCGGGCCTATTTTTTTATGATAAGGTTTCAATAAAGCGTTCGCGTTACTCCCTATGACTCCGCATGAGAGCTGAATGCTTGTAGCGTTATTTAAAATTTTAGCGTCTTTGAAAAAATGCGTAACCATAACCAGCACCCCATCACAGATCGCTTGCCCTGATAAAGAACTCCCAGCCGCTCTAAAAGTCAATGTAACGCCATGCTTTTTGGCTAAAACACAAAGCTTTTGAACTTCTTCTTCATTTTTCACCCAAGCGACTATTTTAGGGATATAACGATAACATGACGCATCAATGCCATAAGCCAAACGGCGTAAATAATCCTTAAAGATCCGCTCGTTTAAAAACCCGCTCGCTTCGGTAAAAAAAGCATGATAATTTTCTTCCACACGCACTCCTTAAATATTCCTATTTATCAAATCATTGTAACATAACCTTACTTTAAAAATTAAGGATAAACATGCTCGAAGATTATGCGATCAGTTTAGAAGAAGTCAATTTCAATGATTTTATTGTCGTAGATGTGCGCGAGTTGGACGAATATGAAGAACTGCATTTGCCTAACGCCACGCTCATTAGCGTCAATGACCAAGAAAAGCTCGCTGATTTTTTAGCCCAACACAAAGATCAAAAAGTGTTGCTCCATTGCAGGGCTGGTCGCAGGGCTTTAGATGCGGCTAAAAGCATGCATGAATTAGGCTATACGCCCTATTATTTAGAGGGCAATGTCTATGATTTTGAAAAATACGGCTTTAGAATGGTCTATGATGATACCTCTTTGAGCAATAAAAAAAACTAAGCATGAGGGAGATTGTATGGGTGCATTCTCAAAGAATCGCCCCCTATAAGACTCTCATTTTAAATGAATTGCACTACTATCCATTAGAATTAGATCCAACCCCTTTTAACGCTCTTGTTTTCACTTCTAAAAATGCGGTGTTTTCCTTGTTAGAAACCCTAAAAAACAGCCCCAAACTCAAAATTTTACAAAACATTCCTGCCTACGCTTTGAGCGAACCCACCGCCAAAACTCTACAAGATCACCATTTTAAAGTCGCCTTTATAGGGGAAAAAGCCCATGGCAAGGAGTTTGTTCAAGAAATCCTTCCTTTATTGGAAAAAAAAAGCGTTTTGTATCTCAGGGCAAAAGAAATTGCCTCTCCTTTAGACACCATTCTTTTAGAGCATGGCATTAATTTCCAACAAGCCGTTGTTTATGAAAACAAGCTCAAACATTTAACCTTAAGCGAACAAAACGCCCTAAAACCCAAAGAAAAGAGCATTCTTATTTTTACCGCTATAAGCCATGCAAAAGCCTTCTTGCACTATTTTGAATTTTTAGAAAATTACACCGCTATAAGCATTGGCAACACGACCGCTCTTTATTTGCAAGAGCAAGGCATTCAAAGCTATAGCGCCAAAAAGCCCTCCTTAGAAGCGTGTTTAGAGCTGGCTTTGAGTTTGAGGGTTAAAGAATGTTAAAGACATCTCATTATAATGCTCTCAGTGATTTTTTAAAGGATGATGCATGAATTTTGTCTTTTTATGGGCCGCTTTAGGGGGGGCTATAGGGAGTTCGTTAAGGTATTTTGTGGGCAAAATGATGCCCAGTAAATTTTTAATGTTTGAAAGTTTTCCTTTAGGGACTTTTAGCGTGAATATCATAGGGTGTTTTGTCATCGGCTTTATGGGGCATTTAGCTGTTAAAAAAGTTTTTGGCGATGATTTT
This sequence comes from Helicobacter pylori, assembly GCA_008032935.1. Taxonomy (NCBI): domain Bacteria; kingdom Pseudomonadati; phylum Campylobacterota; class Epsilonproteobacteria; order Campylobacterales; family Helicobacteraceae; genus Helicobacter; species Helicobacter pylori. Next base: position 604,813 of record CP032039.1, on the reverse strand, counting down.
GGGATTTTCTTTATAACTGGGGTTTTAGGAGGTTTTACGACCTTTTCTTCTTATGGGTTAGACACTTTAAAACTCTTGCAAAAATCCCAATACATTGAAGCCGTTTCTTATGCCTTAGGCACTAACATTTTAGGGCTTATTGGGGTAGCCATTGGTTGGTTTTTGGCTAAAAATTTTGTAGGCATTAATTAAAAAACGCTTTTTAGCGTTTTATTAACGCTTGATTCAAACAGAGCCTTACAACAGCCACAAAGCCATTTCATCGGCCATGAAAAAATCGCTCGCTACCAATCGGTCATTTTTAATGAAAGCCTTGTTTTCTTCAATCAAAAACTTTACTTTATTTTCATCTAAGAAACTAAGCTCAACCCCCAGCACGCACCTTAAGCCTAAAAACAGCTTTTCTAAACGTTTGTCTTGTTCGCTAAGCGTTTCAACTTGGCGTTTTAGGGGGTCTTTGATGTAGTTTTCTATGAGTTTTTTCGCATAAAAGCGCTCATTCGCCACGCAGCCTACAGCCCCAGCCCCACACCCTAAATAATCTTTAGCCCCCCAGTAAGCTAAATTGTGCTTGACTTGATAATTTCTAGCGTAATTAGACACTTCGTATTGCTTGAAAGAAAAGCCCTCTAAAATCTCTTTTATGGCATTGTCAAAATTGGTGCATGAGGGTTTTTTGGCGTTTTTTTCTAAATTCGTGTTTTTTTCAACACTCAAAGCATAAGCACTCAAGTGGTTGATAGGGAGTTCTTCAGCGAGCTTTAATTCTTCTTTTAAAGAGTTTTCATTGTCTAATGGGGTGTTATAAATCAAATCAATGCTGACATTTTCAATCCCGCTATTTAAAATAGTTTCTATCACAGGAGCGATATTTTTGGAATGTTGGCGCTCTAAAAACAATAATTTATCCTCCCTAAAACTTTGCACCCCTAAACTCAAGCGGTTGATCCCTAAATCTTTTAAGCCTTGACACCAAGCTTTAGTGATCAATTCGGGGTTAGCTTCAGTGGTGATCTCACAATCCATGCTCAAGCGCGCATTGTAGTAAATGCTTTCAAAAATCCTTTCAAAAGACTCCACGCTTAAAGTGTTAGGCGTGCCGCCGCCAATAAAAACGCTCTCAATTGGTTCATCAGTTTGGCTTAAGGCATGCTTTAAATCCAGGCATAGCGCTTGAGTGTATTCTTCTTTTAGCCCATGCTTATTTTCATAGGAATTGAAAGCGCAATAACCGCATTTATTTTCACAAAAGGGAATATGAATGTATAAAATCATATTTATTTCTCTCATTTTCATTTCATTTTAAGCAAAACTTAAACTTGTAATTGTATCATTTTAGGGTTATTTTGATAAGCATGAGGAGACACACTATGAAAAAGGTTATTATGGCTTTAGGCGTTTTAGCGTTCGCAAACGCTTTAATGGCAACAGATGTTAAGGCTCTTGCAAAAAGTTGTGCCGCTTGCCATGGGGTTAAGTTTGAAAAGAAAGCTTTAGGCAAAAGCAAAATCGTCAACATGATGAGTGAAGCGGAAATTGAAAAAGAGCTTATGGGTTTTAAAAGCGGTGCCAACAAGAATCCTGTCATGACCATGCAAGCTAAAAAATTAAGCGATGAAGACATCAAAGCTTTAGCCAAATACATCCCCACTCTCAAATAAATTCTCTTAGTTTTAATAGTGCTGTTTGGGCGCTATTAAAATGAGTTTCAAGCCCTTTTTTTTAATTTTTGATTTTAATGGCGTTCTTAACCCTACTTAAAGCCAGCATACACTATAATACCATCTTAATCAAACAAGAAAGAGCTAAAATAAAGACCTATGCTACATAAAAAATATCGTCCTAATGTTGCGGCTATCATTGTGTCGCCAGATTACCCTAATACATGCGAAATTTTTATCGCTGAGCGCATAGATATTGAAGGAGCGTGGCAATTCCCCCAAGGGGGCATTGATGAGGGTGAAACCCCTTTAGAAGCGCTCCATAGAGAATTATTAGAAGAAATTGGCACGAATGAAATAGAGATTTTAGCGCAATACCCCAGATGGATCGCCTATGATTTCCCAAGCAATATGGAGCACAAATTCTATTCGTTTGACGGGCAAAAACAACGCTATTTTTTAGTGCGCCTAAAGCATGCTAACAACATTGATTTGAACAAGCACACGCCAGAATTTAGAGCTTACCAATTCATTCATCTTAAGGATTTGCTTAAAAAAATCGTTCCCTTTAAGCGTCAAGTGTATCGCCAAGTCATTGCTTATTTCAGAAGAGAGGGGTATTTAGGGTGTTAATCGTTCAAAAATACGGCGGCACGAGCATGGGCAGCGTAGAAAGGATCCACAATGTCGCTCAAAGGGTTTTAGAAAGCGTTAAATTAGGGCATCAGGTGGTGGTAGTGGTTTCGGCAATGAGCGGCGAAACCGATAGGCTTTTAGAATTTGGCAAGAATTTTAGCCATAACCCTAACAAGCGAGAAATGGATAGGATTGTAAGCGTGGGGGAATTGGTTTCAAGCGCGGCTTTGAGCATGGCGTTAGAGAGGTATGGGCATAGAGCCATTTCCTTGAGCGGGAAAGAAGCGGGCATTTTAACCAGTTCGCATTTTCAAAACGCCGTGATCCAATCCATTGACACCAAACGCATCGCAGAGCTTTTAGAAAAAAACTACATTGTGGTGATCGCTGGGTTTCAAGGCGCTGACATTCAAGGCGAAACAACGACTTTAGGGCGTGGGGGGAGCGATTTGAGTGCGGTCGCTTTGGCCGGGGCTTTAAAAGCGCATTTGTGCGAAATCTATACGGATGTGGATGGCGTTTATACCACTGATCCACGCATTGAAGAAAAGGCTCAAAAAATCGCACAAATCAGCTATGATGAAATGCTTGAACTGGCTTCTATGGGGGCTAAGGTTTTATTAAACCGCTCGGTGGAATTAGCTAAAAAACTCAGCGTGAAGTTAGTGACTCGCAATTCGTTTAACCATAGCGAAGGCACGCTCATTGTGGCTGAAAAAGACTTTAAAGGAGAACGCATGGAAACCCCTATAGTGAGTGGGATCGCATTGGATAAGAATCAGGCTCGTGTGAGCATGGAGGGCGTGGAAGATAGGCCAGGCATTGCCGCTGAAATCTTTGGCGCTTTAGCGGAGTATCGCATTAATGTGGATATGATCGTCCAAACGATCGGCAGAGACGGCAAAACCGATTTGGATTTTACGATCGTTAAAACCCAAATAGAAGAAACCAAGCAAGCCTTAAAGCCTTTTTTAGCGCAAATGGATTCCATTGATTATGATGAAAATATCGCTAAAGTTTCCATAGTGGGCGTGGGCATGAAGTCGCATTCTGGGGTAGCGAGTATCGCTTTTAAAGCCCTAGCCAAAGACAATATCAATATCATGATGATTTCTACAAGCGAGATTAAAATTTCGGTTTTGATTGACATTAAATACGCTGAATTAGCGGTTAGAACTTTGCATGCGGTGTATCAATTAGATCAATGAAAAATTTCTACGATTGGATCAAGGAATTTGTGCGCGATCAGGGGGAATTTATCGCCCAACAAAGCGGGTGGCTGGAGTTAGAGCGATCAAGCTACGCCAAGCTCATCGCGCAAACCATCTCGCATGTGCTTAATGGCGGATCGCTGTTAGTGAGCGCTGATTCTTCTAGGCACTGGTTTTTAAACTACATTCTTTCTAATCTCAACCCTAAAGACTTAAAAGAGCGCCCCTTATTGTCCGTCATTGATTTTAACGCTTCTTCTTTCTACCCTAAAAACGATGCGAATCTCTCTCTGGCCACCATAGAGATGACTTATCAAAACCCCATGTTTTGGCATGTTGGGAAAATTGAAAATGAAGGCTTGAAAACCTTACTATTGAGTAAAATCCCTAGTTTTTTATGGCTTTTTGAAGAGCTTAAAGAAGATTGCTTGCTTTTAAAAGAGCATGATAATTTGCTAGATTATAAATTATTGCAACTCTTCAAACTCTTTGAAAACGCGCTTTTTAGCGTGCTATACAATAAGGTTACTCTGTGAAAAACCTCAACCGCCTTATTTATACGGACAATCTTGAAGAGAGCCTAGAAGAGACTGCAAGCCTTTTTGAACACCACATTAAATTCTACACCGAGATCATTGAAAAAGACAAAAAGGTGATCAAAACTTTTAACAAGGATTTTAAAATAGAGCATGCCAAAGAAGTGATTTCAAAGGCCCATCTCAAACACAGCGAACTGAACGCTTTTTTAATCGCTGCACCCAGCTATGGCATAGAAGCCCAAAACGCGCTTTTAAAAATCTTAGAAGAACCTCCGAATAATGTTTGTTTTATCATGTTCGCTAAAAGCCCAAACCATGTGTTAGCCACCATTAAATCCCGCCTGATCAAAGAAGACAGGCGCCAAAAAATCCCCCTAAAACCTTTAGATTTGGATCTATCAAGGCTGGATTTGAAAGATATTTATGCGTTTTTAAAAAATTTAGACAAAGAAAATTTTGATTCCAGAGAAAATCAGAGGGAAAAAATTGAAAGCCTGTTAGAGAGCGTCAATAGGCATAAGATCCCATTAAACGAGCAAGAATTGCAAGCCTTTGATTTAGCGATTAAGGCTAATAACTCTTATTACAAGCTCAGCTATAATCTTTTACCTTTACTTTTAAGCCTTTTATCTAAAAAGAAAACGCCATGATTTTAAAACGCCTTAACCCTGATGCGCTCAAAAACGCCCTTTTAAAAACCGGATCAGAAAAATCCGCTCAAACCCATATGCACAAAAAAGGCGTTAGCTTTGTTTTTGAAATCCAGCATCTGCCCTTAAGTGCAACGCTCATTTTAAAACAAGAGGCCATCAGCGTTGGGGGCGATTTCGCCACGCCAAGAGATTGTATTTTAGCTAAAGAGTCTTTTTATGATGGGGTGCTGATTGTGAGCGCTAACCAGTTAGAACGCCTTATTGTCAAGTGCCATTCCCAACCCTTTGGGCTTAAAAATTTAGCGCAAGAATTAAAAAGCCACCTTAAATCCCAAAAGCCTAACAACCCACAGATCATGGCAATTTTGAATCTCACGCCGGATAGTTTTTATGAAAAAAGCCGGTTTGATAGCAAAAAAGCGCTTGAAGAAATCTATCAATTGCTAGAAAAGGGTATCACGCTCATTGATATAGGCGCAGCCAGTTCAAGGCCAGGGAGTGAAACCATTGATCCAAAAATAGAGCAAGATCGCTTAAAAGAAGTTTTATTAGAAATCAAATCCCAAAAACTCTACCAATGCGCTAAATTCAGCATAGACACCTACCATGCCACAACCGCCCAAATGGCTTTGGAGCATTATTTTTCCATCCTTAATGATGTGAGCGGTTTTAATAGCGTTGAAATGCTAGAAGTCGCAAAAGATTACAAGCCCACTTGCATTTTAATGCACGCTCAAAAAACCCCCAAAGACATGCAAGAAAATGTTTTTTACCACAATCTGTTTGATGAAATGGATCGCTTCTTTAAGGAAAAACTAGAGGTTTTAGAAAAACACGCGCTTCAAGATATTATTTTAGATATAGGGTTTGGGTTCGCTAAATTAAAAGAGCATAATTTAGCCTTAATCAAGCATTTAAGCCACTTCCTCAAATTCAAAAAACCCTTATTGGTGGGAGCGAGTCGTAAAAACACGATCGGGCTTATCACCGGGCGTGAAGTTCAAAACCGGCTCGCCGGCACTTTGAGTTTGCATTTAATGGCACTGCAAAATGGAGCGAGTATTTTAAGAACGCATGACATTGATGAGCATATAGACCTCATCAAGGTGTTTAAGAGCTTGGAAGAAACAAATTGAAAAGCGCCTCACCCTAACCTTGTTTTAAAGGGTAACATCCATAGAAGAAGGGTTATTATAAGCGTTCTGGTAGCGTTGCAAAAAAGCGTTATGGTTGGTAGCGTTAAAGGTTTGTAGGGCTTTTTTGTGCAAGCCATTTATCGGTTGCTTGGGGGCGTTTTCCACTTCTTTAGAGAATTTTCCGTTATAAAAATCCGTCAAACTATAGAGCGACTGAGCGGCCAAGCGTTTTTGGCTCTCATCCATTCCAGCCGTAGCCCTTAAAAAAGCCTCATACTCCCTATCGCTCATCAATTCTAAAACCAAAAAGCCGTAAGTTTCTCGCTTGTCAGGGTTAAAGGGGAGGTTTTCTGTTGGAGCGTCCTTTTTTTCTCGCTCTATTTTTTCTGTGTTTTCAACAGGAGCTAGGTCTTCTTTAGGAGCGCTTTTAGCGTTTAAAAGCCCATAGAGGTTAGAATCAAACTGATTGATAGAAGAAACAGCCATGCGAATTTCCTAAAATTGAATTTTACGCTGATATTAAGCAAAATCCATTCCCTAATGAGATAATCCTCTAGCATGGGGTTTTAACAAAACAAGGGATTTAAAAAGCTTAAAAGAGTTTTCTAATAGTGGCGTTCAAACCCTTTAAAAAGGGTCTAGGAGTTTATTTTCAAAAAGGATTCGTGTTTTTATGTTTTCATATTTCTATAAGGAGTTTGAAATGCTGAAGCTTCTAGAATGATTCTAGACAAAACAAAAGGTAAAACTCCTAAAACATTGTTATAACATGATTTTACCAATCAATGCAACTTTTATGCTTTTAGAGCTTAAAAACTTTAATCCTTAATTAGAGATTTTAGGTTAAACTACCCTAAAAATCTTTATTGATGGGTAAAAGGCATGCGTAATACCATTTTATTTGGCGTTTCAATGATACTCTTGGCGAACTTATGCTTTGGAATCATGAGCGCGTTTGTTAAAATCACAGCGGATTATTTTTCCCCTATGGAAAATGTGTTTTACCGCTCCATTACCATGACGCTCTTACTCTTACTTATTTATCCTTTCAAACCCTACCGCTTGAAGAGTTACAAACAAGGCGGTTTTAAAAAGCTCGCTTTTAGGGTCGTTGTAGGGGGCTTGGCCATGTTAGCGTTTTTTTATAATATTGAAAAAATTTCGCTCGCTACAGCGACGGCTTTCTCGCAATGTGCGCCGATTTATACGGTGCTTCTTTCCCCTTTTCTTTTGAAAGAAAAGCTCAAAAGAAGCGCGTTAATTTCCGCATGCATCGGGCTAGTGGGGGTGGTGTTGATCTCCGATCCTAGCGTGGAAAATGTGGGGCCGGTTGAAATTTTTATGGGCATATTGAGCGGGATCTTTGTGTCTTTAGCGTATATCACTTTAAGGGATTTGAGGGAATATTATGACAAGCAAGCCGTGATTTTAGCGTTCGCCTTTGGCATGAGCCTTCTTGGATTAATAGGCATGTTTGTTGATATTCCTTTTTTATCCACAGGCATTCATATCCCTAGAAAAGAGGATATTTTGTGGATTTCTTTAATAGGGATTAGCGGGACTTTAGGGCAGTATTTCTTAACTTATGCTTACATGAACGCTCCTGCTGGGATCATCGCCCCCATTGAATACACCCGCATTGTTTGGGGGCTGTTGTTTGGGCTGTATTTAGGCGATACATTTTTGGATCTTAAAAGCTCTTTAGGGGTGGCTTTGATCTTATGTTCAGGCTTACTCATTGCCTTGCCCGCTCTTTTAAAAGAATTAAAAAAAATTTAAGTCATGCAACTAAGCCCCTTACAAAGCGCTCTGTTATATTTCCGCTATTTTATTTATCCGGAAAAAAAAACAAGGAGCTTTGATTTAAGCGATTTAATTTTTATCATCATGGCTTTTTTAGTCCTAGCTTTGGGGCTGTTGATGAGTGGAGAAATTTCTATCAGCTACAATGAAGCGAAGGATTTTTTTTATAGCAGCGCATGGTTTGTTCAAATCGCTCAAAAAAGCACCGCTATTTTAGGTCAAAACGATTTGGCTTTAAGATTGCCTTTTTTGATCGCTCATCTCATTAACATGTTTTTATTTTATTTGATAGGGCGAAAGATTTTAAAAAAGCCTAAAGACGCCCTTTATGTGGTATTGACTTACGCTTTATTGCCTGGAGTGAATCTCTTTGCGATTTTACTAGCTAAAAGCGTGCTGTTGTTAAGCCTTGGGCTTTTGGTTAGCTATTTGTATATCAAAACCCAAAAAATCCCTTATTTAACCCTTAGCGCTTGCGCGTTTTTAGACGGCGCGTTTATCCCGCTTTTACTAGGGGTTTTTGCCTACGCTTTAAGAAGACGCTATTTTAAGAGCGCGATCTTTATTTTGGTGGTTTTAATTGTGAATACCGCTCTTTTTAGCGGGAGTTTCAATAAGGGCTTGCCTAGTGGGTATTTTATAGACACATGCTTAGAACTCATGCTTTTATATTCACCCTTATTCTTCCTCTACTACCCTTATACGCTCTATAAAGCCCTTTTGGATAAAAAACCATCGTTACTAGCCTTTATGAGCGCGAGCGGTTGGCTTTTCCCTTTGCTTTTGAGCATGCGCCAAGAGATAGATTTAAAAACTTTCGCCCCCTTAGCGTTAATCGGTTTGCCTTTGTTTGTTAAAAGCGTTTTAAATAGCCTTAGGGTGCGTTTAAAGGAATTTAGGGGGCAATATTATTTGCGCGTTTTCAGTTTGTATCTTTTAATGCTCACTGAAACGCTTTTTTTATGGGGGAGTAAAATTTCTGGCGCTAATGAAAAATTATTAAACCGGCATTTCTTAGCCAAAGAAGTCGCTACAGCCTTGCAATTAAGGGGCATCCATCAAATCCGCACTAACGATAAACAACTCGCTTTAAGGCTCCAATTCTATGGCATTAAAGAGGGGGGAGGTTAAGACTGATTAACACTAAGATTTCTAAAAAACGCCCTGATATTACAATCATCTACGCTGATAAAATTCTACAATCCTATAGTTTGGTGCGCCATTAAATTAATTCTTTAAAAAGCGTTTTATCTAAAAAACGATAAAATACACTCTAAACAAAATATAAAATACGCGAGAAAAATCATGAGACTCAAACTAACCCATATCACCCACATAAGCCATAAGATTGCTAACGACTTTATCCATTCAAAACTATTAGAATTAAAAGCCCCTAGAGAATTATTGTGTGAATTGATAGAGGGGATTTTGGAAAAAAGCGTTAAAAAAGAAAACGCCATAGATGAGCAAGCCAGAGAGCTTTTAGAAGAAAACACCGATGAGATAGAATTCATGCGGATGGATGAAAGGCAGCTTTTTTGGATGATTAAAAGACAGATCGCTCAAAAAGAGGGCTTTCATTTGTTTTGGGAAGAAAGGTGCAGCGATTTGTCGCACCAGATTTTGAATAAAATCTTAGACGAAGATTTAATCATGTTTAATGTGTCAGAGAATTTGATAAGAAACTTGATTTACAAATCCATTGACACCTATTCTAAAGCGTATGAAAGCATTGAAAATGAAGTGCATGAAAAAATCAAGCATTACAAACGCAAACTGCCCGTAGGGAGCGATGAATACGAGCTCGTGTTTGAAAGGCTTTATGAAGAAGAATTAAGGCGCAAGGGCTTTTTATAATGGTCTCTCTCTACTTAGAAAACGGGCTTTTTTTGCAAGCGCAAAGTTTTGGGGCTAGCGGCACGCAAGCGGGCGAGCTTGTTTTTAACACTTCTATGAGCGGCTATCAAGAAGTCATTAGCGACCCTAGCTATAAGGGGCAATTCGTGGTTTTTAGCATGCCTGAAATTGGGGTTGTGGGCGCTAATTCTAAAGATGATGAATCCTTTTTTTCATGCGCAGGGGTTTTAGCGCGCCATTACAACGAATTTTTTTCTAATTCAAGGGCGGATTTTAGCTTGAGCGCTTATTTAAAAAAGCGCGGCGTTTTAGGGATTTGTGGCGTTGATACCAGGAGTTTGATTAAAACCTTACGCCATCATGGGTGCTTGATGATGGTCGCTTCCACGATAGAGCATGACAAAAACAAACTTGAAGAAATTTTAAAAAACGCTCCTAAAATTTCCCACTCCCCCCTAGTGTCTAGCGTTTCTACGCCAAAAATCATCACGCACCAACGCACTACTTTTGATTTCAAAACCCTAGATTACAAGCCTTTTGATGAAAAAACTCCGCATAAAATTATCGCGGTGCTAGACTTTGGGGCTAAGGACAATATTTTAAACGAGCTTCAAAATGTGGGGTTAAAAGCCCTTATTTACCCGCACCACACTAAAGCTAGCGAGCTGATTAAAGCCTATGAAAAAAAAGAAATTAGCGGGATTTTCCTCTCTAATGGGCCGGGCGATCCTTTGAGCTTGCAGCAAGAAATTAAAGAAATCAAGCAACTCATTGAAGCTAAAATCCCCATGTTTGGCATTTGCTTAGGGCATCAATTGCTCTCTATCGCGCAAGGTTATCCCACTTACAAGCTCAAATTTGGCCATCATGGGAGCAACCACCCCGTTAAAAACCTAAAAACAAACGCCGTTGAAATCACCGCGCAAAACCACAACTATTGCATCCCTGAAGAAATTGAAGAAATCGCTACTATCACGCACCGCAATCTTTTTGACAACACCATTGAGGGCGTGCGCTATAAAAACGCTCCCATCATCTCTGTCCAGCACCACCCAGAAAGCAGCCCAGGCCCCAAAGAAAGCCATTATATTTTTAAGGAATTTGTGGGATTGTTAAAGGGTTTTTAGGGGGTTTTAAAACAACACCTATAAAGGTTGAAAAGCGCTTTAAAAATAGATTTAAATCTTTTTATCAAAAAATCTCGCATTTACTCTAAATTAGTTCTCTTGCAATAGTATTCTCTCGCAATAATTGTTATTGTTATTGCGACAAAACTTTTAGAAGGAGTTATTATGGGAAGTATCGGTAGTATGGGCAAACCTATTGAAGGGTTTTTAGTGGCAGCCATTCAGTTTCCTGTGCCAATTGTCAACAGCCGTAAGGATATTGATCACAATATTGAAAGCATTATCAGAACCTTGCATGCGACTAAAGCGGGGTATCCGGGAGTGGAGCTTATCATTTTCCCTGAGTATAGCACGCAAGGTTTGAATACCGCTAAGTGGCTTAGCGAAGAGTTTTTATTAGACGTCCCGGGTAAAGAGACAGAGTTATACGCTCAAGCGTGTAAAGAGGCGAAAGTTTATGGTGTTTTTTCAATCATGGAGCGCAATCCTGATTCTAACAAAAACCCCTACAACACCGCCATTATCATCGATCCGCAAGGTGAAATCATTTTAAAATACCGCAAGCTATTCCCATGGAATCCTATTGAGCCATGGTATCCTGGGGATTTAGGAATGCCTGTGTGCGAGGGTCCGGGCGGATCAAAATTAGCCGTGTGCATTTGCCATGACGGCATGATTCCAGAGCTCGCTAGAGAAGCAGCCTATAAAGGGTGCAATGTGTATATCCGCATTTCAGGCTATAGCACTCAAGTCAATGATCAGTGGATTTTGACCAACCGCTCCAACGCATGGCACAATTTGATGTATACCGTGAGCGTGAATTTAGCCGGCTATGATAATGTCTTTTACTACTTTGGTGAGGGGCAAATCTGTAACTTTGATGGCACGACTCTTGTTCAAGGGCACCGCAACCCTTGGGAGATTGTAACCGGGGAAATCTATCCTAAAATGGCAGACAACGCTCGCTTAAGCTGGGGCTTAGAAAACAACATTTACAACCTAGGCCATAGAGGGTATGTGGCTAAACCGGGCGGAGAACATGACGCAGGCTTAACCTACATCAAAGACTTAGCCGCTGGTAAATACAAATTGCCTTGGGAAGATCACATGAAAATCAAAGACGGCTCTATTTATGGCTACCCTACCACCGGTGGGCGTTTTGGGAAATAATCCCTAACCTTGTATTTTTGCTAGAACCTGTTTAAAGGTTCTGGTTTTTCCCCTATTTTAATTTTTTTTCAATCAATTTTTACGAATAGTCTTCTATTGTAGAGCATGTAAGACGACCCATAAAAAGCGTAAGCCCCATAAAGCGATATAGCCCACACAAAACCATGTTATTTTTGATAAAGACCACCACCCCATTGTAGATGATAGAGCGCTAAAATCTGTAATAATGCCATAGCCACAATAGATCATTCCCGCTAAACATGCCAATTTATGAGCATGGTAGTAAGCGCTAATCCCAAAACCACCACCAAGATTGATAAAAGAATACGAGACCAAGACCCCATGACAACTCCTTAAACATCAAATGTTGTATTATATCGTTTTTTTGTTTGTCAAGGGGGTTTATCAGTCAGTGGATAGTGTTTTAATATTTATAAAACAATAGCGTTTATAATAATGAAAGTTTAGCCCCTAATTGTAGCGCCCCTAACAAGCCTTCCACATTCAGCCCCAACCCCACGCTCAAATTCTCGCTTGAGCTTTTAATATAGGGGCTATGAAAGTCCTCTAACCGCACACAGCCCGCGCTTTCTTGCCACAAGCCGCTCTCTAAGTATTTTTCTATCTCGCTACAATCAAACGCCTTTAAACGCGCTCTAAAAACCGACAGATCCAGCCATTCTAGTTTAGGAGAAATCAATGCCGAACAGGTTAAAACCTCTATTTCATTGCCATTTTGGAGTTTTAAAAATTCAAGGGCTTCTCGCTTGTTTTGAGCTTTTCGTTGCATGCGATTACCCACGCTCACCACGCTATCAGCAACCACGATAGCGCAATGGTTTGTGAGTAATTTTTTAGCTTTTTCTAATTTCCCCTTGCACGCCAAATAGACAAACTCCTTAGGGTCTGTGGTTTTTAGGCTTTCTTCATCAAAATAGAGCGCTTTTTGTTCAAACTCAATCCCATGCTCTTTTAAAAGATTCGCCCTAGCGCTAGATTGAGAGCCTAAAATAAGCTCCATGTTATCCCTCTAAAGCTTTAAGAGCGGTATTTTTCGCTAAATTGAGCGCGGCTTGCAAATTTTCAATATCCTTGCCCCCAGCGCTCGCAAAATCATCTCTTCCGCCCCCTTTGCCCCCTAAAATTTGCGCCACTTCATTAGCCCATGCGTTCGCTTTTATGGGCGCGTTTTTCACCCCGCATGCGAGAGTTATGCGCTCGTTTTCTTTTTTAAACACCATAGCGAGCAATCTTTCATGCTTACTTTTCAATCGGTCAATCATTTCTTTAATGTCGCCTTGCTCCACGACGCCCACCACCAAACTCACGCCATGGATTTTTTCAACCGGTAAATCCATAGAAACGGGGGCTTTTTGGCTGTTTTTCACGCTCTCTTTAAGCTTGTTGATGCCGGCGATCACATCGTTATTTTTCAATAAAGTCTTAGCGCTTTTAAGCTCTTTATTTTCTTCTTTGGCCAATTGGTAAAAGGCCTTCCCGCACACCGCTTCAATGCGTCTGACCCCACTACTCACCCCGCTTTCTTTTACAATCCTAAACCCCCCAATCAGCCCGGTATTTTCCACATGAATGCCCCCACACAATTCAATGGACGCTTCTTTAAAGCTCACCACCCGCACATTTTCAGCGTATTTTTCACTAAATAACGCTAACGCTCCCTTATCTTTGGCCTGATTTAAGGGCATATGCTCCACCTGGCTTTTTAGGTGCTTGAAAATTTGAGCGTTGACTAGATCTTCTACTTTTTCTAACTCTTCATCATTGAGCGCTTTAGCATGCGAGAAATCAAAGCGCAATCGTTTGGATTCCACTAAACTCCCCGCTTGACTCACATGCGAGCCTAAAACTTCTCTTAAAGCGCTCTGCAATAAATGCGTCGCGCTATGGTGTTTGGCGATTTCAAAGCGTTCATCGCTCACTTGCGCGATCACTTGATCGCCTTTTTTTAACGCTTTTTTGATTTCAAGGAGCGAAAAATTAAGCCCAAAAAAGTTTTTTGTATCTAGCACTAGAGCCGCTTCTTCATCACCTTTTAAAAGCGCGCCTTTATCGCCTATAGCCCCCCCACCTTCTGCATAAAAAGGGGTTTTTTCTAATAAGACCCAGACTTCTTGGTTAGGATTTGCCTCTGCTATTTCTTTAAAACCGCTATCAAAAAACCCTAAAACTTTAGCAGAACATTCTGTCGTTTCATACCCTACAAATGTATTAGGCGCATAAGCGTTTAAAATAGCGCTAAAATCGGCGTTGTTTTGCTTGCCTTTCCATGAGGCTTTAGAGCGTTTCACTTGCTCTTGCATGCAATTTTCAAAGCCTTGCATGTCCACACACGCCCCATAGCTTCTTAGCATGTCGTTTGTCAAGTCTAAAGGAAAACCAAAAGTGTCATAAAGCTTGAAAGCGATCTTGCCATCAAAAATTTTATTTTCATTCAAATGCTTTAAAGACAAGTTAAACAATTCCATGCCCGATTCCAAAGTCTCTAAAAAGCGCTCTTCTTCTTCAAAACATTCTTTTACCACCATTTCTTTAGATTCTTTCAAATACGCATGCACATTAGAAAATTGCTCGCACACCACGCCCACGACTTTGTATAAAAACGCTTCTTTCAAGCCCATTAAATACCCATGCCTTAAGGCTCGCCTTAAAATGCGCCTTAAAACATAGCCACGGCCTTCCTTATTGAAATGCACCCCTTGAGCGAGCAAAAACGCTACCGCCCTTGCGTGATCGGCCACTACCCTAAAGCTTGGCTGGAACTCGCTCGCATAATCCAAACCTGTAAGCTCGCTGATTTCTGCCATTAAAGGCGCAAATAATGAAGAATCAAAATTATTGAGCTTATGTTCTAATAGCGCTTGCACCCTTTCTAATCCCATGCCTGTATCAATGCTAGGCTTTGGCAAGGGGGATAAAACGCCATCATTAGAGCGTTCGTATTGCATGAACACCAGATTCCAAATTTCTAAAAACCTATCGCCCTCGCCCCCAAAATAATCCTCGCTCCCCTTAAAGTGTTTTTCGCCCTGATCAATGTAGATTTCACTGCAAGGCCCGCAAGGCCCGCTATCGCCCATTTGCCAGAAATTATCTTTATCGCCCATTTTTTTAATCCTATCAACAGGCACAAACTTTTCCCATAATTTAACGGCTTCATCGTCCTTTTCATGCACGCTGATGTATAAATCTTTAGGCTTAAACCCTAAATTCTTGGTTACAAATTCCCACGCAAACAAGATCGCTTCTTCTTTGAAATAATCCCCAAAAGAGAAATTCCCTAGCATTTCAAAAAGCGTGTGGTGCCTTGCGGTGTAACCGACATTTTCTAAATCGTTATGCTTACCGCCTGCGCGCATGCACAATTGCGAGCTTGCCGCTCTAGGAACGCTAGGGCGTGGCACTATACCGGTAAAAATATCTTTAAACTGCACCATGCCGGCATTGGTAAAAAGCAAGGTGGCATCATTAGGCACTAAAGGCATGCTGGGATAAATCTCATGCCCTTTATTTTTAAAAAATTGTAAAAATTCGTTGCGAATGTCCATGGGTATTCCTTTTTGTCGTTTTATCGCGCGCTTTAAAGCTATTTTATAGCTCTTTTAAGTTGTTTTTTTAAAAAGATAGTTTATTATACTTTAAACATCCAAAATAAAGGAGAAAACCATGTTCCATGAATTTAGAGACGAAATCAGCGTGTTAAAAGCGAATAATCCGCATTTTGATAAGATTTTTGAGAAACACAACCAGCTTGATGACGACATCAAAACCGCTGAGCAACAAAACGCTAGCGACGCTGAAATCAGCCACATGAAAAAACAAAAATTAAAATTAAAAGATGAAATCCACGGCATGATCATAGAGTATAGAGAAAAGCAAAAATCCGATCATGTTTAAGGTTTAGCCATCTTGGTGAAAACACGCTAAAACGCTTTTTAAGGAGCGTTTTCGCTTTACCGCTTAGTTAGATTTAACGCTTTGATTTTGATTAAAGCGGTAGGTTGTTTTTAACTTTATTTCCACCATAAGCTTTATTAATTTTAATGTTCTTTACATCATTTTAAAAATGGGGTTTTGTTTTATCGTTTTAGCTCTCATTTTGTTGTAAAAATCATTTTATTAAAGTTTCGTTTTATTAAAGTTTTATTTTATTTTCTTGAGATATAGAAAGCGCTTTGAAACCATTCTCCCCCTTTTAATCTCCAACTTAAACCCCCTAAAAAAGCGCTTTTTTAAAAACTATCGCTTAAAGTAGCGTCAAGTTTCCCACTAACCAAATCGTCAAAAACGCTAAAAAGGATTTTGCATCAACCCCCCCAAAAAAAAGAGGATTTAAGAGAGGGGGTTCAAAAGAAAAAAGATTTTTCATTAAAATCCCCCAAAAAAATAAAGAGTTCAAAAACAAAGGGTTCAAAAGAAACCCCCCCAAAAAGAGGGTTAAAAAAGGGAGTTCCACAAATAGCTAAACATCAATAAGCGAACACATAATTCAAATACACGCTATAGAGCCTTCGGTATTTGAGTTCAGCCCCCATAAAGGAATAGTAATTGGTGTTGATGGTGGGGATTTTAAGCCCTAGTTCAATGCCGTGTTGAGCCACATGATCGCTGCCTTTTTTCTTAGATCTAGCGAGATTCATCCTCACTCCCATGTTGAATAAGAATTGGAAATTCGCCACGTTCATTTTAGCGTTATAGACGTTATTCACGGTGGCTAAATTCACGTATTCAGAGTTAAGCCATGAAGTGCCCGCTAACGCAATGCCACCAAAAAGCCCCACAGAAAGCTTGTTGTTTTTGCCTAAGAAATTGGTGGCTTTATCGTTGATGAAGTTATAGAGGGCGTCCGCTCCAAAGCCATAAGTCCACACGTCAGAAGCCGAGTTGAAGAAGCTGGATTTGATGAACGCATGGTTGTAATCAAAAAAGCCGTAGTATCTTGCGCCCCATTTTCTTTTTTGGCCAAAGAATTGCTTGTAGCCCACCTGAATACCGATCCCATTCATGGCACCGTTGTTGGTTTGAGAACTGACGATGCCCACTTTCCTAAAGGGATTACGCCCTAACTCTTGGTTGATGGTTTGGACTTGGTTATACGAGTTTTGATTCAAGTAGTAGTTGGTTTCTATGCCTTGCGGGCTATAGGGGTTATTCTTTTTGCTCACCGCATTTTGCAAGCTTGAGCCGTTAGGGATGCTTGAAAGCGCAGTAGTGATGCTGTTATAGGTATTCCCTAATTCATTGTATCGGGATTTGAAATTCACCAAAGTGTCAGCGATGTTTTCGGCTTGCTGTATTTGCTGTTCTTGAGTGCCAAAATGCGCGATGCTGTTGGTTAAATTCGTTATGGTTTCTTGCACATACGCGCAACCGGCCCCCCAAGTGTTAGAAGTTGTCTGACCTGGATTGGTGCCCCTACGCTCACCCCCTTCCACTTGATAACACACCCCTAAAGAGCCATTTACAAAGGCTGTAGGGATTTTTTCAAAGTTTTTCACCACTTGTTCGGCTTGGTTTAAAATCTCTGCTTGGGCTTGCGCGTTTTTGAGCATGCTTTGCGCAAAGCTAGCGTCTGTGTAAGGGTTGAATGGTTTTCCAGTGTCTAAGTTGCTCTGATTTTGCGCATTTTCACTAACGATTTTGCTTTGCGCAACGGCTTCTTGCGCGTTAGCGATCATGCCTTGGATAGCGCTGATTTCATTCTTAAACATCCCACACATTGTCCCATTGCCGCTTATCCCTGCCCAATAACCGCTACCACCATTCTGGAAGTTTGGGCATGCCTCATTTAAGGTAGTGATAATGACGCTCGCTTGTTTTAAAAGCTCTTGAGCGTTATTTTCTGTGTTGATACTTTCTGTTGTTGGTGTTGATGTTCCTCCATTCCACGAGGTTGAAATAGCTTTCCCATGACTCCATGGGTATATTAAAGGTTCATTTGGTTTGCCCTCCGTTCTTTTGTCTCCATTGATAGTGAAATCAAGTTTTGTGGTGGTGTTGCTTAAAACGGGGACCCCATCCCCACTAGATCCATTGGCTGTCAAAGCCTTTTGAATGATTTGATAGGCCTTGTTAATGATCGCATAATTTTCAGTGGATATAGGCCCACCATGTCCTGGTTGGTAATACGAATTGCAAGTGATGGTCGTCGTATTTTGTCCTGGCACATTATTAAAAGTTTGGATCCCTCCATTCGCGTTCTCGTTACTGCCAGGACCACAAGCAGTAAAAGCATAGCTTGTAACTTGCCACAACCCCACCGCCGCATTCAACGCTAAAAGCACGGCTTGATAAGCCGGGGAGTTGGTTTTGACATCAAGCAAATTCCTAGAGCTTGAACCTAGATTATCCCTTACTTCGTTAATCGTGCTCGGATCAGAGGATAATTTGATCAGGGTGTTTAGGGTGCTGTAATTATTCAAAAAATTGTTCAACTTTTCATAATTTTCTGAAAGCTGTTGGATGCCCTTAGTGTTTGTTACCATTTGAGCGGCTTCACCGATTTGATAGCCTACGCTTGTGTAAAAGCCGTCGTCTTCAGCGCTCAAAGTGGAAACTAAAAGCGAGCCTAAAGCTAATGAAAGGATGTGTTTTTTCATGTTTTCTCCTTGAAATTAAAATGGTTAGGTAAGTCTTTTAAAAGAATAAGATCTTATCACAAGATTTTGTTAATATAGCATGGATTGATAAGATTTTTGCACTAATTTGGCGTTTTGTTGTTTCAAAAAAAAAAAAAAGGGTTTTTGGGGTGTTTTGGAACCATTTTAAATGATTAAAAAGGTTTTAAAATTTGTTTTAATCAAGATAGCGGTAAAAATGGGGGTTTAGTTACTTGGTGGGATCGTTTTAGATTTGGCTGCAAAACTCTTAAGGGGGTATTTTAAAATAACATTCCCACTAGTTCAATAATAACGCTTAAGAAACCACCGCTAAAATCAAGATTTTTCATTTTGTCATGAAGCGCCCAAACACTAGAGATATTTGGGTTTTCTGCTTGGGTGGTTTTAAGGGGGATTTTTATCGTTTTTACCGCTAGCGCTCCATAAAAGCCAAGCCAAGATTAAATAAGATTAAATTAAATAAGATTAAATTAAATAAGATTAAATTAAATAAGATTAAATTAAATAAGATTAAATTAAATAAGATTAAATTAAATAAGATTAAATTAAATAAGATTAAAAGGGCATGCCCCCTATTAGCCCTAAAAAATTCAGTGCTGTTTAAAAGGGCTATCCACGACCTTTTTCCTGTCCACAATGTAGGGGATTAAAGCCATGTGGCGGGCTCTTTTGATCGCCACTTCCACCCTCTCTTGCCACTTTTTGCTATTGCCTGTCAATCTCCTTGGCATGATTTTATAGCGCTCTGATAGCGTGTGCTTGAGCATGTCTAAATCTTTATAGTCAATAAAGCTGATTTTAGCTTCAGTGTATTTGCAATAGCGTTTTGAATAGCGTTTTCTTTCCATAATGTCTCCTTAATTTTAACCCTTAAAAGGGGATTTCTTCTTCATCAATATTGATTTCAGGCACGCTGTTTTGATACTTGGACGGCTGTGCTTGTAAATTCTCTTTAGCGTGAGCGTTTTGCACATAACTTGGGGCTTGGTTAAAAGGATCTTGGCTAGAAGCGTTATGATTAGCGGGATAAGCGTTGTTGAAATTCTCATGCATCATGCTATCTTGCATAGCGTTTGCTTGGGGATTGTCTGACTTTTTATCCATAAATTGCAACGAGTCCGCTGTGATAGTGTGGCGGGAATTTTTTTGCCCGTTTGATCCATCCAACTCTCATAAGTCAAACGCCCTTCTATCAAAACGCTTGAACCCTTGCTCAAATACTGGTTAGCGATTTCAGCCGTTCGCCCAAACAAACGCACATCTATAAAGCACACTTCTTCGCCTAGCGTGCCGTCTTGCTTTTTGAAACGCCTGCTTGTGGCTAAACCTATTGTAGCCGCAGCCGAACCGCTAGGCAAATATTTCAATTCCACATTCCTAGTCAAACGCCCTACCATAATCACTTTATTAAACATGATAAGCCCTTATTCGCTATGAGATCCTGTGCTTTTTGCTTCCTCTGCGTGGTGAGAATGCGTGTGTTCGGTTTTTTCGTGTTTTTCTTTAGCGTGCGATGGCTTTTTATTAGCCCTATCCACTAACGCATGCCACGCTTCTACCTCTTTTTTGCTTTCGTATTTGATCACAATGAAACGCAACACGTCTTCATTGATGCGATACAATCGTTCAAGCTCTAAAATCATGGACGGCTCTGCTTTGAAATACGCCACATAATAATAGCCTCTTTTGTGCTTTTTGATTTCATAAGCCAAATTACGCATGCCCATATCCAGGCTCGTTTCAATCACGCCGTGATGCTTAGTGATCACTTCTTTATAAAATTCAATCTTGGATTTAATCTCTTCTTCTACTAAAGTAGGTTTGAGAATAAACATTGTTTCATAATGCCTCATCCATTCTCCTTGTGGTTGTATAGCCCTTTTTTTACTAAAAAAGAGCAAGGTCTAAAAAACTTTCGATTATACCTTGCTTTCGCTTGTTTTTGGATTAAATGTTTCTCATCAAATATTGAAACTCAAAACTTTATTCTTAATTTTTTAAAAAATGGGGTTTTTAACTTCAATTTTTTATAACAAAACTCATTCTCTTAAGGGGATAGGGGGGTATTTTGAAATAACTCTCCCCCTTAACCCCCTTAAAATCCCCCTAACCCAAGAAGACCGCTTTTTTAGTAAAGTTATCGCTTGCTTGACGCAAGCTCTTTTATTGTTAGATTATAAAAACACCTTTCAGCATTTTCAAGGGTTAATGATTTTTTGAATGGGGGTTAAATACAAAAAGCCCAATTCCTTTTGCCCTTGCATGCTTTGAATGTGCCATAACCTAAAAATTTCAAAAACCCTCTTATAGCCGGCTTCTTTCAAACGCAGGGCGTTTTTGGCGTAATTTTCGGCAATCTCTTTAGGAGGAGCGTAGCCTAAAACCTCTTTAGCGTCCATTAGACCGGTCGTTTTAATGTGGGCGAAAAATAAAAAAAGCTGGTAAAAATACCGCTCTAACCCCCTTAAAATATCCGCATCTTTTTTGCCCTCTTTTAACAAATAATCATAAATATCAAGCACGCTTTTTTTCAAAAAAAGCCCTAAAATGAGCTTTTGCAAATCCATATCCCCCGCATTGGAGCTTAATTCTTGAATGTCTTCTAAAGTGATGGGCGTATTTAAAACCGCTAGCTTGTCCAAATCGTTAAACGAAACGCCTAAATCTTCGTTATTAATTTCAAAAAGAGCGTTTAAAAGATGGCTGCTGATGTCTAAATGTAAAACATTAGCCCTTTCTTGCAAGAATTTCAAACTCTCCCAAGTTTTAGGGGTAAAAAAGCGCGCACAAATGGCTTCATCTTTCAAGGGGCTTTTTTGGAAAAATTTAACGATAGCGTCGCTAGTGTGTTTGTATTTTGTGGTGTCGCTTTTAGCATTATAAAGCCCTATGATAAGCCTGTTATGGCTAGGCCTCTCTAAAGCCTTTAAAAAAGATTGATATCATTTTCCTTAAATTTCTTATGCAGGGCAAAATCCAGTTTTAAAACGACTAAACTGCTCCCTCCAAATAAAGAATCCTGCTCTAAAAGGGTCGCAATCTGGCTTTTTTCATAATCGCTCGCATAAAAAAGCGAAGTTTCTGTGTCAGGGTTATTGCATTTAAAAAGCACGCTAATCGTTTGAATGTAATAATGGATAAAAAAATCAAACTCCCCATACAAAAACACCGCTTTAGGGAGGCGCTGTTTTAAATAATGGTCCAAATCTTTACGATACATGCTCTTTAATCCTTTCTGTGATTTCGCCTCTAACTTGCCCTAAAATCAAATCCGCATGCGTGATTTTAATACGCACCTTTTCTAACGGCTTAAAAACCTTGTTCGTTTTGATTAAAACTTTAAGCCCTATAAATTCTTTTAACCCCACCACCACCCAATCTTTAACCTCCAAAACCACGCCCAAAAATTCTTTTTCTAAAAGTTCTAAAGCTAAGCGGGCGAATTTGCGTTTGACAAAATCCCTTTCAATCAAAGCGGCCTTTTTTTGTAAAGCGTTCAACTCAGCGCACAATTCAGGCGTTTCTTCTAACAAATACGAGCAGCCTTTAGCTTGATGGAACAACAATTCTTTTAAAAGTCTGTGTAAGGCTAGATCGCTGTATCGTCTAATGGGCGAAGTGAAATGCGTATAGCTGGCAAACCCCAAACCAAAATGGCTTTCTTGCATGGGGCTATAAAGAGCTAAATTTTGAGATTTAATGATCAAGCGCGAAACTTCTCTCTCTATACTCTTTTCTTTGGCTATCTTTAAGGCATGCTCTAAAAAAGGAAAAAAGCCCATGTTTTTAGGGCGAACAATCTCATAATCAAAAAGCTTGGCATAGAGGCGTTTTTGCTGCTCCAAACTTGGCTCTTTGTGGGTGCGGTATATCCCCCTATTTTGAAAATGTTCATCTAATAACCTAGCGCTAGACTGGTTGGCTAAGAGCATGGCTTCTTCTATAAGGGTGTGCGCATCGCTTTCTTGTTGCGTTTCAATTTTTTCTATACGCCCTTCTTCATTCAAATACAGCTTGTTTTCAAACGAGTTGAAATTAAACCCCTTTTTTAAACGCTCCTTTTTTAACTTTAAAGCCACTTCTAAAAACCCCAAAAGGCTTTGTTGCAAATCTTTATCTAAAGAGCTTTGTTGAGCGCTTAAAAAATGATTGATTTCTTCATAAGTGCAATTAGCCCTAACTTCAATAACGCCTTGAGATAATCGGGCGTTTTTCAAATTATCTAAAGGGATTTCATACACTAAAGCCAGGCGTTTTTCAAACGCTTTTAATGAGCATGCCCCTTGAGACAAACTCAAAGGCAGCATGGGATACACGCTATTAGGGAAATACACGCTAAAGCCCCTAACCCTAGCTTCTTTATCCAAACTGGAATGTTTCGGCACAAATTCGCTCACATCAGCAACCGCCACAAACAAAACCCTTTTTTCTTGGTCATAAAAAATCGCATCGTCAAAATCTTTAGCGTCTTTGGGGTCAATGGTGATAAAAGGGATATGAGAATAATTGATCCTGTCTTTAAAATCGCTCGCTTTGAGTTGCGCGTAATATTGCGCTAAATTCAAGCAATCTTTTGAAAAATCCTTAATCCTGTCAAAAAGGCTTAAAGAAAGGTTTTCATCTATTAAAGGGTCTTCTAAAGCCCCTAAAATTTCGCTGATTTCACGCTTTTTAAGATCGATCTTTACCACGCAATGCCTGGGCAATTCCAATAAGGATTTTTGGCTGTGCTTTAAAGAAACAGGTTTTTTAAAAGGCTCTTTAAAAGGGATAGCCACAATCTGGTTTTTTTCTTTAGCCAAGTAAGCTATCATCGTGTCTTGCACATCAAAAAATGCGGCTTTAAAAAAGGCTATGGGGCGTTTTTTAGAACATTCTATTTGGCATAAAATCAAAGCGCCTGTTTTAAAAGACGGGGGTAAGTTTTTGATTAAAGGGTCTTTAGGGTAATTTTTCGCTAAAGAAATGAAAAACGCCTTATCTTTTACTTTTTCAACTTTGCCTATATCAAAGCCTTCTTTTAAAAAATAGCGATCCTTATTTGATTCAAGCGCTTCTTTTAAAACGCCCTTTTCTATTAGAGGAGCGAATGATCTAGGGATCTTTTTAACCCCAAAAAACAGGCTTCTTAAAAACCCTTGCATCAAAAAACACTTCGCATGACTTCAAACGCTTTTGAATAAGGGATTTGAGAAGCGCTGAATTTTTCAAAACTTAAAGAGGCTTGATAGATGAGCATGTCTTTTCCGTCTTGAAAGGGGATTTTTAACTCTTTGGCTAAAGACAAAAAGGGCGTTAAAAACCCATACGCCAAATCATAAGCGAGCTTAGCCTCTTTAAAATACCCTTTCAAAACCTCTTTATTTAAAGGCAATTCGTTATTCAAACTCGCTGAAGTGGCGTTAATGATCAAATCAAAAGCGCTTTTAGGAGGCTTTATAAAACAATCACAGCCCAAGCGTTGGAAAAAATCCAATCCCCTAGAAGAGCGGTTCAACACGCTCACTTTCAAGCCTTGTTTTTTTAATTCGCACGCTAAAGCTTTAGCGCTCCCCCCAGAGCCTAAAATCAAAGCGCTCTGGTAGCCCTCATCTCCCAAAGAGAGCCAGAAACCTAAAGCGTCGGTATTGTAACCCACAAGCTCATCATTTTCCAAAACAAGCGTATTGATTGAAGTGCATTCAAGCGCGATACCTTTG
This sequence comes from Helicobacter pylori, assembly GCA_008032935.1. Lineage (NCBI taxonomy): Bacteria > Pseudomonadati > Campylobacterota > Epsilonproteobacteria > Campylobacterales > Helicobacteraceae > Helicobacter > Helicobacter pylori. The sequence continues at coordinate 580,683 of CP032039.1, read as the reverse complement.
ATTTTATCGCAAATTTGAAACGCTTTTTCTTTAAAGGGTAAGGTTACATTAGCCCCACTCAATCCTAAATGCAAGAACTCGTTTTTGATGTGGCTTTCTAAAGGGAGTAATATGGGGTGGTAATGCCCCAAAAACCCTAATTCTTTTTGAAAAGTCAAAAAACAAGCGTTATGGATCAAGGGCGATTTGGAATGCTTAATGGGATTTCCAAAAACCCCAAACGATTTTAATTTCATTATTCTTTCATTCAGCCTTTTTTAAAAGTTTTAAAAACACATAGCCCTTTGTTTTATTAGAAAATTCAATTTCAGCCCAATCGTTTTGGATTTCTAAAACCTTCACGCTTTTATTTTTTAAAAGCAATCCCAAGATTTTACCTTTTGTGCTAGGAAAAGCGCGCACATTCACGCCATTGACTGCGACCTTATACTCTAAAGGTTTTTTTCCCATTAAGGGGGTTGTAGGGGTTTTTTGATTGTTTTGAGTGGGTGAGGCGCTGTTTTGTTTAGGCTCGTTTTCTTTTTCTTGCTCTTGTTTAATCTCTTGTTTGGTTTCTTTTTCTTGCGCGGCTGTGTCTAAAGGTGGCGCTGTGTCTTTGGTGGGGCTTTCTTCTGTGGCGGTTGTGGTTGCGTTGGCTTCTTCTTGTTTGGGCGAAAGCGCGCTGTTTTGGCGCTCTGTCTCGGTTTTTTCTGCATTTGGGCTCATTGGAGCGCTGTCTTTTTTCACATAAAAACCAAGCGCAGCATGCGCTAAAGCATACAACAACATGAACGCTAAAACCACCAACAAAGGCCGCATAAAAAGTTTTAAAGAAGATTTCATCTCAGTTTTCATTCCTACCCTCAACGCTTTTCAAAATCAATCCTAGGGTCAATCACCACGCAAAGCAAATCGCTTATCAAACTCGCCACCAAGCCTAAAAGCGTGAAAATATAGAGCGAACCAAACACAACAGGATAATCCCTACTCACAATGCTTTCATACCCTAAAAGCCCTAACCCGTCTAAACTGAAAACAATCTCTATCAATAAACTTGAGCTAAAAAACATGCCCAAAAAAGCCTGCGGGAAACCCGCCACCACTAATAAAATCGCATTACGAAACACATGCGCATAAAAAATACGCCCCACTGAACAGCCCTTAGCCTTAGCGCTCAGTACATAAAGTTTGCCCATTTCATCTAAAAAAGAGTTTTTCACCAAAAGCGTGAGGCTTGCAAAACCCCTAAAGAAATGCAAAGAACGGGCAAGGTGATATGCCATAAATAATCCTTGATTTTACCTAACGCGCTCAAACTTTCAAAATTATCGCTCACTAGCCCTTTTAAAGGGAACCAATGCCAATAATTCCCTCCAGCAAAAAACACGATCAACACCACCGCAAACAAAAAGGCCGGGATAGCGTTAGCGACAATGATCACCACGCTGCTTAGCACGTCTAAAGGCTCGTTATTGCGTTTGGCCTTGAAAATCCCTAAAGGGATAGAAATAAGATAAATCAAAAGCGTGCTAAAAAACCCTAACGAAATGGATACCGGCAATTTTTCCTTAATCAAATCTATCACTTTAATCTGGCGGTAAAAGCTCTCCCCAAAATCAAATTGCAGGTATTTTTTGAGCATGAGGAGGTAGCGCTCCCCTATAGGTTTATCAAAACCATAGAGTTTTTTTAAATTTTCTAACAAATCGCTCTCCAACCCTTGAGACGCCCTATACGAACGCTCTTTAACAACGCCTTGAATCTCTTTGGACTGCGTGTTATTGATTTTAGCCATCATCTGCTCAATAGGCCCTCCTGGGGCGGATTGGATCAGAAAAAAATTGATCGTCATGATGGCTAGTAAAGTGGGGATAATTAAAAGCAAGCGTTTGAGGATGTAAGCAATCATTGAAGATCCTTTTCTTTTATCCACCACAAATACGGCGAAAATCCATAGCTAGGGCTGATTTCAGGCATGCCAATGTAATTATACGCTGCGATCCTGTAATTAGGCAAATAAAAATGCGGTATCACATAAAACCCCCACAACAGCACCCTATCCATCGCTTGAATGGCGGCTAATTGCTCCTTGTAATCTTTAGCGTTAATGATTTTTTCAATCAAATCATCTACCGCTTTACTAGAGATCCCCGCATAATTCCTTGTGCCTTTTTCTTTCGCGCTCAAAGAGCCAAAATAAAAGCGCTGCTCATTACCCGGGAAAGACGATTGGCCAATCACTCCTACAATCATGTCAAAATCATAGCTTTTGACCCGATTGACATACTGGCTTAAATCCACTCTTTGGATTTTCATTTCAATCCCTAACACCCTTAAGTTTTTAGCAAAAGCTAGGGCCAGTCTTTCAAATGCCGGGCTGTTTAAAAGCAAAGTGAAACTGAAAGGCTTGTTATTCTTATCCACTAAACGCATGTTTTTGTAAGAAAAACCCGCACTCTCTAAAAGCTTTTGAGCGTATTTTAAATTTTCCCTCAAATTATCGCCCAAAACATCAGCCCCATCGGTTCTAGGCACGACATAAGGCTCTTTAAAAACCCTTTCATCTAAACTTTTTTCATAAGGGGCTAACAGAACTTTTTCTTCAGGGCTTGGGAGTGGAGGGGACGCATAAACAGAGTTACTGAAAAAACTGGTGGTGCGCTTGTATTGCGAAAAAAACAAATTTTTATTCGCCCATTCAAAATCAAACGCATAAAACAAGGCTTCACGCACCCTTTTATCCTTAAAAATTTCCCGGCGCGTGTTGAAGAAAAACCCTTGCATGCCGCTTGGCATTTTATGGGCTATTAGGTATTTAGTGATTTTTTTATTATCCATAGCTTTCCCCACATAGCCCCTAGCCCAAATTTTAGCCGTGCTTTCAATGCGCCAATCATACGCCCCGCTTAAAAAAGCCTGTAAGGCGACGGTTTCATCTTTGTAATACTCAAACTTAACCTGATCAAAATTGAATTGCCCCTTTCTGCTAGGCAAATTCCTCGCCCAATAATTAGGGTTTCTTTGGTAGGTGATTTTCTTGCCCACATCAAAGGAAGCGATCACATAAGGGCCGCTAGAAACAGGAATGAGTAAAGGGTTTTTTTCAAAATAATCCTTTTGAAACGCTTTTTTGGAAAAGATCTGCAACTGCCCTAAAATGAGAGGCAACTCTTTATTTTCAGTGGTTTTGAAAATGAATTTAACATGGTGTTTGTCTAAGATAACCGCCTTTTTAACATCTTGGTAATACTGCCGATAAATAGGCGATCCTAACTTCATGATCGTATCAAAACTAAACTTCACATCGCTCGCTAAAATGGGGGCGTTATTGCTGAATCTCGCTCTTTTATCTAGGGTAAAAATCACATAGCTGTTATCCTTAGCCACTTCAGCGTCTTTAGCGATCAAAGGGTATTCGGCAAAAGGTTCGTCCAAACTTTGCACCATTAAAGTGTCATAAATCAAATCCAAGCCTTCGGCTTTAGTGCCTTTAAGCGCAAAAGGGTTAAGGCTATCAAAAGTCCCTATGGCGTCATTCCTTAAAACACCGCCTTTTCTGGCGTTAGGGTTAGCGTATTCAAAATGCGTGAAATTGTCTTTATATTTAGGCTCTTCGCCCAAGTATAAATAAGGCGTAGCTTTAAGGAAACAAAACACCCCTAACCATAAACTTAAAATTTTCATCTAAACCAACCCCATCAATTCTTTAGCCTTTTGGTAAGTCGCCCTCGCTAAAGGCCTGGCTTTTTCTACGCCGCCATTTAAGACGGCTTTCACTTCATCATCGCTGATTTCTTTGTATCTTTCTTGGATAGGCTTTAAAGATTGGATCACTACTTCAGCCAATTCCTTTTTAAAATCCCCATAGCCTTTATTTTTGAAACGCTCTTCTATGTTTTCTGGGTTTTCATCGCTCAAAAGCATGTAAATATTTAAAAGGTTAAAAACGCCCTCTCTTTTTTCATCAAATGCAATAACGCCGGCAGAATCAGTGGCCGCTTTTTTGATTTTTTTTACAATAATGTCTGGCTCATCTAAAAGAAAAATCGCATGGTTAGCCCCTTGATGCGATTTACTCATCTTCACTTTTGGATCGTCTAGCCCCATAACCCTTGCCCCCACTTTAGCGATCAAAGGCTCTGGCACTTTAAAGCAGTTCCCAAAATCCCTGTTAAATTTTTCTGCAACGTTTCGCGTGAGCTCTAAATGCTGTTTTTGATCTTCGCCCACTGGCACTAAATCGCTTTGGTATAATAAAATATCTGACGCCATTAAAATAGGGTAATTGAAAAGCCCCACGTTCACGCTTTTAGGGTTTTTTAAAGACTTGTCTTTGAATTGCGTCATTCTTTGCATTTCCCCCATAGACACCTGACAATTTAATAGCCATGCTAAAGCTGCGTGCTCATCCACTTCACTTTGAATGAACAACCCCGATTGCTTAGGATTAATCCCGCAAGCTAAAAGCAATTTGACTAACTCATAGGTTTGGGATTTTAAAAATGTAGGATCTATGGGTAGGGTGATCGCATGCGAATTGACGACGCAAAAAAGGTTTTCATATTCATCTTGCATCTCTACCCAATGCTTGATCGCTCCTAAATAGTTGCCCAAATGGATTTGCCCAGTAGGTTGGATGCCTGAAAAGACTCGTTTTTTATGCATGTTGTTTCTCGTTGGTTTAGTTAGTATTATTGTAACCACCTAATTTTAATATTTTAATTTATCTTAGTTTTTAAGAACGCTTGATCCCCGAAAAGAGTAACACTTCATAGCTCAATTTTTCAAACGCCATGTTTTGAAAAAAATGTTTTTTTTGCTTGAAACTCAGCGTTGAACCTCCCAAAAGACCGCATTTTTTAAGGTAATTCAAGCAATCTTGTTTGCGGTTGAAATAAAGAGAAAAGCGCTTGTTTTCTAATTCTATTTGAAAATGTTTAAAAGCGTTTTTGATCAAGGATTTGAGCGTTTTAAGATCCCTTAAAGGCGAAGGCGTGCCTAAAAATTCATGCACTTCATGCAAACTAAAATCCGTATGGATAGCTAAAGCCACCTCTTGACTAGAAAGAGCGATTTTTTCTAAAACGCTTTTTAAATCCCTTGCCCATTGTAAAGAGGAAGAAGACACAACCAGATCGTAATCGCAAAAAACATGCTCTTCAAAATCCGCATGCTCTAAAGAGATTTTTGGATGTTAATAGAATGCGTGGGGTGTAATTTGAGCATGTTTATGGAATTATCCAAAGCGATAAAGTCTTCAATCACAATATTTTGCCGCTCTAAAGCGTTAAAAACAGCCCCACTCCCCGATCCTAGATCTAAAACTTTATCGTAATGTTTTTGTTTTAAAAATTGAACAAGACAGATAGCGATTTGCTGCTGGATATGAGCAAAGAGGTGATAAGTTTTGGCATGCTTATTGAATGAATGCTGATTGAATGCAAGCTGATTGAATGAATAAAAAGAGTCCAACACTACCGCCTTTAACGCGCCACGCTTGAAATTAAAACTAAATTTTAGTGTATTCTTAGCAAATTTTAGATAAGATCAAGCGTAATTTTTTCTAAATTTTAGGGATTTAAGGAATCAGTGTTTATGACAAGCGCTCTGTTAGGCTTACAAATTGTTTTAGCGGTATTGATTGTGGTGGTGGTTTTGTTGCAAAAAAGTTCTAGCATCGGCTTAGGGGCTTATAGCGGGAGCAATGAGTCTTTATTTGGCGCTAAAGGACCTGCGAGCTTTATGGCGAAATTGACCATGTTTTTAGGGCTGTTATTTGTTACCAACACCATCGCTTTGGGCTATTTTTATAACAAAGAATACGGCAAAAGCATTTTAGATGAAACTAAAACCAACAAAGAACTTTCGCCCTTAGTCCCTGCCACCGGCACGCTTAACCCAACGCTTAATCCCACACTTAACCCTACGCTCAACCCTTTAGAGCAAGCCCCCACTAACCCTTTAATGCCCAAACAAACGCCTAACGAGCTTCCTAAAGAGCCAGCCAAAGTGCCTTTTATTGAAAGCCCCAAACAGAATGAAAAAAATGATGCCAATAAAGAGAATAAAGAGAATAATATAAAGGGCGTTGAAAAAACCAAAGAGAATGCAAAAACGCCCCCAACCGCCCACCAAAAGCCTAAAACGCATGCGACAACCAACGCCCATACCAACCAAAAAAAGGATGAAAAATAATGTTACAAGCCATTTATAACGAAACCAAAGATCTCATGCAAAAAAGCATTCAAGCTTTAAATAGAGATTTTTCCACTCTAAGGAGCGCGAAAGTTTCAGTCAATATCTTAGATCACATCAAAGTGGATTATTACGGCACGCCCACGGCATTAAATCAAGTCGGCTCGGTGATGAGCTTGGATGCGACCACTCTTCAAATCAGCCCGTGGGAAAAAAACCTGCTCAAAGAAATTGAAAGATCCATTCAAGAAGCCAATATCGGCGTGAATCCTAATAACGACGGCGAAACGATCAAGCTTTTTTTCCCGCCCATGACAACCGAGCAAAGAAAACTCATCGCAAAAGACGCCAAAGCGATGGGTGAAAAGGCTAAAGTGGCTGTAAGGAATATCCGCCAAGACGCTAACAACAAGATAAAGAAATTAGAAAAAGACAAAGAAATCAGCGAAGATGAAAGCAAAAAAGCCCAAGAGCAGATCCAAAAAACCACCGATGAAGCCATTAAAACAATTGATGAAAGCGTGAAAAACAAAGAAGACGCGATTTTAAAGGTCTAAACATGGATATTAAGGCATGTTATCAAAACGCTAAAGCGCTGTTAGAGGGGCATTTCTTGCTCAGTAGCGGGTTTCATTCTAATTATTATTTGCAATCCGCTAAAGTTTTAGAAGATCCCAAACTAGCCGAACAATTAGCCAAAGAATTGGCCAAACAGATCCAAGAAGCCCATTTGAATATTGAATGCGTGTGCTCGCCTGCTATTGGGGGGATCTTGGCTGGATATGAGCTTGCAAGGGCTTTGGGCGTGCGTTTTATTTTCACTGAAAGGGTGGATAATACCATGGCGTTAAGGCGTGGCTTTGAAGTCAAAAAAAACGAAAGAATTTTAGTGTGTGAGGATATTATCACTACGGGAAAATCCGCCATGGAATGCACTAAAGTTTTAGAAGAAAAGGGCGCTCAAATCGTGGCTTTTGGCGCTTTAGCTAATCGGGGCATTTGCAAGCGCGTTCATTCTCATTTAAAAGCCCAAGAGGGCGCGTGTTTGCCTAGCCATTTGCCCCTTTTTGCTTTAGAAGATTTTGTTTTTGACATGCACAAGCCTAGCTCTTGCCCTTTATGCGCTACTAGCGTTGCTATAAAACCAGGAAGTCGTGGCAACTAAAAAAACCAAAAAAAATAAAATTCCAGAAAAAAAGCAAGCGTTAGAAAGCCCTTTAAAAGGGCTGTATCTCTCTTTGCGCTTAAAGGCCTTTATCACCGATATTTTTATGATTTATACCCCCATGCTTTACATAATGACCTATGCGATTTTAGGGAGCGCGAAGGATTTTAGGGAAAACCAGAGCGCGATTTTTTTATGCTTGCTTTTTTACGCCCTAACGCACAGCTTTTTTATCGCTTTTAAATCCCAAAGCCCTGGCATGCGTTACGCTCAGTTTAAATTAGTCAAAAATAATGGCAAAAAGGTGGGCTTTTTTTTAGCTTTGTGGCGGTTTGTTTTGTGGGTGTTGAGCATGGGGTTACTTATAGGGTTTGTTACGCCTTTTATTTTTAAGTTTTTTTTGCATGACAAACTCAGCGGCACTCATATTGAAATCATCAAGGAGGAAACATGAAAAATTTAGTGATCCTAAGCGGGGCTGGCATTTCAGCAGAAAGCGGGATTAAAACCTTTAGAGACGCTGATGGTTTGTGGGAAGGGCATGACATCATGGAAGTCGCCTCGCCTTATGGTTGGAAAAAGAACCCACAAAAAGTGTTGGATTTCTACAACCAAAGGCGCCGACAGCTTTTTGAAGTTTATCCTAACAAGGCTCATGAGGCTTTAGCGGAATTGGAAAAACACTATCAAGTCAATATCATCACCCAAAATGTAGATGATTTGCATGAAAGAGCGGGTTCTTCTCGCATTTTGCACTTGCATGGGGAATTATTGAGCGTTCGCAGCGAAAAAGATCCTAATTTAGTTTATAGGTGGGAAAAGGACTTGAATTTAGGCGATCTCGCCCATGATGATTCGCAATTACGCCCTGATATTGTGTGGTTTGGCGAAGCGGTGCCTTTGCTTAAAGAAGCGATTTCTTTAGTCAAACAAGCGCATCTTTTAATCATCATTGGCACTTCTTTGCAAGTCTATCCGGCCGCTAGTCTCTATACGCATGCGCATAAAGACGCTCTCATTTATTACATTGACCCTAAGGCTAAAAACGCCCATTTGCCCCAGAATGTCCAATGCATTAGTGATAGTGCGGTGCATGCCATGCAAGATTTAATGCCCAAACTCATAGAAATGGCCTTTTAAGAGATGTTGAAATAATTTTTATTTTTTCAGCTAACGATTAGCAAAAACATGGTTTAATTGGCTTCATCATTTGCTAGTAATTAAAGGAGTTTGAGAGTCTGATGCAACAAGCCACAGAAGCATTGAATCACCCCTATTTTGGCGTTTTTGTTTTGCTAGTATTCACCTTTTGGGTGTTTAACTTAACCTTAAGGATCCAAAGGTTTTTAAGCCGTAAAATGGCTCAAAAAAAGGGCGAAAAGCTCAAGCTCGCTCCCTATGAATGCGGGCCTGTGGCTCTCAAACAGCCTAATAGAGTGTCGCACCATTTCTATATCATGGCCATGCTTTTTATTTTATTTGATGTAGAAATCGTTTTCATGTTCCCTTGGGCGATTGATTTTAAAAAATTAGGCTTGTTTGGGCTCGTTGAAATGCTAGGCTTTGTCTTCTTTTTAACCATTGGTTTTATTTACGCTTTAAAGCGAAACGCTTTGAGTTGGCAGAAATTAGAGGTGAAATAATGCAACAAGTACCGGTTGTTCTAAGCACTTTGGATAAATTATTGAATTGGGGGCGTTCTAATTCGCTTTGGCCTTTAACCTATGGCTTGGCGTGTTGCGCAATTGAGATGATGGCGACAGGGGGTTCAAGGTTTGACTTTGACCGGTTTGGCACGATTTTTAGAGCGAGTCCTAGGCAATCGGATGTGATGATCATCGCTGGCACGCTCACCAAAAAACATGCCGAATTCATGCGTAGGCTCTATGATCAAATGCCTGAACCTAAATGGGTGATCTCTATGGGGAGTTGCGCTAACACGGGCGGGATGTTCAACACTTATGCGACCGTTCAAGGAGCAGACAGGATCGTTCCTGTGGATATTTACTTGCCCGGTTGCGCGCCACGCCCAGAGACTTTACAATACGCTCTTATGGTTTTGCAAGATAAAATCAGACGCTCTAAAGCGATCAAACAAGACGCTCCTAAAAGGTTAGTGTGATGGTAAGAAAACAATCCCCCTATGAAGATGTGCAAAAACAATCGCGCCAGCATGACCCCTATAAAATCATAGAACCCACCCCTAAAAATATTTAGAAGGCAGTGCTTATGAGATCATTTACAACCACCTTTCTTACAAGCATGAGATTTTAGACAAATACATAGAGACTAACACGGCTGTGTTTTGGATCAAAAAAGACGATATTTTTTCTGTTGCTACGATTTTAAGGCATTTGGGTTATGAGTGTTTGAGCGAAATGAGCGCGATAGATTTGTGCGCTAAAAAAGGGCATTTTGAATTGTTTTATCAATTCGTGGGTTTTAGCGATAGCTGTAAGAACCGCCGTAGGGTGCGCGTGAAATGCGTTTTGTTGCCTAATGAGAGCGTGGATTCTTTGAGTTTTTTATACCGATCGGCTAATTGGAGCGAAAGGGAAGCGTATGACATGCTTGGTATTGTGTTTGACAAACACCCCTATTTGAAACGCCTTATCATGCCGCATGATTGGGTAGGCCACCCCTTATTGCGTTCTTACCCGCTCAAAGGCGATGAATTCGCTCAATGGTATGAAGTGGATAAAATTTTTGGCAAAGAATACCGAGAAGTGGTGGGCAAAGAACAGAGAGACAGCGCGAGAGTGGATGAAAAAGACACTTTCAATTTTGCAAAAATTGGCTATGAGCAGGGCAAGGGCGAAGAATTAAAAGAAGTAGAAGAAAAACATGCGTTTAAGAAAATCCCTTTTGTCAAAGATTTGCACAAAATCGCCCCCACTATCTTAAAAAAGAGGCTATAAAATGGCTCAAAATTTCACGAAACTCAACCCCCAGTTTGAAAACATCATTTTTGAACATGACGACAACCAAATGATTTTAAACTTTGGCCCCCAACACCCCAGTAGTCACGGACAATTGCGCTTGATTTTGGAATTAGAGGGCGAAAAAATCATTAAGGCTACCCCTGAGATTGGCTACTTGCATAGAGGCTGTGAAAAGTTAGGCGAAAACATGACCTATAACGAATACATGCCCACTACCGACAGATTGGATTACACTTCTTCTACCAGCAATAATTACGCTTACGCTTATGCGGTAGAGACCTTGCTCAATTTAGAAATCCCGCGCCGAGCGCAAGTGATCCGCACGATTTTACTAGAGCTTAACCGTATGATCTCACACATCTTTTTTATCAGCGTGCATGCTTTAGATGTGGGGGCGATGAGCGTGTTTTTGTATGCGTTTAAAACGAGGGAATACGGCTTGGATTTGATGGAGGATTATTGCGGGGCTAGGCTCACGCATAACGCTATAAGGATTGGGGGCGTGCCTTTAGATTTACCCCCTAATTGGTTAGAAGGCTTAAGAAAATTTTTAGGCGAAATGAGGGAATGCAAAAAACTCATTCAAGGCTTATTGGATAAAAATCGCATTTGGCGGATGCGCTTGGAAAATGTGGGCGTTGTAACGCCAAAAATGGCGCAAAGTTGGGGCATGAGCGGTATCATGTTAAGAGGGACTGGGATCGCTTATGATATTAGAAAAGAAGAGCCTTATGAGCTTTATAAAGAGCTTGATTTTGATGTGCCGGTGGGTAATTATGGCGATAGTTATGATCGGTATTGTTTGTATATGTTAGAAATTGATGAAAGCATTCGCATCATTGAGCAACTCATTCCCATGTATGCTAAAACCGATACGCCTATCATGGCTCAAAACCCGCATTATATTTCCGCCCCTAAAGAAGATATAATGACGCAAAACTACGCCTTGATGCAGCATTTTGTTTTAGTGGCTCAAGGCATGCGCCCGCCTGTTGGGGAAGTGTATGCCCCCACAGAAAGCCCCAAAGGGGAATTAGGGTTTTTTATCCATTCAGAGGGCGAGCCTTACCCTCACAGATTAAAAATCAGAGCCCCTAGCTTTTATCACATTGGGGCTTTGAGCGATATTTTAGTAGGGCAATATTTAGCGGATGCAGTAACCGTGATTGGCTCAACCAATGCGGTGTTTGGCGAGGTGGATAGATGAAACGCTTTGATTTACGCCCCTTGAAAGCAGATATTTTTGAACGCTTAGAGGAATTGATTGAAAAAGAAATGCAACCTAATGAAGTCGCTATTTTCATGTTTGAAGTGGGGGATTTTTCTAATATCCCTAAGAGCGCTGAATTTATCCAATCTAAAGGGCATGAGCTCCTCAATTCTTTGCGTTTCAATCAGGCGGATTGGACGATTGTCGTGAGGAAAAAGGCTTGATTTTGAGCGGCTTTAACCCCTTAAATTCTCCCTTAATCGCAAGCTCTTCTCTTAGCTTGAAAGAAGCCTATTGTTTAGAAAAATTATCTCTTCAAAAAGGGTTTAAGATCAATTACAAGATGACAAAAGATAGCTTAAACCTTTTAGAAAAAAGCGATTTGTGCGTTTTGTTTGGGGGGTTTTCAAACGCTTGTTTGAATGAAAATGAACGATTGATTTTAGGAAGCATTAACCAACTAAAACTCCCCTACGCCTTGTTAAGACCCTTACAAGACATAAGAGACTTGCAAGAAAATTGCCTTTTTGCGTCGTATGAAATCAACACGGAAGCGGCGGTTTTGGCTTTGATTTTAAGGGGCATTTTAGAAAAAACTTCCCAATTAAAAGGGCATGTTTTAGAAGGTGTTGATGTGGGGTATTTAAGCTCTGAAGCGAACATGAGCGAAGAAGAATTGCAAGAACTTATCGCTCTTATCATTAAAGCGAAAAAAAGAGTGCTTGTTTTAAACAGAGAAATCACTAAGCATGCGGATAGCGCTTTTTTATACACCCTTTTAAGCGAGTTGCAAAACCACCTAGAAATTTTGCATATCCCTTGCAAGGATTCAAACGCAACCCCCACTTTTTATGATTCTAAAGATCAAGAATGGCTGCTAGAAACAGCCTTAAAAGAGGGTATTTTGCCTTTTGAATCACAACTTAAATCAAAAGATTTAGAGCTTTTAGAGCGAATGAGTGAGGCTAACGGCTCGTTTGTTTATGTTTCTTACAAGAGCCTTGAAACCCCCAAATTATCTTTTTCCAAGCAATTTAAGATCGCTAATAAGATCGAGCATTCTAAAGCGGGGTTTCAAATCTCAAATAAAGCGCTAGAATGCGAGTTAGAAGAAAGCCCCCATTTGAAGGGTTTGATTGCGATTTTAGAAGGGGCGTTTTTTGACGCTTACCCTTATATCCCTATTTTATCCCACTCTCAAGGAATTTCATGATCACAATGAATATCAATGGCAAAACGATTGAATGCCAAGAGGGACAAAGCGTTTTAGAGGCTGCTAGGAGCGCTGGGATCTATATCCCTACTATTTGCTATTTAAGCGGTTGCTCGCCCACAGTCGCATGCAAAATGTGCATGGTTGAAATGGATGGCAAACGGGTTTATAGCTGCAACACGAAAGCCAAAAACAACGCCGTTATCCTCACCAACACCCCAACGCTCATGGATGAAAGAAAAAGCATCATGCAAACTTATGATGTCAATCACCCCCTAGAGTGTGGCGTGTGCGATAAGAGCGGGGAGTGCGAATTGCAAGACATGACGCATTTAACCGGCGTAGAGCACCAACCTTATGCGGTGGCTGATGATTTTAAAGCGCTAGATTCATGGGCACAAGCCTTGTATGATCCCAATTTGTGCATCATGTGCGAAAGGTGCGTAACCACTTGCAAGGACAATGTGGGCGAAAACAACCTCAAAGCCACTAAAGCCGATTTGCATGCTCCGGATAAATTTAAAGACAGCATGTCCAAAGACGCTTTTAGCGTGTGGAGTCGTAAGCAAAAAGGCATTATTTCTTTTGTGGGTAGCGTGCCTTGTTATGATTGCGGGGAATGCATTGCGGTATGCCCTGTGGGCGCTTTGAGCTATAAAGATTTCGCTTACACGGCTAACGCATGGGAACTCAAAAAGATCCATTCTACTTGTTCGCATTGCTCAGCTGGGTGTTTGATTTCTTATGATGTGCGCCATTTTGATACTCTAGGCGAAGAATTTAAAATTTTTAGAGTGCTTAATGATTTTTACCATAACCCTATTTGTGGGGCAGGCCGTTTCGCTTTTGATGTGAGCTCTAGCCCTAAAGGCAGTGCTAATCTTAAAGAAGCACAAAACGCCCTCAAAGAATGCGAAGCGGTGCGGATAGGAGGAGACATTACGAATGAAGAGGCGTTTTTAATAGAGCGTTTGAGGAAAAAGCTTGATTTTAAAATCTACAATCAAGAAGCGTATCGTTTCCAGCAATTTTTAAAAGTATTGGGCGAAGTTAAACGCCCCAGTATTGAAGAGATTAAAACTTCTCATTTAGTCATTACGATAGGATCTTCTATCAAAACAGAAAACCCTTTGGTGCGCTATGCTATCAATAACGCCCTCAAACTCAATAAAGCTTCTTTGATCGCTATGCACCCTATCAAGGATAACGCATTAGTGAATTTGTGCCGAAGTTCTTTTTGCATCACCCATGAAGTGGGGGCTGAAGAAATCCTTTTAGGCATGCTTTTAAAAATGCTTAACATTGAAAGCACGGCTCTAAAAAGCTTAGAAGATTCCAAGCAAAGCATTGTGGATGAAGCGGCTCTTAAAGCCTTAGAAGAAGAGCGAAAAAAAGCTTTAGAACAAGCCGAGCAAGGGTGCAGTATTGGAGAAAATAAGGCAGAAAATCAAGAAGAGGATAAAACAGAAGCAGCCACCCCAAAAGAAGAAAATCAAAAAGAAAACAAGACAGAGGTTAAAGAAGAAAGCGTTGAAGTCCCTACCAAGACCACTTATTTGTTGCTTGAAGAAGCGGGCATCCATTTAGAAACTTATGAAAAAATTCTGGCTCTTTTGCAAAAATCAAATAACACCCTGCTAGTGGTTGGCGAAGAAATCTATAGCCATAAACAAGCCCACAATATCGCTAAAATGTTGCGTTTGTTAGCCCAAAAAAGCGCTATTAAACTCATTCTTATCCCCCCAAGCGCCAACGCTTTAGGCATCGCTTCTCTTTGTGAATTGAGCGAGGAAGTTTTTGAACATGAAAAAATTGTAGGCATTCGCGCTCAAGGGGATTTCACTATCAATAGCGATGATAGGGTTTTTGGAAAAGATGCCGTCAGCAAAGTGGATTTTATTTTACCCAGCCTTAACCAGCTAGAAGGCACGATCACTAATATTGAAGGGTGCGTGTTGCCTTTAAAACCGGCTTTGAGGTTTGAAGGCTATGACTTGAGCGACATTATGCAAGGCTTTGGCTTTGTGGAAGAAAACCTCACAGAATGCACCCACAAACTCCCTACAGAAGCGGGCTTTAAAGCCATAGAATTTGACCATCTAACCAACTATTTCACTAACGACAGAGTCAATCACAGAGGTTATCTGCTAGGAACAAGCCCTTTTGAAAAGAGCGCTAAAGAATGCGAAACCATAGAATGCGAGCCTATCAAGCCTTTAAAAGAAAAAATCGCTTTCAACGCGTATTTAAAATACCCAGAAACGCAATTCAATAACGCTACCCATAAAAGCGAGAATTTGCAATTAAAAGCCGGTGTCTATGTGTCTAAAGCTTTCTTAAAAAAATTGAATAAAGAAGTGGGGCAAAACATCACTTTATCTAAAGAAGAAGAGGAATTAACAGGCGTTTTGTATCTTGATGAGAGCTTGGATCAAGAGGTGTTTGTCATTTCGCCTTCTCTTTTGAAAAACCATTCTGGCTTTTTTAGAGAGGGCGTGTTTGATAGCGTGGATTTAAAGGAGCAAGCATGAGCGCTTATATCATTGAAACTTTGATTAAAATTTTGATTTTAGTCGCTGTTTTTTCGGCTTTAGGAGGCTTTGCCACTTATATTGAAAGGAAAGTGTTAGCCTATTTCCAACGCCGTTTAGGGCCTTGTTATGTGGGGCCTTTTGGGCTTTTGCAAGTCGCAGCAGACGGCATTAAGCTTTTCACCAAAGAAGACATTATCCCCCAAGGCGCGAATAAGTTCATTTTCACGCTAGCGCCCATTATTGCGATGGTGAGCGCGTTTGTGTCCATGGCGCCCATCCCCTTTTTCCCTAATTTCACTCTGTTTGGCTATGAGATCAAGCCCCTTATTTCTGACATCAACATTGGCTTTTTGTTTTTCTTAGCCGTGGGTTCAGCAGGGATTTATGCGCCTATTTTAGCTGGGCTTGCCTCTAATAACAAATACTCTTTAATTGGCTCCGCAAGAGCGACGATCCAACTGCTCAGTTTTGAAGTGGTCAGCACTTTAACCATTTTAGCCCCCTTAATGGTGGTAGGATCGCTCTCTTTAGTGGAAATCAATCATTACCAAAGCGGTGGGTTTTTAGACTGGCTTGTGTTTAAGCAGCCTCTAGCGTTTGTTTTGTTTTTGATCGCAAGCTACGCTGAATTGAATCGAACTCCCTTTGACTTGTTAGAGCATGAAGCCGAGATTGTAGCAGGGTATTGCACCGAATACAGCGGCTTGAAATGGGGCATGTTCTTTTTAGCGGAATACGCGCATTTATTCGCTTTTTCTTTTGTGATTTCTATTGTGTTTTTTGGCGGGTTTAACGCATGGGGCTTTATCCCTGGGGGCATAGCGATTTTGATTAAAGCGGGCTTTTTTGTCTTTTTATCCATGTGGGTTAGAGCGACTTATCCGCATGTAAGGCCCGATCAGTTGATGGATATGTGCTGGAAAATCATGCTGCCTTTAGCGTTATTGAATATCGTGCTAACAGGCATTATCATTTTAATTTAAAGGAGGTTTTATGGCCAAACAAGAATACAAACAACTTCCTAAACGATCCGAAGTCCATAGCGTGACCGAGCAGTTTCAAGACACCATTAAAACGAGCTTGGGTTTGGATCTATTCAAAGGGTTAGGGCTTACGATCAAGGAATTTTTTAGCCCAAGCGTAACCATCCATTACCCTATGGAACAACTCCCTTTAAGCCCTCGTTATCGTGCGGTGCATAATCTGCAACGGCTTTTAGACTCAGGCTCTGAAAGGTGTATAGGTTGTGGGCTGTGTGAAAAGATTTGCACGAGCAATTGCATAAGGATCATCACGCATAAGGGCGAAGACAACCGCAAAAAGATCGATTCTTACACGATCAATTTAGGGCGTTGCATTTATTGTGGGTTGTGCGCGGAAGTTTGCCCAGAATTAGCGATCGTTATGGGGAATCGGTTTGAAAACGCCAGCACCCAACGCTCCCAATACGGCTCTAAAAGCGAGTTTTTAACGAGCGAACAAGACGCTAAAAACTGCTCGCATGCCGAATTTTTAGGCTTTGGTGCGGTAAGCCCTAATTATAACGAACGCATGCAAGCCACCCCTTTAGATTATGTCCAAGAGCCTTCAAAAGAAGAATCCAAAGAAGAGTCTCCAAGCCCAGAAAGTAATAAGGGAGATGAAAATGTTTGAAACCATTGCCTTTTATTTCTTTGCGATCCTTACTTTGAGCATGGCGTTAGTGGTGATCACCACCACGAATATCCTCTATGCCATTACCGCTCTCGCTAGCAGCATGGTTTTTATTTCCGCTTTTTTCTTTTTACTAGACGCTGAGTTTTTGGGCGTGGTGCAAATCACGGTGTATGTGGGCGCGGTCATTGTGATGTATGCGTTTGGCATGATGTTTTTCAACTCCGCTGCAGAAGTCATTGAACGCAAGCAAAGCCCTAAAATCTTGTGTGTTCTTTCATTTGGCGTGGCGCTGTTGCTCACCTTGATTTTAAGCGCTCCTAGCATTGGCGAAAACCTTTCTAAGCAAGTCAATTCCAACGCTATTGATGCGCAAATCCCTAACATTAAAGCCATTGGTTATGTGCTTTTTACCAATTATCTCATCCCTTTTGAAGCGGCGGCTTTAATGCTTTTAGTCGCTATGGTTGGAGGCATCGCTACAGGGATTCAAAAAATCCATGGGAAAAATCACACGCAATTTATAAAGGAATCTCTATGATAGGGTTAAACCACTATTTGATTGTTTCAGGGTTGCTCTTTTGCATTGGTTTAGCGGGCATGCTGAAACGCAAAAATATTCTGTTACTCTTTTTTTCTACAGAAATCATGCTCAATGCGATCAATATCGGTTTTGTAGCAATCTCTAAATACACGCACAATTTAGACGGGCAGATGTTCGCGCTCTTTATTATCGCTATTGCCGCTAGTGAGGTGGCTATTGGTTTGGGCTTGGTGATTTTGTGGTTTAAGAAATTCAAAAGCCTAGATATTGATTCTTTAAACGCTATGAAAGGTTGAGCATGCAGTATTCTTCTTTGCTGTCAGTGGTGTTATTCTTGCCTTTAATCGGCGCAGTTTATGCGGGGCTGTTTGGGGCTAAAGCGAAAGCGTTGCATGTGGGCGTTTTCAATTCTTTGTGCGTGCTGGTTTCTTTCATTGGCGCGGTGGTTCTTTTCGTTCAAGCATGGCATCATCAAAGCTATGAAAAATACTTATTTGACTGGATCGTGGTAGGGAATTTTAAAGTCGGCTTTTCTCTCATGCTGGATAATATCAATGCGGTCATGATTGTCGTGGTCACTTTAGTTTCTTTCTTAGTGCATGTGTATTCTATAGGCTATATGGAACATGATAAAGGGTTTAACCGCTATTTTTCCTACCTTAGTGGCTTTGTGTTTTCCATGTTGGTGTTGGTGTTGAGCGATAATTTTTTAGGGCTTTTCATTGGCTGGGAAGGGGTGGGGCTATGCTCTTACTTGCTCATTGGCTTTTGGTATCATAAAAAAAGCGCGAATGACGCTTCCATTGAAGCCTTTGTGATGAATCGGATCACGGATTTAGGCATGCTCATGGGGATTATTTTGATCTTTTGGAATTTTGGCACTCTCCAGTATAAAGAAGTCTTTAGCATGCTCAATAACGCCGATTATTCCATGCTCTTTTTCATCAGCGTGTTTCTTTTCATTGGCGCTATGGGCAAGAGCGCTCAATTCCCTATGCACACATGGTTAGCCAACGCTATGGAGGGGCCAACCCCTGTATCCGCTCTCATCCATGCAGCGACGATGGTAACCGCTGGGGTGTATCTGGTCATTAGAGCCAATCCCTTGTATAGCGCGGTGTTTGAAGTGGGTTATTTCATCGCATGTTTAGGGGCGTTTGTGGCTTTTTTTGGAGCGAGCATGGCTTTAGTCAATAAGGATTTAAAACGCATTGTGGCTTATTCCACGCTTTCTCAGTTAGGCTATATGTTTGTAGCGGCCGGTCTTGGGGCTTATGCGATCGCGCTTTTCCACCTCTTCACGCATGCGTTTTTCAAATCCCTCCTTTTCTTAGGATCAGGCAATGTCATGCATGCGATGGAAGACAATCTGGATATTACTAAAATGGGCGCTTTATACAAGCCTATGAAAATCACAGCGATCTTTATGATTATAGGGTCAGTGGCTTTGTGCGGGATCTACCCTTTCGCAGGATACTTTTCTAAAGACAAGATTTTAGAAGTGGCTTTTGGGATGCACCACCACATTTTATGGTTTGTTCTTCTAATTGGGGCGATCTTTACCGCTTTTTATAGCTTCAGGCTCATCATGCTGGTGTTTTTTGCACCCAAACAGCACGGAATCAACCACCCCCATGAGGCCAAAAATTTCATGCTTTTAAGCATGCTGCCGTTAGGGGTTTTAGCGGTCATTGCCGGGTTTTTTGAAGAGCCGTTTTTTCATTTTATTTCTCAAGTGATCCCTAGCGTTGGAGAGTATCTAGTCCCGCTCGCTCTTTTAATCAGTATCACCACCATAGTGGTGTTATTGAGTATCGCTTATGCCATATTTAAATATAAAAATGGTATCACTTCCAAAAAAGAGGGGGGCTTTTTATACAAGCTCTTGCTCAACCAATACTATATCCCACAGCTCTATCAAGGGATTGCAAAAGTTTTTAGCACCATCGCTTCATTCTTGCACCAGGTCGTGGAATTAAGGATCATTGATGCGATAGTGGATACCATAGGAAGAAGCGTTTTTGTTATAGGGCGTGTGTTTAGAATCAGTCAAGATGGGAATTTAACTTCCATGCTGCGCTTCATGGTGGCTGGGGTTTTAATCTTGTTAGCGTTTGTAGCTTTTTTTGGGAGATAAGAAATGCAGTTTTTACATGCGCATCTTTTAAGCGTGGTGATCTTTTTCCCCATGCTGAGCACGCTATTAGCGTTCTTTATGAGCGATCAAGCGAGCAGAGCGTATGCGATTGTCATCGCTTTGATTGAGTTGTTATTAATCTTGTTGTTGTGGCATGGGTTTGATATTCAAACAGCCGGCATGCAGTTTGAAGAAATGAAAGAATTAGTCTATCAAATTGGCGTGAATTATCATGTGGGTGTTGATGGCATCGCGCTCTTTTTGTTGCTCTTAAACGCTATCGTGGTGTTATTGTCCGTGATTTATGTCAAAGAGCGTCGTAAAGACTTTGCGATTTGTCTTTTATTGCTAGAGGGGATTTTGATGGGCGTGTTTTCTTCTCTTAATATGATCTTTTTCTACGCTTTTTGGGAAATCTCGCTCTTGCCGGTCTTATACCTCATCGGTCGTTTTGGCCGTAATAATAAGATCTATTCTGGCATGAAGTTTTTTCTCTACACCTTTTTAGCGTCATTATGCATGCTCTTAAGCATTTTATACATTGGGTATTACTACGCTAGCAATTACGGCATGATGAGTTTTGATATTTTAGACTGGTATCAATTGAACTTTTCTGGCGGGGTTAAAACCTGGCTCTTTGTGGCTTTCTTAGTAGGGATTGCGGTTAAAATCCCGCTCTTTCCCTTACACACATGGCTGCCTTATGCGTATTCTAACGCCCCTACTTTAGGCTCTGTCATGCTTTCGGCCTTGCTTTCTAAAATGGGGACTTACGCCTTATTACGCTTCTTGCTCCCGCTTTTTCCTGAGCTTTCAGAAATTTATTTAACCCCTATAGCCATTGCAGCACTATGCATGATCATTTATGGAGGTTTTCTAGCCTACGCTCAAAAAGATTTAAAAACCCTCATCGCTTATAGCTCATTCTCGCACATGGGAGTCGTGGTGCTTGGGGTTTTTTCTTTCAATGTTGAGGGGGTTTCAGGGGCGGTGTTTATGATGTTTGCGCATGGTATTATCGTCATGGGATTATTTTTGCTCGCTGGTATCTTGGAAGAGCGCGCCAGCAGTTTAGAAATCGCTCGCTTTGGATCGATCGCTAAAAGCGCTCCTGTTTTTGCAGCCTTTTTTATGATCGTTTTAATGGCGAACGTGGGCATGCCTTTAAGCATTGGTTTTGTGGGAGAGTTTTTAAGCTTGTTAGGGTTTTTTGCCACTTACCCTCTTTTGGCTATCATTGCCGGGACAAGCATCATCCTGTCAGCGGTTTACATGCTCACTTCATATAAAGATGTTTTCTTTGGTAATTTGAAAGCCGGGAACAATCAAATCAGCGTGTTTGAAGATTTGAACGCTCGTGAGGTAGGGGTTTTGAGCGTGATTTTAGCTTTGATTTTAATTTTAGGGATTTATCCTAGAGCACTTTTAAAACCGATTGAGCAAGGCTCTAAACAGCTTTTAGAGGTGATAGAAATCCGCTCGCTCCCCTTTTTAGGTTCATTGGACACTAAGATAAAAGAGGTCTCTTATGTTAATAGATAGTCTCCATATCTCTTTTGACAGCTTTAATTTTGAAAGCATTTTACCCATGCTGGTGTTGGTGTGTGGGGGGATTTTCACGCTCTTAATCAACGCTTTCACTTCCAGGTTTTCACGCAATTTGAATGTATTTTTATGCATGCTCTTTTTGGTTTTGGATTTTTTGGTGGTTTTAGGGTTAGAAGAGCAAGAAAACGCCTTTTTTGGGTTTTTGAGCTTGGATACGCTCTCGCTCATCTCTCAAAGCATTGTCTTGATTTCAGCCTTTTTGCTCATTTTCTTAGCCCTTTCAAAAGAGCGCTTCAACGAATTTCAAACCGCTGAATTTTATTCCTTATATTTGTTTATTGTTGCTGGCTTTCAGTTCATGGTTTCAAGCAACCATTTGTTGTTAATCCTTATTGGGTTAGAGACAGCGTCCTTGCCCCTTTGTGTGTTAATGGCGTTGAGCGATAAACGCTACGGCTTGGAAGCAGGGATCAAGTATTTCACTATGGGGGCGATGGCGAGCGCGTTTTTTGCTATGGGGGCGATGGCTTTTTACTTGCTTACAGGGAGCTTGAATCTTGAAGTCATTACCCTATACTTGCACACTGAGGGCGTTACAAACCCCATGCTCTTTGCGATGGGCGCTATTTTTTTGATTGGAGCGATTGGCTTTAAGGTTTCTTTAGTGCCTTTCCATACCTGGATGCCTGATGTGTATGAGGGCAATAACCCAGTCTTTGCGAGCTATATTTCCATTGTGCCTAAAATCGCTGGCTTTGTGGTAGCCACTCGCCTTTTTGGGGCGTTTATAGACACTCATACCGCTTGGGTAGAAGACATTTTTTATGTTTTGATCCTTATGACTATCACTATTCCTAATTTCATTGCTTTATGGCAAGAAGATGTCAAAAGGATGCTCGCTTACAGCTCCATTTCGCATTCTGGGTTCGCTTTAGCATGCGTGTTTATCCACACTGAAGATAGCCAACAAGCGATGTTTGTTTATTGGTTCATGTTCGCATTCACTTACATTGGGACTTTTGGCCTTTTATGGCTCTTAAAAAGCCGGGAAAAAACATGGGATGAACGCTACGATCACCCTTATTCCAAATTCAACGGCCTTATCAAAACCCACCCTTTAGTGGCGATCTTGGGCGCTATTTTTGTTTTTGGGCTTGCAGGGATCCCGCCTTTTAGCGTGTTTTGGGGGAAATTTTTAGCCGTTGAAAGCGCGTTAGAGAGCAATCACATTCTTTTAGCGGTGGTGATGTTAGTTAATAGCGCGGTGGCTGCGTTTTATTATTTCCGTTGGCTCGTGGCGATGTTTTTCAATAAGCCCTTACAAAGCTACGCTCAAAACGATATTTACACCCAAAACGCTACCATACCCATTTATGCGGTCATTATTGCTATGGCGTTAGCGTGCTTGTTCTCTGTTTTTATGATGCGAGGGCTTTTAGAGTTTGTGGCTTAAGTCAAAAATCTTTCTTTTAATGGGCTTGCTCTCCCATTCGCTCAACGCCTTAAGCCTCACTCTCACGCAAGGCAAAGAAGGGGGGGAAGATTTTTCGGTTTTAACCTTACGACACAATAAGGCATTTTCTTGTTTTTATACCAATGAAAAACCGC
Source organism: Helicobacter pylori (assembly GCA_008032935.1). Classification (NCBI taxonomy): domain Bacteria; kingdom Pseudomonadati; phylum Campylobacterota; class Epsilonproteobacteria; order Campylobacterales; family Helicobacteraceae; genus Helicobacter; species Helicobacter pylori. The sequence goes on along the minus strand of CP032039.1, from coordinate 557,955 downwards.
CAAGCGGGATTGAAGCGTCTTTATCCATTATACACGCTAAACGCCCCATAGAATGCGTGATAGACTCTATCCCTAAGGAGGGCTTTACCCCTTTAGAAAACGCTTTTTTCAATATCACCTATTCTATGCGCCAACAACAATTCATTTTACACATCAAACCCAAAGTGATGCGAAGACTCACCCTTTTTTCTTTTGATAGGGATTATAAAAAAGCGATCCCCCTTTTTGTGGAAAACGATCCTAAAGCCAAAATGTGGCAAATCATAGGCTATGATCAAAATATCCCTTTTTTGAGCGAAAAAGACAACGCTCAAAAAGGCTTGAATTTCCCCATTGTCATTAAAGACGCTCAAACCCCTATCATTCAAGAACTAGATGTGAATAACAAACCCCTACTCACCACAAAGGGCTATGACTTAAACGCTTATTTAGAGGCTAAAAAACAAATGGATTCGCAAGCCTATTTTGACGCTTTACGAACGATCAGCCGCACGTTTAAAAACTACCCTCAAACGATGTTTAAAAAAGATCTGTATTTATTAGAAATTATCGCATTAGGCCAATTAGGCATTAAAAAATCCTTACTCATAGATATTGGCGCCAAGTGGATCAAAAATTACCCGACGGATCCCAGTATCCCTGAAGTGTTATACTATGTCGCCAAAGCTTTAGACGAAAACAACAATTACAAACAGGCCATGTGCTATTACAAACGCATTCTTTTAGAATACAAGAACTCGCGCTATGCTCCTTTAGCCCAAATGCGTTTAGCCATTGAAGCGGCTGAAGGCTCTGATTTGAGCAACGCTAGCATGCTTTTTAAAGAAGCTTTTTCTAACGCCAAAGACAAAGAGAGCGCGAGTGAAATCGCTCTTAATTGGGCTGAAGCAGAGATAAACTATCAAAACTTTAACAACGCTAAATACCTCATTGATAAGGTGGTTCAATCCAACCCTGATTATATTTCTAAACACAGCGAATCAGCCCTAGACTTGCTCAAGTTATTGAAAAAAAACCAGATGAATGCAAGCGCGATTGAGATCGCTCACTTGCTCCTTAATCAAGACGATGATTTAAAAGCTAAAGAGCAAGCGCTTTATGATTTAGGGGCGTTGTATGCAAGGATCAAGGACTTTAAGAACGCCCACCTTTACAATCTGCAATATTTGCAAGATTATGCGGAATTGGATAAAGCTTCTGTCGTTAGAGCGCGCGATGAAAAAGCCCTTTTTTCCATGGAGGGGAACACGCAAGAAAAAATCGCCCATTATGATAAAATCATTCAAAATTTCCCTAATTCTAATGAAGCCCTAAAGGCTTTAGAATTGAAAGCCCAACTCTTGTTTGAAAACAAGCGTTATGCTGAAGTGTTAGGCATGCAAAAAAATTTGCCTAAAGATTCTCCTTTGATCCAAAAAACGCTCAATGTCCTTGCTAAAACCCCATTAGAGAACAATCGTTGCGAAGAAGCCTTAAAATACTTATCCCAGATCACCGCCTTTGCATTCAGCCCCAAAGAAGAAATCCAAGCCTTTGATTGCTTGTATTTCGCATCGCTCAAAGAAAAAGCGCAAATCATTGCCCTAAACGCTTTAAAAACAGCTAAAACCCCTAGCGAAAAATTAATATGGCTTTATCGTTTGGGGCGCAATTACTACCGCTTAGGGGATTTTAAAAATTCCACTCTGGCTTCTAAAGACGCTTTAACTCTCGCTCAAAGTTTAAACAAAAAAGAATTTTATGATATTGCTTTTGTTTTATTTTCGGATTACATGCAAAACAATGAAAAAGAATTGGCCCTCAATTTGTATGCGTTTTTAGAAAAGCATTTCAAAGACGATAAACGCATGGCGTTGGTTTATTTTAAATTGCTAGAGAATGAAAAAGACCCTAAAAGCGTCAAAATTTATGCCACAAGCTTGCTCAAACTCCAAGACGCTTACAAGGACTATTCTTACACGCCCTTTAGCGAATTTGCTCTCATTGATGCTTACAGGACCACCAAAGACTATTTAAAAGCGTTAGAAACGCTAGACAAACTCTTAAACCGCAGGCTTTCTTTAGAAGATCACCAAAAAGCCTTATACTTGCAATCCAGCTTATTAGATCTAACCAATCAAAAAGCAAAATCTAGAGCCAGTTTAGAAAAATGCGTTCAGTTAAAACAAAAAGATCAAACAAACGCATGGCAAAATTTATGCGAACAGGGTTTAAATTTATTCAAAAACAAGGAGTCATGACATGGACATTAGCATTTTTAGGGAATATGATATTAGAGGCATTTACCCCACCACTTTAGACGAAAATACGGCCTTTAGTATCGGCGTGGAATTAGGGAAAATCATGCGAGAATGCGATAAAAGCGTGTTTGTAGGACATGACGCTAGGGTGCATGGGCGCTTTTTGTTTGAAGCTTTGAGCGCGGGGCTGCAATCAAGCGGCTTGAAAGTGTATGATTTAGGGCTAATCCCCACACCGGTAGCGTATTTTGCGGCCTTTAATGGAATCAATGGCATTCAATGCCCTAATTCCATCATGATCACTGGCTCTCACAACCCCAAAGAATACAACGGCTTTAAAATCACGCTCAACCAAAACCCGTTTTACGGCAAGGACATTCAGGCTTTAAAAGACACGCTTTTAAACGCAAAGCATGAAATAAAACCCTTAAAAGAAACACCAGAAAAAGCCAATGCCCTAGAAGCGTATCAGCGCTATTTGATCAAGGACTTTAAGCATTTAAAAAATCTAAAATACAAAATCGCCCTGGATTTTGGCAATGGCGTGGGAGCGTTAGGGTTAGAGCCGATTTTAAAGGCTTTAAACATTGATTTTAGCAGCCTTTATAGCGATCCTGATGGGAATTTCCCTAACCACCACCCAGACCCCAGCGAAGCGAAAAACTTAAAAGATTTAGAAAAACACATGCAAGAAAACGCTATTTCTATAGGCTTTGCTTTTGATGGCGATGCGGATAGGATTGCGATGTTAAGCTCTCATCATGTTTATGCGGGCGATGAATTAGCGATTTTATTCGCTAAACGCTTGCATGCTCAAGGCATCACCCCCTTTGTGATCGGCGAAGTCAAATGCTCTCAAGTGATGTATAACACGATTAATACCTTTGGCAAGACGCTCATGTATAAAACCGGGCATAGCAATTTAAAAATCAAACTCAAAGAAACCAACGCGCATTTTGCGGCTGAAATGAGCGGGCATATCTTTTTTAAAGAGCGCTATTTTGGCTATGATGACGCTCTTTATGCATGCTTAAGGGCTTTAGAGTTATTGCTCGAACAAACCCCAAGCGATTTGGAAAACACCATTAAAAACCTCCCCTATTCCTACACCACGCCTGAAGAAAAAATCGCCGTGAGCGAAGAAGAAAAATTTGAAATCATTCACAACTTACAAGAAGCGCTTAAAAACCCGCCAAGCCATTTCCCTACAATCAAAGAAATCATCAGCATTGATGGCGTGAGAGTGGTTTTTGAACATGGCTTTGGGCTTATTCGCGCAAGCAACACCACCCCCTATTTAGTCAGCCGCTTTGAAGGCAAGGATGAAATAACGGCGTTAGAATATAAAAGGGCGTTGCTTGGGTTATTAGAAAAACTTTAAAATAGAGCTTGGGATAATCTCATTTCTTATCCCTTACTCTTAAAAATATTAGATCAATTAAACAAGTTGCTTTAAAACCACACATAAAATCATAAGATCTCAAATTTTTTACACTATTCAAGCTAAGCCTAAGCCTATTATAATGAAAAGTATTAAATTAATCGTAAAGGATTTTTATGAATACAAAGGGCAAAAATAAAAATGCTTCTCATCTCACTCACGAAATGAAAAAGGAACACGGAAGTCTTTTAGAAGCAAGCAAAAAAGCTGAAATGCAACCAATCCTTGAAGCATTATTGGCTATAGCTCAAGAAGAAAAAGAAGGATATAAACAAGCGGCTGAAGGATATAAAAAGGCGCTTGAAGCAAAAGAAAAGATGGATAAAATCGTAAACACTTTGAAAGCAATCAACCATGACAATAACATAATAGACATAGAACCCGAAGATTAAAAGGACTAAACAACCAATAGTTCTTTTTAGGAGTATTATAAAGAGCTTATGGCTTGGTATATCAAAATTAGCCTTTTTTATTATCAAAATACCTGCGATTTTAAGCCGCTATCAACCACGCTAAAAGGTTGCCTTTATATTGTTGTTAGGCTTATGGCAGTATTTTCTACGCTAACGCCTGACTACGCTACACATTTGGTGAATGGTATGCCTAGAATCGGAAAGCCCAATACAACAAGAACAGTGCCTTTCACAGATTTAGAAAAATACACCCAATAATAACGCGCATGCAATAAAACCTGATGATGATTGTTAGTCTATAATCTTTAATTTTTTAACGCAACAAAACCTAAAAGCCTTAAAAAATCATTCCTCCTATAAACCCTTTAATTTTTTCTAGCATGGCGTTTTCATCGTTCAAATTTTCTTCTATGATTTTGACTAACGCTGAGCCACAAATCACGCCATCAGCACCCATGCCTTTAGCGTTTGTGATGTGTTCTTTTTGAGAAATGCCAAAGCCCAGTAAGGCTGGGGTAGAGCTAAAGGTTTTTAAGGTTTTGATGATCGCGCTTGCATCATTCTCTAGAGCATGGCTTATCCCTGTAACCCCACTCCTGGCTAAAGTGTAGATATAGCCTTGCGAATGCGTAGCGGCTTGTTCTAAATCTTTACTGCTCGCGTTAGGGCTGGCGATAAAGATTTGTTTGATTTGGTGTTTTTGAGCGGATTTGATGACCAATTCTTTTTCTATTAGGGGCATGTCCGCTATTAAAACGCTATCCACGCCGCATTCTTTGATTTGAGCGTAAAAACCATCAACGCCATAAGAAAAATGAGATTCGCATACGCTAAAAGCCCTATGGGAATGTCATGGTTGTAACCTCTAATCTTTTTTAAAAGCTGGAAATTTTTAGCCATGCTAGCGTGTTTTAACGCCCTTAAATGGCTCGCTTGTATGGTAATGCCATCCGCTACGGGATCTGAGAAAGCAAGACCCAATTCCAAAGCGCTCACCCCGCTAGCCATTAAGGTTTTAATGATTTCAAAACTCAATTCATAATTGGGATCGCACAAGGTTACAAACGGGATAAACGCCATTTTGTCTTGTTTTTTTAAGGTTTCAAACATGTTTTGATACCTCATTTTAAACCCCCTTTTAAAGCGTTATAAACGGTGCTTAAATCCTTATCCCCTCGACCGCTTAAATTCACTACAATAATGCTTTCTTCTTCGCATTTTTGAGCGAGTTTTAGGGCATACGCTAAGGCGTGTGAGCTTTCTAGCGCTGGGATAATGCCTTCTTTTTGGCATAACAAACTGAAAGCTTCTAGCGCTTCAATATCGCTTGCGCTCTCATAAACCGCGCGCCCAATCTCTTTTAAATAGCTGTGTTCTGGCCCCACTCCTGGATAATCAAGCCCGGCGCTAATGCTATGGCTTTCTGCAATCTGGCCTTCATCATCTTGTAAAAGATAGGTTTTATTCCCATGCAAAATCCCCACACGCCCCTTATTCAAAGTCGCCCCATGCTTATTGGTTTCTAGCCCTAAACCGGCTGGCTCTACGCCTATGAGTTTGACCTCTTTATCGTTTAAAAACGCGCTGAATATCCCTATAGCGTTAGACCCCCCTCCAACGCATGCGATCACATAATCAGGCAAGCGGTTTTCTTTTTCTAGAATTTGGCTTTTAACTTCATCGCCTATCATTTTTTGAAAGGTTTTAACCATTGTGGGGTAAGGGTGCGGCCCGGCGGCTGTGCCTAGCAAATAATGCGTGTCCTTGTAACTGCTCGCCCAATCTCTCAAGGCCTCATTCACGGCGTCTTTAAGCGTCGCACTCCCTGAATTAACTTCTCTCACTTCAGCGCCCAATAAGCGCATTCTAAAAACATTCATTTCCTGGCGCTTGATGTCTTTGCCTCCCATAAAAATCACGCACTTTAAGTTCAATAACGCGCAAGCGATAGCCGTTGCAACGCCATGCTGCCCAGCGCCCGTTTCAGCAATAATCCTTGTTTTACCCATTTTTTTCGCTAAAAGGGCTTGCCCTAAGGCTTGATTAGTCTTATGCGCCCCGCCATGGATTAAATCTTCTCGTTTTAAATAAAGCTTAACTTTAGGGTTAGAAACGATGTTTTGACACAAGGTTAAAGGGCTGGGACGGCCCACAAAATCTTTTAAAAGATGAAAATATTCTTTTTGGAATCCCTCATCTTTCAAACACGCATCAAACGCCTGTTCTAATTCTCTTAATGCAGGCACTAACAACTCTGACACAAAACTCCCTCCAAACTCCCCAAAATACGCTTTTTGATTCATTTTAATACTCTCTTAAAATTCGGGCTAATCGCTTGATTTTATCCTTATTTTTAATCCCGGGGCTTATTTCTAAACCGGAATTGAAATCCAAACCCAACGCTTTAATCTTCAAGGCTTTTTGAATATTATCCAAATTAAGCCCACCAGCTAGCATGAAAGGCGTTTTGACATTTTCTAAAATTTCCCAATCAAAACTCACGCCATTGCCTCCCATTTTATCCCCCTTAGTGTCGTATAAAATCAGAGAGGCTTCTTGAATTTTAGGCACTAAATCTTTAGCGCTCATCACGCTTATTACTTGCCAAATCGCGCAAGTTTTAGGGAGCGATTTTTTTAATTGAGCGATTTCTTTTTGCGAATAGCCATAAAGCTGCACCGCTTTTAAATCAAGCTTTTTAGCGATTTTTTGAATTTTTTTAATGCTATCTTTCACAAACACGCCCACAAAATCCAATTTTTTAACCGCTTTTGTGATTTTTAGGGCTTCTTTAGGCTTGATGTATCTGGGCGAAGATTTTTCAAAAATCAAACCCCCATAAATGAAATGGTTTTTATAAACGGCTTTAGCGTCTTTAATCCTTGTAAGCCCGCACACTTTATTTTCGCCTAAAATCAATTTAACACACGCTTTTTTCAAATCCTTTTCTTTCATTAAAGAGCTGCCCACTAAAAAGCCATTCACATAAGGGGCTAGGGCTTTGATTTGTGTGTGCGAATGAATACCGGACTCACTCACCACGAGCGCGTCTTTAGGCAAGAGAGAGCGCAATTTGAGCGTGTTGTTAATGTCGGTTGTCAGGGTGTGTAAATCCCTGTTATTGATGCCTATAATGTCGTATTGGAGTTTGAGCAAGCGCTCAATTTCTTGCTGGTTGGAAACTTCAGTTAACACACTCATGTTTAAAGATTTGGCGAGGTTGAAAAGCTCTAAATAATTTTTATCATCTAACGCGCTTAACATTAAAAGTGCCGCATCAGCTCCCATAATCCTAGCAAGTTTGATCTGAAAAGCATCAATGATAAAATCTTTGCATAAAATAGGCTTAGTGGAATGCTGCGAAACGATCTTAATGTTTTCATAAGAGCCTAAAAAATATTTAGAATCAGCTAAAACTGAAACGCAAGAGGCAAATTTTTCATAAGTCTTGGCTATTTTTAACAGATCAAAATCTTTTCTGATTAAACCTTTAGAGGGCGATGCTTTTTTACATTCTAAAATAAAGTTGGTTTTTTTTTCTAGTAACGCTTTTTTAAAATCCCTATCGCTTGGAGTTATGTTTGCGGGCAAGGTGTGATTTTTTTTGAGCGCAGAGACTTCTAGGAGTTTGTCTTTAAGGATGTTTTCTAACACGCTAGGCATGGCTTAGCCTTATGATTTTTTGCAAATGCGCATAAGGCGCTTTGGTTTTTAAATGCTCTAAAGTCATGCCCACGCCCTCTTTTAAATCTTTAGCTTTATGGCTTAAATACAACAAACTCGCCACATTCGCCACAACCACCATCGTGTGCGAATCCTTTCCTTTATTTTCTAAAATATCTAAGCACGCTTGAACGCTTTCTTTGGCGTTTTCAATCTGTAATTCTTTCAAATCATAGGGGGGTAAGTCAAAATCTTTAGCGCTCAAGTCATACTCTAAAATTTCATTATTTTTCAATTCACACGCATGCGTAATGTCATGCAACACGATTTCATCTGTCCCCCTCCATTAACCACCATCGCCCTTTTAACGCCTAAAGCCTTCAACGCTAGAGCCATAGTCTTACACAAGGATTTTTCATACACGCCTAAAAGCTGGATTTTGGGCCTTAAGGGGTTGATTAAAGGCCCTAAGCAATTAAAAATCGTTTTAGTGAAAAGCTCTTTTCTTAAAGGGGCGGATTTTTTAAAACTTTGATGGTATAAGGGCGCGAACAAAAACCCAAAATGCGTTTGTTTGAAGCAATTCTCTAATTGCATGGGGTTCATTTCAATATTCACGCCTAAATTTTCCAACAAATCCGCGCTCCCGCTATGACTGGACACGCTTCTTGATCCATGTTTGGCCATAGGCAATCCCATAGAGCTGGCAATGAGTGCGGCAATCGTGCTGATGTTAATCGTTTTTAGCCCATCGCCCCCTGTGCCGCAATTATCTATTAAATCCAAGCCGCTGTTAAAAGGCTTAGGGGCATGCTCTAAAAGCGTGGCCGCAGCAACGCTAATCTCCTTAAAGCTCTCGCCCTTGATTTTTAAAGCGCACAAAATGGCCCCAAGTTGCGCCGGGCTTACTTTTTCGTTGATAATGAGAGTGAATAACTTTTTAACTTCTTCATCGTTCAAATCTTTTTGATGATAAAGAGCGTTTAAAATCTCTTTCATAATAACCCTTCTAAAAACCCTACGCTTTGCTCCAACAGCGCCCTCCCTTGTAAAGTCATGATGCTTTCAGGGTGGAATTGATAGGCTAAAATTCTATCTTCTTCATTGACAATAGCCATAGGGATATTGTCATGTTCGGCGATCACTTCTAAATTTTTAGGCAACCCGCTCGCCATTAAAGAATGGTAACGCCCCACCACCATGCTTTCCCCTAAACCTTTAAAAACGGCATGCTTTTTGAGCGCAATAGTCGTCGCTTTGCCATGCACGATTTCTTTGCTCCTTATGATTTTAGCCCCATAGCTTTGCGCTAAAGCCTGTAAGCCTAAACAAACCCCTAAAATGGGGAATTTCTTTTTAGCCATTTCAATGATTTTTAAAAGATTGCCTGAATTACTAGGGTTACCAGGCCCGGGTGAAATGAACAATAAAGGCGTTTTTGATTCTTCATTCATCAAATCCATAAGATAACTCGGATCAATATCGTTTTGATAAACAGCCACTTCATAACCCAAACACTCTAATTCATACACCAAGTTATAAGAGAAAGAATCAAAATTATCTATAAAAAAGATTTTCATAAGCTTGTTTTCCTGATCGCATCAATAAGGGCTTGCGCTTTGGCTCTTGTTTCATTCGCTTCGTTTTGCGGCACGCTGTCTAACACGATACCGGCTCCTGCTTGGATCAGCGCCCTATTGTTTTTAACAAAACATGAACGGATAGTGATGCAAGAATCCATAGAGCCCTCGCTATTTAAATACCCCACGCTCCCCCCATAAGAGCCTCTCCTTTGGTTTTCTAATTGGTAAATGAGCTTGATCGCAGAGATTTTAGGCGCTCCGCTAAGCGTGCCGGCGTTCATAAAACTCCTGTAAGCATGCAAACTATCGCACCCTTTTTTCAATTCCCCCACAACCCTTGAGACTAAATGCATGACATTGGAATACTTATCCACTTTTAAAAGCTTATCGCAATAGCGTTTTTTTGAAACTCTGGCCATGTCGTTTCTGGCTAAATCCACTAGCATGATGTGTTCAGCCCTTTCTTTATAGTCGTGTTGCAAATCAAATTCCATTTTACTATCCAAATCGTAATCAATATTCCCTTGTTTGTCCTTACCTCTTAAACGAGTGCCAGCAATGGGATAAATTTCAGCCGTATTCATTAGGGCGTTGTATTTTAAAGCGCTCTCAGGGCTTGCCCCAAAAAGGATAAAATCGCTGTCTTTAATATAGAACATATAAGGGCTAGGGTTAGAGAGCTTTAAATGGTAATACGCGCTCAAACCCTCCAAGCACTCCATATAAAAGCTACGCGACAACACCGCTTGAAAAATCTCGCCTTTTTTGATTTCTTCTTGTAAGGATAGCACCCTTTTTTCAAACTCGCTATCATCACAACTAACGCTAACTTCTGTGCTTTGCTTAGCTTTTTTAGGGATAAAATCGCTTTTGATGTTTTTAGCCAACTCTTTTAAATCCTGTAATTCTTTAGCTATCTCTGTTTTAAAGCGTCCATCAAAACACGCCCCCAAAATTTCAGCGCTTTTTTCTTTATGGTCTATGATGATCAAATTTTGCGCGACATAAAAATAAAGTCATGCGCGGTGTTGTCTTGTGCTTTTAAGTGTGGTAAATCTTCAAAAAAATTGAGCATTTCAAAAGAAAAAACGCCTGCGCTTAAAAGCATAAAAGGGTGTTTGGGTTTTGTTTTAACGCTTTTAAAAAGCCCCCTCAAAGCGTCAAAGGGGCTAGGTTCAAAGAGTTTTAAAAACTCATCTTGCGTTTTTTTATTTTTGGTGTAGGTTAAAATTAGGGCATTGTCTTGTATAGGCGTTTTAAAAAACGCGCTCAATGTTTGCAAAAACGCCCCGCCATTAGGCGTTAGGCTAGTGATAGTTACGATATTGTGGTTGCAAATTAGCTTCAAACAGGCTTTAGCCATTAAAAGGGATTTGGTGTGCGCTTTGCTCTCAATCTCAGCGCTTTCAAAAAGCAAGGTGTGTGGTTGCTCTAACTTTTCATAAAGAGCTAGGGGGTAGGGAATGTAAGGGGCTTTTTCTATGAGACTAACCATCAATTTCTTCACGCTAAAAATAAACTCGTATTTTACAAGAAATAGATAAATGAGCACAAAATCTTATTAGCCTAGTTGGTGCGAGAGCTAATCTAGCTTAAATTCAAATTGAATCCCTCAAGGCTCAATTTATGAGGAAATTAGAAATTTTAATGTTTGTTGCGGTTATCTTTCTTGCGCGTGATGAGAAAGATTTTTTGTGATAAATCCCATAATCTTTTCGCTTTCTTTTTTAATGTCAATCAAACCCATGTCGTTTGATCCATTAGGTGGGGTGATGCCTAAAAATTGTTCGTTGAAAGGCCGCCATCTGGCAATAGAGGCGGTGAGTTCGTTAGGGTAAAACCCGATAGATTGGTTGTCAAATAAAGCGTTCACATGCAAAGGGCCTGAAGCGTTCCCGATATAGACGCTTAAATTCGTGCACAATTTGGCTAAATCCACTAAACTATGGCTCGTATCATAGAGATGAGCGAAAGGGGCTTTTTTAAGGAGTTCTTCTGTGGCTTTCCTCTCGCCTGGCCCGCAAATAAGAATGATCTCACAACTTAATTTTTCATGCAAGATTGCAATCAACTCAATGAAATGCGAGGCAGGCAATACGGGCGAACTGCCTCCGCTATGCATATGCACGCCGATCCACAATAGATCAACATCAGCGTTGAGTTTTGAAGCGATGATGGATCGCTCTTTGAATTTGTCTTTAAGCTTCCATGCGATTTTTTTAAGTTGGGCGTTAGGGAGGTTGTGATCTTTACAAAACACATGGATGAGATCCAAATTGTATTCGTATTCGGTTTTTAAACATAAAGAGCGGTTTTGGCGCACGCTCTTTTGATAAAACCAAGAATAGATTTTAGTCTTTGGGGCTAGGATATAAGGAATAAATTTCCTCAAACTAAAAGCGAGTCTGGCGTTTTTAAAATTAGAAAATAAAAAGATAAGAGCGTCAATGGATTTACTTTTGAGAGTGGCACTCAAACGGTTGTCTTCTATAATGACTTCATCAATGAAAGGGAATTCCAAGGCTATTGGGGTGGTATAGCTAGGTACAACCACGCCCAAATACACTTCTTTGCCTTTTTCTAAAAAAGCATGCTTGAGAGCGATTAAAGCGGGTATGGCTAAAATAAAATCGCCTAACTTATCGTTACGGATTACAAAAACTTTTTGAGAGTTTTCTTTATCTTTACATTTTAAATCTTCAAACCCTACAAAATCCATGACTCCGCCTAAGAGATCAAATTTTTTGTCATGTTAGCAAAAATCGTTCTTATGCGATGGATAAATTTTATTTTTTATTCTGCCATGCTTTTATGGGCCCATCTTCCCATGTGCCATAAAGAGAGTTGGGTAAAATGATCCACTCTGTGCCGAATTTTTGAGCGTTTTGCAAGACTTTAGCCCGTTGTTCTTGGCTGTTTTTAGCGTCTTTAGCAAAAAGCGCGTCAAAATCATGCAAAGTATCGCCCACTTGTAAAACAATCTCATAATCCTTAGCAACTAACTCTCGCCTAACGGCTTTAGGCTTGCCTTTTTCTTTTAATAAAACGGATTCTTCACTCACTTGGGGGAGTTTAAAACTTTTGAGCGTTTTTAAGGTGAATACCTTATTTTTTTGCGTGCGGTTAGAAATGTAAAAAATCTTAACGCCCTTAGAATTAGCGTATTCTAAAAAGTCTAGCGCTCCAGGAATGAGCGAAAGAGAGCCTTCTTTTTCAAATTTATCCCAAGTTTCTGGGGTGTATTTAATGCAATTTTTGATCAAATAGCCCGAATAATCCGCCGTGTTTAAAACGGTTTCATCTAAATCCAAGATGACGGCTGGCTTTTTGTCTTTAACGAGCTTGAGATTATTGTCTAGCGCCATTTTCGCCATTTTGTAACTTTGCAATTGCAAGGCCCTGATCTCAGCGCTTTGCTGATGGTATTTAGCGCTTTGAATCAAGGGCGAAACGCATTCTTTGGCATTTAAAACACTCATCAAACTCAATCCTAATAAAACTGATGCAAAGGTCTTTTTTATCATAACAACACCTACCTAATGGGGATTTTTTGTATTATACCTTAAAACAGATGATTAGGAGTATTTTTATCATTAACCATTAACCGAATTGTTGTATAGTTGGCTTTTTTAATTCAAAATGAAGTGAGGAAACAATGAAAAAAGCGTTAATATCCACCCTTTTTGGTGTTAGTTTGGTGTTTGCAAAACCCTATACGATTGATAAGGCAAACTCTAGCGTGTGGTTTGAGGTCAAACACTTCAAATTCAATGAAACAAGAGGCGTGTTTGATAGTTTTGATGGCAAAATTGATGCCGATCCTAATACCAAAGCTCTCAATGTTTTTGAAGGCAAAATTGATATTAAGAGCATCAACACTAGGAACAAAAAAAGAGACGACCACCTAAAAACAGCAGAGTTTTTTGATGCACTAAAATACCCAAAAGGGAGTTTTAAAATGACAAAATACGAAGATGGTAAAATCCATGGGGATTTGACCCTTCATGGCGTAACCAAACCTGTCGTATTGGAAGCCAAAATCCAAGCCCCCTTGCAAAACCCCATGAATAAAAAAGAATTCATGGTATTACAAGCTGAAGGCAAAATCAACCGCAAGGATTTTGGTATCGGTAAAACATTTAACGATGCTGTCGTTGGAGATGAGGTAAAGGTTGAAATCAAACTAGAAGCTTACGCTCAATAATCGTTTTGCAAGAGATAGATATTTTCTTCTCTTGCGTTTTTCTAACAGGACAAAAACTTTTACTTTAACTTTGATACGCCATATCCCAAAACAGATATTCGTATTCGCTTGTAGCGATAAAAATCTCCTTTAATTTTTCAATTTCTTGTTTTGAAGAAGCGAGGGTGAGGGAATCAAGCAAATTAATGTTCCAAGTTACACACGCTTGAAATTCTTTTGAACTATAGCCCTTAATCCAATGCCCATAAAAGGCATGTTCTAAAGCGTTGGGGATTTGGCTCAAATTTCGCGCGATCACTAAATAGCTCCAGCCACAGGCTAAAACAGCCGCCGTAACTTCCTTAATAGAGCCCTTAAACCCTTCAGCGAGCATGTAGCTTGTATAGGATTTATTCGCTAGAGTGGGGCGCGCGTTTTGCAATTCTTTTGGAGTGATTTGAAGTTCTCTAATGTAATGGTTATGGATACTCATCTCGTTATTCAAAATATCTTGTATAGCGTTAGAAAACTCCCTCATCACCGCTTCATCACAAGCCTTAACTACGCCTAAAGCAAACACCTTAGCGTATTCTAAAAGGAACAAATAATCCTGAATGATATAAAAACGGAATTTATCTCTTCCTAAAGTCCCACGCCCTATGCCTTGAACGAACGGATGGGAAATACAATCCCCCCAAATAGATTGCACGTTTTGATACAGATATTGTGAAATTTGCATTTTTACACTCCTAAAATCAATTCAATACGCATTCTAACACGAAAGCTTGTGATATGGTATAAAAATTTGTTGTTAAAAAGGTTTGTGAGCAGGCTCTTGCTTTCAAAAATTGAACGCTGTATTAAAATATCTGTGATTTTGAATAGCGATTAATGATATTATAGGGCTTGTATTGGTTGTTTAAGATTGGCTATCCTTTGTAATCATAAAAGGTTAATTCCATCTCGCTCTGTAGGTTTTGATTTTTAGAAGTTTTTATTATGGGAACTTGTAGTATGGCACTTACAAGATAGGAGTCAATCTTAGATGCATGGTTTCAAACCTATTACAGAGCGAGATGGAATTAACCCTACCATTTATGATTGGTTTAACCTCTGTATCAAGTCACATCGGCCAAAACTCAAAATAGTTTAGCATAAAAATAAAAAAGCGTTTAATATATTCAAAACAGGCGTTCAATTTTTAAGCGGTTAGTGTAAAAACGCAATTAAAGGCTTTGATGCTTGAAACTTGACGCTCCAAAACGCTTAAAAAATGCTAAAACCATAAAACCAATGATTTACCTTAATCCTGTAATTTGTGTAGAAACAAAACACTTATTAATCTTTTTGTGATATTTTACTAATCTGTAACAATACTTTGAATGCGATTGTGGTATAAATATTCTCATCAAGGTGTGCCAAACATGCCTTGAGTCTCAATTTTTGAATCTCAATTTATGAAAGGATTTGTTATGAGTGGATTAAAAGCATTTAGTTGTGTAGTGGTTTTATGCGGTGCAATGGCTAATGCGGCTATAGCTAGTCCTAAAATAGAGGCAAGGGGTGAATTAGGCAAACTTATAGGGGGTGGTGTTGGGGGTTTTGTTGGTGATAAAATTGGAGGAGCAATTGGGGTTCCTGGAGGTCCAGTGGGTATTGGATTAGGGAAATTTGTTGGTGGCACAGCAGGAGGATATATTGGGTCTGAAATAGGCGATAGAGTAGAAGATTACATCCGTGGCGTTGATAGAGAGCCACAAGCCCCAAGAGAACCCACCTATGATCGTCATTTCGTGTATGATAGGTAGCTTTGGGCAAGAAAGGAGAGAGCATGAATATCAAAAAGCGTTTGAGCGACTGGGAATATCAATGGGCAGTGGCCATAGTCTATGCGGGATGCATATCCACAATTCCTTATAGCCTAGGCGCTGTCGATCCACTTTTTAGCCCTAAAGATAGTTATTATGCATGGCTAACACTCTTAATAGCGGCTCTATTGTCTAACCTTTTATTTGACCCTCGAGGTAGGGATTGTTATAAATCTTTCCAAGTAAGATACCCTAGGTTTCTCAAAGCCATTTTTAAGGCTAGGTTTTTTGGCGCGTTTCATGACGCTGTGTTAGGGGCAAGACTGAGGGATTTTTATATGGCACTTTTAACGATGCCCTTTATTGCCGCTATCCATGAGATCTCGGCGTATTGTGGGCATCCTAGCAATCTCCTTATAGAGGGTTTGGTTATGCTTGCTTTCTTGTGTGTTTTTGGGATTTGTTCTAGGCTTTGCGCTAAATTAGGGTGGTGATTTAACCCAAATGTCATTAAATGGAGGGGGGAGTAAAAAAATTAAAGAAACTTTAAAGTGCGTTCTCACTGATTTATGTTACAATAAGGAGCATTTAAGGGGTGCTTTTTAAAACGCTCAAGTTTTTAAAAGGCTGAGATCAAACCCGTAGAACTTGTCAAGGTAATTCTTGCGTAAGGAAATAGCATGTTAATAACCACCCAACTATCCAAACGATTTTACACCATACTCATTCTTTCTTGCGTGTTTTTAACCATCACTAACATCCTTGTCAAAGGCTCGTTTATCAATCTTTTAGCGGGGCTTAGTGGGGTTTTGTATGCGTTTTTTGCCGGAGAAAGGCAAACGATTTGCTTTGTGTTTGGTCTTGTTTACAATTTGAGTTACGCTTATGTCGCTTATCAGTGGAAATTAAACGCTGATGTGATTTTATGCCTTTTTTTGTATATGCCGGTAACGATTTATGGGCTGTTCGCATGGAAAAAGACAGAGCAGCATGAAGGCGTTATCAAGGCTCAAAAACTTCCCAAAAATTGGCGTTTTATACTCATTTTAGGCATAGGGGTTTTAACTTGTGTGAGCGCTTTGTTTTTTAAAGAGATTAAAACGAATTTTTTATGGGCAGAGAGTTTTAATTTCGTCATCTTTATTATTGCTTTTATTTTGCAGGTTTTGCGTTATATGGAGAGTTATGTTTTAATGACTTTGGGGAATATCGTGTCTATTATCGTGTGGTTTTGTATTTTCCAAATTTCTACAGAGAGCTTGGTGCAACTCTTCACAACGATTCTATACCTTTTTATTGGCTTGTATTATTTTAACCGCTGGAATCAGTCATGCAAGCAGTGATTTTAGCGAATGGGGAGTTTCCTAAATCTCAAAAATGCTTAGACATTTTAAAAAACGCTCCCTTTTTAATCGCATGCGATGGGGCTGTCCAGTCCTTGCATGCGCTTCAATTCAAACCCAGCGTTGTTATAGGCGATCTAGATAGCATTGATTCGCATTTGAAAGCCTTGTATAACCCTATACGCATGAGCGAACAAGACAGCAACGATTTGTCCAAAGCCTTTTTTTATGCTTTGAATAAAGGCTGTGATGACTTTATTTTTTTAGGGTTGAATGGCAAGCGAGAAGATCACGCTTTAGCGAACACTTTTTTATTGTTGGAGTATTTTAAATTTTGCCAAAAAATCCAAGCCGTAAGCGACTATGGTCTTTTTAGGGTGTTAGAAACCCCTTTTACCTTGCCCAGTTTTAAAGGGGAGCAAATCTCGCTTTTTAGCTTGGATCTTAAAGCCCGATTCACTTCTAAAAACCTCAAATATCCCTTAAAAAACTTGCGTTTAAAAACGCTCTTTTCTGGTTCGCTCAATGAAGCTACAGATCATTTTTTTAGCCTTAGCTCTACACCTAAATCGGTGGTGTTGGTGTATCAAAAGTTCTTATGAGCGGGTTTTGCTAGGCAAGTTTTTGTCTGTATGTTGTGTCAAGTTAAGAAGCGTTTGAGTTAGCAAGTATAGAAAGATTGATTCAGTTTCGCTTTGCGTGGAGGTGGTAGGTTTAGTGTTTTTAATGTGCATTGTGTGGCGGACACAATGATAGGAGTTCATATTTTTTCAACAAAACCATTACAAAGCGACTAAATCAACCTATCACTCATATCGGCTAAAATCCAAAGCAGTTTAGTATAGAGGAATAGCCAATATCTAGCATGTCTAAAACACAATCCATCTAACTCAATCTCCAGCAGTTGGATTTCTTACAATCATCAAACCAATTGGAAATCTCAATAAAAATGCAAGAAATGCCGTTCAATTAAAGGGTGGGATAAAAGCCAGTGCGAGTTTTGAGTTTATTTTAATTTTTTAAAAAATAGGGTTTTAGTTACTTTATTTTTGCAGTTTGGAGGTTATCGCTTAACTAAGCTCTTTTATATTTTGATCACAGAAAATGTTTTTTAGCATTTTTTAAATTTCATGATCAATAAAACAAAGTCAAAGCTTTTAAGTGCTTCTTTTAAAAGGATAAAATCAAAGCGATAACCACCAACCAAGACTAAATCTTGGCTAGCAGTTCATCAAATTTCACACAAATTCAATGGTGGCTAGAGTGGAAGCGTCCCCTCTTCTAAAAGTGGTGCGTTGGATCCTGGTGTATCCGCCATTCCTTTGTGCGTATTTGGGCGCGATTTCGGTTACAAGCTTGTGGGTGGCTTCTTTGTTTTGCAAATAGGCAAAAACATGGCGGTGCGCGTTAAAATCGCCCACACGAGCCGCTGTCGTTAATTTCTCAATGTAACTGCGCAACTCCTTAGCTTTATAAATCCCTGTTTCAATTTTGTTATGCTCAATCAAAGCGATCGCTAAATTCTTTAATAACGCCTTCCTGTGCGAGCTGGTTCTCCCAAGCTTGCGGTATCCGTGTTTGTGTCTCATCAGTCGTTACCTCCTTTATCTTCTAATTTTTCTAATCTTTTCTTTAAACTCTCTCTTTGTTCAGGGCTTAATTCTGTGCCTACCGGATAGCCCAAATCATTCAATTTTTCAGCGATTTCATCATAGGATTTTTTACCCATGTTTTTCACGCCCTTAAGCTCTCCTTCGCTCATCAACACGAGTTCGCCCACATACTTGATGCCGATTTTATCCAAGCAATTAAAACACCTGGCACTCAAATTCATGCTTTCAATCTTAGCGCTCAAATCTTTAGCGTCATCTCTTTGAGCGTAATCGCCTGAATACTCCGTGTTAGCAATGGGTCTTTCGCCAAAAACGCCCAGTTGCTTGCTCATCACTTTCACCGCTGATAAAAACGCTTTATAAGGGTCAATCTGCCCGTCTGTTTCAATATCAAAAATGATTTTTTCATAGTTGGGATCGCCCTCAACCAAAACATTTTCAATCTCATAAACGACCTTTTTAATCGGCGTGAAAGATCCGTCTAATGGCATGTAGCCCTCAGGCATCAATTCCCTTGTGTTTTCGCTTGGGACATACCCCATTCCTTTATAGATAATGAGCGAAAAATTCAATTGAGCGTCTTCGTTGATTGTCGCTAGGGGCATTTCCGGATTGACGATTTCTATATGCTCAGAATTCAAATCCCTAGCCCTAAGCTCCATAGGCCCTTTAAAAGAATAATCCACCACAACCGATTGGTTTTCTAAAGAGCTATCCTGCCCCACTAACGCCTTAGCTATAAAGCGGATATTCTTTAAATTCATGATAAAAAGCGACACATCTTCAGTAACCCCCCTTAAAGAGTCAAACTCATGATGCACACCTTCAATCTTTAAACCTACAGGAGCATACCCCACAGAGCTTAAAAGCAAGAGTCTTCTAATAGGATGAGCGAGCGTAACAGCGTAACCAAACTCAAATGGAGCCAGAGAAATCTTAACCCGATTGCCCTCTTTCTCTAGCACCTTAATTTCTGATGGGATCAAAGGTGCTGTTTTGATAACTTTCATGCTCTAACCCCTTACTTAGAATACAATTCTACAATGAGTCTTTCTTCAATAGGGACAACCACTTCTTCTCTTTCAGGGTAGCGGGTGAAGATGCCGTATTTTTTATCTTTTTCCACATCAATCCATGGCACAATCCCTGTTTGAGCCGTCAATTCCATCGCGCGCACCACTTGAGGGTTGCTCTTGGTTTTTTCTTTGATCTCAATTTTTTGCCCTGAACGCACGAAATAAGAGGGAATATCCAAACGCTTACCATCCACAAGCACATGCCCATGCGTTACCAATTGCCTAGCAGAGCTTCTAGTGGTCGCAAACCCCATGCGATAGACAACATTATCCAATCTTCTTTCAATCAAGCGGATAAGGTTTTCACCCGTATTGCCGTCCAAGCGATTGGCTTCCACAAAAATACTCCTGAATTGCTTTTCAGAAATGCCATACATCATTTTAGCTTTTTGCTTTTCTTTCAATTGCAACCCGTAATCAGAAGTCTTAGCGCGTCTTTGCCCATGCTGGCCTGGCCCATAAGCCCTTTTATCTAGTGCGCTCTTCCCGCTCAATCGCCTTTCACCTTTTAAAGCTAAAGAAACCCCAAAACGCCTTTCTAGTCTTTCTACTGCGCCTCTATATCTTGCCATAAAGCCTCCTTACACTCTTCTTCTTTTAGGGGGTCTGCAACCATTATGAGGGAGCGGGGTGATGTCTTTAATCCAAAGCACTTTAACGCCCTCTGTCGCGCCCACGCTCTTAATAGCGGTCTCACGCCCACTTCCTGGCCCTTGAACCTTAATGCCCACTTCTTTAACGCCATGCTCTTTAGCCTTGCTTAGAGCGCTTTCTACAGCTTGTTGGGCCGCATAAGGGGTGGATTTTTTAGAGCCTTTAAACCCTAAACCGCCCGCCGTGCTCCAGCAAATCACATTACCCATTTCATCAGTGATAGTGATGTTGGTATTATTAAAGGTCGCTGAAATATAAACAACCCCTCTAGCAATATTCTTTTTGACTACTTTCTTTTTAGCCGTTACATTTCTCTTAGCCATTAAATCATCATCTCCTTATCCGCTACTTGCTACCCACGGTTTTTTTCTTACCCTTACGAGTCCTAGCATTATTTTTGGTGGTTTGGCCTCTTACAGGAAGACCCTTACGATGCCTGATCCCACGATAATTCCCTAAGTCCATTAAAGATTTAATATCCATTTGAACTTTTTTACGCAAATCGCCCTCTACTAGGTAGCTTTGTTGGATTTTTTTAGCGATACTAGACACTTCATCTTCACTCAATTCATGCACGCGCTTGTCAAAAGAAATGCCTACCGCTTCTAAAATCTCTCTGGAACTCTTAAGCCCAATCCCATAAATATAGGTAAGGGCATACTCTACTCTCTTCTTTTTTGGTAAATCCACACCAGCAATCCTTGCCATGCTTTATCCTTGTCTTTGTTTGTGTTTAGGGGTAGCGCAGATCACTCTAATAACGCCCCTTCTTTTAATGATTTTGCACTTATCGCACATCTTTTTCACTGATGGCCTGACTTTCATGATTTTTCTCCTTTGAAAAAATTAGGCACTATTAAAAGCTTTTATACTAACATATTTTCATTGAAATAACCCTTAAATTCATTTATATCTAAAAGTTATCCGACCCTTGTCTAAGCTATAGGGCGTAAGCTCTAGCTTGACCCTATCGCCTAAAGCAATCCTAATATAGTGCATGCGCATCTTTCCAGAAATACGGCACAACACCACATGCTTATTGTCTAATTCCACCTTAAAAGTGGCGTTAGGCAACGCCTCAATCACTTTTCCATCCACTTCTATAACATCATCTCTTGCCATTAACGCTCCGTAAGAATCACTGCTTTATTGCCAACTATAGCGATAGTATGCTCATGGTGGCTTGTGTTAAGCCCATCCACTGAAACCACGCTCCACTTATCCGCTAGTATTTTAGGCTCGCCCTGTTTTTGACACACCATAGGCTCTAAGCAAAATACCATGCCCTCTTTGATTTTAGGGCCGCTATTAGCCTTGACGCCTTTTTCTAGGTAGTTGGGGATTTCTGGCTCTTCATGGGGTTTTTTACCAATGCCATGCCCACAAAATCCTTTCAAAGGCACAAAGCCCCTTTCTGTAATAGCGCTCTCTAAAATCTGACTCAACTCTTTAAAATGCATGCCCACCCTGATTGAATTAATGGCATGCATCAAGCTCTCTTTAGAGCAAGCGAGCAATTTTTCATCTTGCGGGCTTATCGCGCCTATGGGAAGCGTGAGGGCTGAATCGCCATAATAGCCATCCACCTCCACCCCCAAATCCAAGCCTATAATATCCCCTTCTTGTAAAACATAATCCGTAGGAATGCCATGAATGACCACCTCATTTAAGGACATGCACACAGAGTTAGGGAAACCATAGAGCCCCTTAAAAGCAGGCCTAGCATGCGAGGATTTGATAAAATCTTCAGCCATTTTATCCAGCTCTAAAAGTGAAACCCCAGGCCTTACTTCTCGCTCTAAAAGGGCTAACGCTTGTGCGGTCAATTCCCCAGCTTTTCTTAGAGCTTTGATTTCTTTTGGGCTTTTAATAGAGATCGCCATTAAAAGCCTACCGCGCTTAAAGTTTTATACTTGCTCATATAAATTTGCGCTTCAATCTTTTTCATGGTGTCAATAGCGACTTGAACCACAATCAGCACCGCCGTGCCTCCAAAATAAAAAGGCACGCCCATAGCCTTAACCAGAATCCAAGGCACGGTAGAAATGAGCGCTAAATACAACGAACCCCACAAAGTGAGCTTGCTCGCTACAGAATTTAAAAACGATGAAGTCCCCTCTCCAGGCCTAAGCCCTGGAATATACCCGCCATTACGCCTTAAATTATCCGCAATATCCTTAGAATTGAACACGATAGAAGAATAAAAGTAAGCAAAAAAGATAATGAGTAAGAACATCAAAATATTATACGCATACCCTTGCGGGCTTAAAAAATCCGCAATCGCTTGCAAGGTTTTGTTGCTTGTGGCTTGCTGCAAAATCGTAGAAGGGAACACGAGCAAAGCTGAAGCGAAAATAGGAGGGATCACCCCGCTTAAATTCAACTTAATGGGAATGTAATTCATGATGCGCTTGTTTTGGTTTTGCATCACCACTTTACGCGCATAAGAAATAGGGATCCTGCGCTCGGCTAATTCCACATAGATAATCGCAAAAATAGTCGCTAAAACAATCAGCACAATACCAATGAGCATTAAGATATTAATAACGCCCGTATTGACCAAGTTGAATGTGCCTGAAATAGCCGATGGGATCCCTGAAACAATCCCGGCAAAAATAATGAGACTGATCCCATTCCCCACGCCCCTTTGCGTGATTTGCTCCCCTATCCACATGAGCAGCATCGTCCCTGTAAGCATAGAAAACGCTGAAACGATCATAAAGACTTGCATATCAATCATGATCGCTCCATTGACTCCTCCGCTAATGCTCCTTAAGCCCACTGAAACGCTCACCGCTTGGATTAGGGTGATTAAAATGGTCAAATAGCGCACAATTTGCATGTATTTTTGCATGCCGTCTCGCTCTTTTTTCATTTTAGCCAGGTTGGGGAAAGTCGCGCTCAAAAGCTCCATGATAATTGAAGAAGTGATATAAGGCATGATACCCAAAGAGATAATGCTCAAGCGAGAAACCGCATTCCCGCTAAACATGTTAAACAACCCCAAAGCGTTGTTGGAATTGCTGTCAAAAAAAGCCTTGATCGCTGCTAAATCTACGCCAGGAATGGGGATATAAGCTAAGACTCTGTAGAGAAATAAAAAACCCAAAGTGATGAGTATCTTACTAGCAATAGCTTTATTCATATTAACTTATTCCTCTCCAATCAAGCTGATAAGGGCATTACTTCTGCCCGCTTGTTTTGATTCTCTCATCTTTAATTTTAGAAGCTAGGTTTTTAGCGTCTTTACCGATCAATTTCACGCCTTCAATATAAAGGGGGAAATGGTGCAAAGCGCGCAAGCTTGAAAAAGTGATTTCTTCTAAATTTTTAATCGCTCCATTCTTTTCTACATTGATAGAATAGATATGAGAATCTTTAGTCCTAAAACCTATTTTAGGCAAACGGCGTTGTAAGGGTTGTTGCCCTCCTTCAAAGCCTCTTTTAGCCTTATAGCCTGTCCTTGCGGTTTGGCCTTTACCGCCCCTTGTGGCCGTCTTTCCCATGCCGCTTCCTTGACCACGGCCCACTCGTTTGATTTTTTTAACGCTACCTTTAGCCGGTTTTAAATTTTCTAATCCCATCATCATATCCTTTTTAACTACGCCTTGATTTTCGCTAAAGCGTCAAAAGTCGCGCGCACCACATTATAGGGGTTGTTGGAGCCTAAAGATTTGGTGAGAATATCCTTAATGCCTGCTAGTTCCACGATAGGGCGCGTTGAACCCCCAGCAATCACTCCCGTTCCCTCACTCGCCGGTTTGAGTAAAATACGGCTTGCGTTGTATTTATGCTCAATATCATGAGCGATAGTTGTGCCTTTAATGGTTACATGGATTAGGTTTTTAAACGCATCATCTACCGCTTTTTTAATCGCATCAGGGACTTCCTTAGCCTTGCCCAAACCAAAGCCTACAAGCCCATTTTTATTGCCCACAACCACTAAAGCGTTAAAACGAAACCGCCTACCGCCCTTAACCACTTTGGTTACACGACCAATATTCACAACGACTTCTTGAAACTCTTCTCTGTTAATTTCTTCCATATCTTTCCTTTCTGTCATAGAGCGATCCCGTTCTCTCTCAAGCTTTCAGCAAACGCTGCCACCACGCCATGATAGAGGTAACCATTCCTGTCATAAACCGCTCGCTCAATCCCTGCTTTTTTCAATTCTTCAGCAAAGAGAGCGCCTAATTTCTTAGCGTCTTCTTGCGTGTTTTTAAAGCCCATTTTCCTGCCGTCAATATGCGTTATGGTGCTTTGTTTAACATCATCAATCGCTTGTGCATAGAAATAGCGATTCGAACGAAAAACGCTCACCCTAGGCCTTAATTTATCGCCCAAGAGCTTGCTTTTAATCCTTAATTTTCGGCGATCTCTTAAGGCTTTCTTTTTATACAATGCTTTCGCGTTCATCACTCCACCTTATTTATTTTTTAGCTGTTTTACCAGCTTTTCTAATAATGACTTCATTGCTGTATTTCACGCCCTTGCCCTTGTATGGCTCTGGGGGTCTGAAGCTCCTGATTTCAGCGGCGACTTGCCCTACTTGTTGCTTATCGCTCCCTTTGATCGTGATCGTGTTTTTTTCCACCACCATTTCAATCCCTGCTGGAATGGGGTATTTCACCGGGTGGCTAAAACCCAAACTCAAATCCAAAGTTTTATTGCCCAAAGCCACCTTATAGCCCACGCCATTGACTTCTAAAGTCTTACTGAAACCGGCACTTAAGCCTGTTACAATGTTGTTGGCTAACGCCCCATAAGTCCCCCAATAAGCCCTAGACTGCGCGTCTTCGCCCACAGGCTGGAAGCTCAATTGGTTGTTTTCAAGCGTGATTTTCACTCGGTTGTGAGTTTCTAACTCATGCTTTTCTTTGCTGTTTTTAAAAAGAAGCTTGCTCCCTTCCACGCTCGCTTGCACAGAGCTTGGGATTTCAATGATTCTTTTCCCGATTCTTGACATTTCTAATCCTTTACCAAATGCTGCAAAGCACTTCGCCACCGACATTTTGTCTGTAAGCTTCTTCGTTGGTGATCACCCCCTTAGAAGTGCTTACCACAATCACGCCATAGCCATTTTTAAAGCGCTTCAACTCGTTTTTTTGCTTATACACACGACGACCGGGCTTGCTTAAGCGCTTCACTTCGCTGATTTTTGAATGCCCTTTTTCATCATAAGCCAATTGCACATAAACCGATTGTTTCTTGTCTTTATCTTTGATATTGAAATCTTTAATGAAACCTTTTTCTTTAAAAATCTCTAAAATAGAAACCACGATCTTTGCGTAATAAAGCTGTGTGAATTCTAAGCGGCGCATAGAAGCGTTTCTCAAACGAGTTAATGAATCTGCAATTATATCATTTACCATATCTTATCCTTACCAACTGGCTTTTCTCAAGCCTGGGATGAGTCCCTCACTGCCCATTTTTCTTAGGCACACCCTACAAAGTCCAAAATCCCTATAAACCGAATGAGGTCTCCCACAAATGCGACATCTGGTATAAGCCCTTACTTGGAATTTTGGTTTCCTTTGAGCCTTTGCTATCATTGATTTTTTAGCCATATTAACCCCTTATCTCACTTTTGCAAAAGGCAATCCAAGCAATTCTAACAACTTGAACGCTTCTTTATCGTTGTCCGTAGAAGTTACCATAGTGATGTTCATGCCATGACTGACCATAATATCATCATAAACCACTTCCGGGAAAATCAACTGCTCATTGATCCCAAAGGTGTAATTCCCACGCCCATCAAAACCATTTCGTGAAATCCCTCTAAAGTCTTTCACTCTGGGTAATGAAATCACAATCAGCTTTTCTAAGAAATTATACATGCGTTTATTCCTTAAGGTAACTTTCGCCCCTACCGCCATGCCTTCTCTGATCTTAAAGCCTGCAACGGATTTTTTCGCTTTAGTGATAACCGCTTTTTGCCCTGCAATCAAAGAAATCGTTTGCGCGATATTTTGCATGATTTTCATGTCTTTTGCATGAGCCCCAGCGCCCACGCTGATAACGATTTTTTCTAGCTTGGGTAAAAGCATGGGGTTTTTGATGTCTAATTCTTGAGCGAGTTTTGCCCTCACTTCATTTTGATAAAATTGTTTCAAACCAAACATGTATCTAACTCCTTAGGCTTTCTTCACATTGGAAATGTGCATGGGCTTTTCTTTATGGATAAAGCCCCCTTTAGGGTTATCATCGGTAGGTTTAATCGCTTTTTTCACCACTTTACACCCTTCAACAACCACTTGAGAAGTCTTAGGCAACACCGCTAAAACCTTAGCGACCTTACCCTTATCATCTCCTGCAATGACTTTCACCATGTCATTTTTTTTGATTTCGCTTTTCATTATACAACCTCCGGCGCTAGAGAAATAATTTTCATGAAATTAGCGTAACGCACTTCTCGGCTCACGGGCCCAAAAATCCTTGTGCCAACCGGATCTTTTTTAGCGTCCAAAATCACCGCTGCATTGTCATCAAAACGCACCAAAGAACCATTTTTCCTTTGGATTTCTTTTTTCGTTCTCACCACAACGGCTTTGACTACTTGACCGCGTTTCACCTTACCATTAGGGATAGCTTTTTTCACGGAAGCCACGATCACGCTACCCACGCTCGCATAGCGTTTATGGCTGCCTCCTAACACCTTAATGCACATGATTTCTTTAGCGCCGCTATTGTCAGCGACATTCAATCTTGTAAAACTCTGTATCATGCTTATACTCCCACTACTAAAATTTCTTTAAGCGTGAAAGACTTGGTTTTAGAAAGCGGTCTGCACTCAATCGCGCTCACAAAATCCCCTACTTTCACCTGATTGTTTTCATCATGGATGGTGTATTTTTTAAACTTTTTAACAATCTTGCGGTATTTTTCATGCACCACTTTTCTTTCCACAAGAATCACAGCGCTTTTTTCAGCAAACTTGCTGATAACCTTGCCTTGCACTAACCTCTTATGCGGCTCTTTCGTATTCATTGCTTACCCTTTTTTTACTCAACGCTAGAAGAATAATGCGCATTAATGGCCGTGTTAATGCGAGCGATATTTCTTCTGGCTTTCTTAATCTCGTTAGGATTACTCAATTGCATAGCCTTTAACTTAACGCGCAACTCAAAAAGCTCCGCTTTTTTAGCATGCAACAACTCTTCTAATTCCTTGATACTTTTATCTTTCAATTCAGTATATTTCATTTTCGCTCTCACAAGTTACAATTTTGGTTTTAAAAGGAAGTTTGCTCTGAGCTAACGCTAAAGCTTCTCTCGCTAGTCCTTCTTCAATGCCTAGCATTTCATAAACGATTCTGCCCGGCTTGATATTCATCACCCATTTCTCCACAGAGCCTTTACCTTTACCCATCCTGGTTTCTAAAGGTTTAGCGGTCAAAGGCTTATCAGGGAACACTCTAATCCACACCTTACCCGCTCTTTTAATGTGCCTTGTCATGGCCACCCTTGCGGATTCAATCTGGCGTGAATCAATCCTCCCATGCTCTATGGCTTTAATCGCAATATCCCCAAACGCAATAGAGTTACCACGATGGGCTTTCCCACGGTTGCGCCCTTTCATTTGCTTTCTGTATTTTGTTCTTTTTGGCATTAACATGATTATTGCCTCCCTCTTCTGCTTCTTCTAGGCTCTCTTTCTTCTTTAGCCTCTTCTTTTTTCTCAAATTGGATGCCTTTTTGCAAAACTTCCCCTTTGAAAATCCACACTTTCACGCCAATAATACCATATACCGTCATCGCTTCAGCAAAGCCGTAATCAATCTTAGCCCTCAAGGTGTGTAAAGGCACGCGCCCTTCCATATACCATTCGGTGCGAGCGATTTCAGCCCCTGCTAAACGGCCAGAAACGCGCACCTTGATCCCTTTAGCGCCGGATTTTAACGCCGCTTGCATGACCTTTTTCATCGCGCGGCGGAAAGCGACCCTTTTTTCTAGCTGGGTGGCTACATTTTCTGCGGCTAATTGGGCGTCAGCTTGGGGGCGTTTGACTTCTTTAATATTAATGGAGACTTCTTTTTTGATGAGCGTTTTTAAGCCATCTTTGACCTTTTCAATATCCACGCCTTTTTTACCAATGATAAGCCCTGGGCGAGCCGCTACAACCGTAACGCGCAGTTTTTTAGCCGCTCTTTCAATCACAATCTCGCTCACGCCAGCGTAATAAAGCTCTTTTTTAAGGAATTTCCTAATCTTATTGTCTTCATCAATATTGCTTGGAGCGGTGCGAGCGCTAGGGAACCATCTGGAAGTCCAATTCCTATTAATACCTAATCTCAAACCTACCGGATTAACTTTTTGTCCCATGCCCTACTTACCTTCTGCTTGATTTTTTTTATGGCTTTTAGAAGATTTCATTTCTTTCCCTTCTGCTACTTCTACGAATACATGAGATGTTGGCTTTCTAATGGCTGTGGCTCTGCCTTTAGCCCTTGGAATGGAGCGCCTAAGCACAGGGCCAGCATCCACTCTGCAAGAAACAATTAAAGCGCTCTTGGCGTCTAATGAGCCGTTAGCGACCGCAGAAGCCACCACTTTTGAAAGCACTCTAGCCGCTTTATTGGGCGTAAATTCCAAACTAGCGATCGCTAATTCAGCGTTCATGCCTTGAATCTGTCTTGCAATCAATCTGGCTTTAGTAGGAGATAACCGCACAAATTTTAATAACGCTTTACTCATTCTACCCCCTTACTTGCCAATCTTTTTTTGGACACTGCCTTTGTGCCCTTTAAAAGTTCTTGTAGGAGCGAATTCCCCTAACTTATAACCCACATGGTTTTCTGTGATATACACAGGGACAAAAACCCTTCCGTTATGCACATTATAAGTAAAACCAATCATTTCAGGCAAAATGGTGCTTCTTCTAGACCATGTTTTAATCGGGCGGTTATCCTTGCCCTCTTTTGCCTTGAGCGTTTTTTTCATCAAGTGGTCGTCTATAAAAGGACCCTTTTTAATTGACCTAGACATTCTTTAACCCTTTATTTATGTTTCTTTCTGGAAATGATGAGCTTGTCGCTAGCTTTTTTCTTTCTCGTTTTATAGCCCTTAGCCGGAGTGCCCCAAGGCGATACAGGATGACCGCTTGTCCCTGTTTTACCCTCACCCCCACCATGCGGGTGATCCACTGGGTTCATAGCGCTACCACGAGTTTGTGGGCGAATGCCTCTGTGGCGGTTACGCCCTGCCTTACCGATAGAGACATTGATAAAATCCTCATTCCCTACCACGCCAACACTCGCCATGCATTCGCTTAAAATGTAGCGCATTTCAGAGCTTGGCATCCTAAGAATGGTGTATTTATTTTCTCTACCCATGATTTGAGCGCTCATCCCCGCGCTTCTGGCTAATTGCCCGCCAGCCCCTGGATGCATTTCAATATTATGCACCACCGTTCCTATAGGGATATTTTTTAACTTCATCGCAAAACCCACTTTAATATCCAAACCGCCTTCAGCAGCGATAACGCTATCGCCTACTTTCAAGCCGCTTGGCTGTAAGATATAGCGTTTGTCCCCATCAGGATAGACTACAAGAGCGATGCGCGCGTTTCTGTAAGGATCATACTCAATCGCAGCCACTTTCCCTTCAATATTGTATTTGTTGCGCTTGAAATCAATAATGCGGTAGAGTTTTTTAGCCCCTCTCTCTTTGTGGCGGCTGGTGATGCGCCCGTTATTGTTTCTCCCTGCTGTCGCTTTAAGCTTAGTGAGTAAGCCTTTGACACTGCTTTTTGCGGTAATGTCTTTAGAGTCCAACACCGACATGAAGCGTCTGCTTGGGGTGTAGGGCTTATAAGTTTTAATCGCCATAACGCTTTCTCCTTTCTACGCGCCAAGGGCGGCAATGCTAGCGCCCTCTGGAACTTTCACATAAAATTTCTTAAACGACTTTCTTTGTCCAAGCTTCCCTCTAAAGCGTTTCACCTTACCCTCTTGTTTCAAAGAATTGATCTTCAAAGGCTCAAAGCCAAAGTAAGTTTTAAACACTTCTTTGAGCTGGTTTTTGGTTACATTTTGAGCCGTTTGAACCACTAAAACGCCTTTTTCTTGCAATCCTAATGACTTTTCAGTGTAAAGAATTGACTTTATATCCATGATGTCTGCCATTTTTTACTCCTCTGTCTTATCTTGCACCACATGCTGAAACGCTGCTTCTTCCATCACAACAGAGCTAAACGCCGCTAAAAGATAAGCGTTCAACTCGCTCACATCAATAATAAGGCATTTTTTAAGGTTACTAAAGGCTAACTCGGTGTATTCGTCCATGTTCATGCACACAAACAAAGTGTCTCGTTGCTCTAAAGCCTGGAACATTTGGTTGGCTTCTTTAGTCAAATGCTTTCTTTTATTGTCTTCAACCACGCCTTTTATAGCGATTTTTTCCACCACAAAAAGCTTATTCGCTTGCGCTTTTTCTTCTAAAGCGTATTCTAAAGCCAAGCGTTTTTGTTTTTTATTGATTTTAAGGTTGTAGTTGCGGTTGTTAGTGGCCCCATGAGAAACACCCCCACCCACAAACACAGGCGAAGTGATGCTCCCTGCTCTGGCTCTTCCGCCCCCTTTTTGCGCCCAAGGCTTCCTACCGCCCCCACTCACTTCAGCGCGGTTTTTACTTTTAGCGGTATTAGCGCGCGCAGAAGATAAATAATGTTTCACATAAAGATAGAGGTTATGGCTGTTGATGCCCTCATATCTTTTAGGTAACTCCACGCTACCCTTTTCTTTCAAATGGCTGTCTAAAACGATGGCCTTACTCATATCAAACCCTTTATATTGTATTCAATGTATGGTTTTATACCGCTCTAATGCGTCCATAAGCCCCAGAAAAGCCGGCCACTGAACCCTTTAGCGCTAACACCATACTTTCTTTATCAAAAGAGAGCACCTCGTTTTGGCAAGTAACTAGCTCATTGCCATAATGCCCTGCCATTTTCCTACCCTTTTGCACTCTTCCTGGCCATTCTCTGTTACCAATAGAACCAGGGCGGCGATGGAAACGACTCCCATGAGCGGCAGGCCCGCCTTGGAAATTCCAACGCTTCATCACCCCCGCAAAGCCTCTCCCTTTAGTTTTAAAGCTCGCTTTAACCCTTTTAAGCGTTTCTAAAGCGCTCAAATCCAAATCGCCCAACTCTTTTTGTTGGGAAGCTTTTAAGGTAGCGAAATGGTTAAACTCTTTACTGAGTTGGTATTTCTTTTGCTGGCCTTCAATCGCCTTATTGTGTTTTTTATGCATCGCATAGGCCACTAAAGCTTTCCCGTTTTCTAATTGGCACACTTTCGCTTGCAAGACTTTAAGCAAGGTTACAGGCGTGCTGTTAGCGTCAATGGTGCGACTCATGCCTATCTTTTGAACTAAAAATTCCATATCTAACCCTTATTTTATTATCTCAATGCGTTAGGACTACTTCGTTTCCATAGAGGTTACTTCTACATCCACTTCAGGAGCTAAATCCAACTTCATCAAGCTATCCACGGTTTCTGGGGTGGCCGAGATAATATCAATCAATCGGCTATAAACCCTAATCTCAAACTGCTCTCTTGAATCCTTATTGACATGCGGGGAGCGTAAAACGGTGTAACGCTTATTCTTAGTCGGTAAAGGGATAGGCCCTCTAATTTCAGAACCTGAGCGCTTTACGGCTTCCACGATAGCCACAACAGAGCGATCCAACACTCTATGGTCATAAGCTTTGAGCTTCAACCTGATTTTTTCCATAAACTCTCCTAAAAGAACTCGTTTTATCCGTTACTAAAAACAGAATAAAACAATAAAATAAAAACTGAAATACTACTCAAAATGCACCATTTAGTCAATAACTTTTGCTATTTTTAGGGATTTTTAGAGATTTTTACTTCCTTTTTATAAGGAAATAGAAAAAATGCGCTACGATTATCTTAATCCCATCTCATTTGAAAGGAAGTTCATGCCCCTTTCTTGCTTGCACCCTTTTGGGCCTTTTGAAACCCCTAAAGAGCCGGCTTTAAACAACCCGCTTTTAAAGGTGCATTCAAGCGATAAAATCTGTCTTTTAGGGCCGATGAAATCCGGTAAAACCACTTTAGCCCTCAAACTAGCGAAGGATTTTAAAAACCCTGTGTATA
Organism: Helicobacter pylori; assembly: GCA_008032935.1. Classification (NCBI taxonomy): domain Bacteria; kingdom Pseudomonadati; phylum Campylobacterota; class Epsilonproteobacteria; order Campylobacterales; family Helicobacteraceae; genus Helicobacter; species Helicobacter pylori. Next base: position 525,817 of record CP032039.1, on the reverse strand, counting down.
TCAATTACAATGACATGCGCTTGAACAAAAACATTCTAAGCTCATGGCTTTTAAAATGGCATTTAGAAAAGAAAATGGATTTACTCATTTTAGATCATATTGACCGCTTGGATTTCAGCCTGCCTAAGCTTCCTAAAATCGTTCTTATCCCTAATTATTTAAGCCCCATAACAGCGCCAGATTGCAGCTTGTGCTATGCGTTAGGGTTGAATTTTAAAGAATATATTAGCTTTTTCAAACCCAACACCCCTAAAAACACCCTGTTTAACCGCTTTTTAAAAGACGGCAACGCTTTAGATTCGCTTTTTACAGAAAACGAGCAACAAAAAATCCTAAAAAAACAAGAAAATATCAAATTAATCTTTCAAGCTTACGCCCCCTTAATGGCTAAAATCTGCTCGTATCAATCTAAGTTTGTGAGCGCTTTTTATCTTTATACGCAACTCAAAAAAGAGCTTAAGATCTCTAAAGACACCCTTTATAAATTGTTGCACGCGCTAGAAAACCAGCGCATCATTTTTTTAGCCCCCAGTTTTGAAAACAATAAAACCAAATTGTATCTGTGCGATTTTGCCTTGCCTTATAGCCTAACTCCTAGCCCCTCGCTTTTAAGCGTTTTTGAAAACATGGTTTTTTTAGAGCTTTACAAGCAATTCCCAAATTATGAGCTTTACTCCCATGATAACGGGATTTTTATCTTGCGAAATCCTACCAGTAAGCTCGCCCTCATCGCCCACGCTTTCCCCACGCCCCATTTTTTAGAAAAACAGCTTTCTTGGTGCCACAAACATGGGTTTTTAAATATCGTGGTGGTTTCTATCAACGCCCCCATTTCAGCCAATAATCCCCCCTACAAACACCTCAATTTCATTGATTTTTCTTTGGATGTTCAATCTATTTTGGTATAATAGTTATTATGTATTTATGTATTTATGTATTTATGTATTTATGTATTTAATATTATTACTAAATTTTTTAATTGATTATTTAATATTTTTTATTTTTTCTTAAGCTAACTCGCTATAAGCTATCCCAGTATTTCGCTTTTTTGAGAAATACCACCTACCCTAAAAGCGTAGGGCGTTTTTAATATTCTTTTATAGAAAGGAAGCTATAATGAACGCATTGAAAAAATTAAGTTTCTGCGCCTTGCTATCCCTAGGCCTCTTCGCTCAAACAGCGCATGCTAAGAGTTTGAAAGACACGATTAACTACCCTGATTGGCTTAAAATCAATCTTTTTGACGACAAGAAACCGCCCAATCAATATGTCGGATCGGCTTCAATTTCGGGTAAAAGGAACGATTTTTACGCCAACTATATCCCCTATGATGACAAATTGCCCTCTGAAAAGAACGCTGAAGAAATCGCTCTTTTAAGGGCCAGAATAAACGCTTACAGCTCGTTAGAGAGCGTTTTAATCACTAAAATGCACCATCGCATTGTTAAAGCGCTTCAAGTTAAAAATAACGTTATCAGCTATTTATTCGGGCTTGTTGATTTTTTAACGTCTAAATCCATTTTGGCTAAAAGGTTCGTGGATGCCATCAACCATCGTGTGTATGTTATGGTGCAATTCCCTTTCATTCAGCCTGAAGATCTTATCGCTTACTTTAAAGCCAAACGCATCAGTCTTTCTTCAACGAGCGCTACCCATCTCAGCACCATTTTAAATAAGGCGTTGTTCCACATCTAAAAGTTTGGGAATTAACAAGCGGTTTTTAAGCGTGAAGCTATGCCGATGAAAAGGCGTAGCCCCTAGCTTAATAATCGCTTCTATATGCTGTTTAGTCCCATACCCGCAATTCTTATCCCAGCTGTATTCCTTAAACAAAGCGTGCAATTGTCGCATTTCTCTGTCCTTAAAAGCTTTCGCTAAAACAGACGCCATAGCGATTTGAGCGATCTTTTCATCGCCCTTGATGATGGTTTGTATATTGGGGTAGCGTTTGTTCAAGCCAAACGCCGTGTTGCCATCTATCTTTATTTCATTGGCTAAAGGGCAACCATTTTCTACAATTTCTTGCACAGCGAGCTTCAAACACGCCCCCAAACCCAAGCTATCAATTTCATTCGCGCTTTTTTTAACCACGAAAAACTTGACCTCATCATGCGTTTTGATTTTATCTTCCAAGAAAAAGCGCTTTTTTAGGCTGAGCTTCTTGCTGTCTTTTAAACCCATTTCTAAAAACTCTAAGGCCGTTTTTTCATTACACACCACCCCAGCCACAAAAAGCGAACCAGCCAAACACCCCCTACCCGCTTCATCAATACCTAAAATCATTGATACGCAACCAAACCGGTATCAAAATCCCTACTCACACGCTCCATGCGTTATCCTGTTTCCTCTTAATTTCTTAATAAACTCTGTTAATTCTTTTTCAAAGTTTTTCACGCTTTTTCTGTCGCTTGGCGATGAAGGGATCGTCAAAACATGCACTCCATCAGTCAGCTTGGCATGCTTGCCTCCAGGTTCCAAATAAAGATTCAAATCTTTATTGTCATGCAACGCCTCTTTTAAGATCTTACGGATCTCTTTGCAATGAGTGGCTTTTTCAGGATTCATCTCGCACGCCCGCCCAAGGTTTTTAAGCCTTAGGCCCGATCATCTTTTCAGGCACCACGAATTGGTCAAAATCTTCAGCGCTCAAGAGTTTCAGTTCCAGCGCGCTTTCTTTTAAAGAAATGCCTTTTTTGTGGGCGTTTTTAGCGATTTTAGCGGCGTTTTCATAGCCTACATGCGGGTTTAGGGCGGTTACTAGCATTAAAGAATGGTGCAAGTAATAATCAATCTTTTCTCTATTAGGCTCAATACCGATCGCGCAATGGACATTAAAACTTTCCATGCTATCGCTTAGTAGCCTTAAACTTTGCAAGAAATTATAAATGATCACCGGCTTGAACACGTTCAATTCAAAATTACCCTGACTGGCCGCAATGCCAATAGCGGTATCATTCCCCATCACTTGCACGGCCACCATTGTCATCGCTTCGCATTGCGTGGGATTGACTTTACCGGGCATAATAGAACTGCCCGGCTCGTTTTCAGGGATATTAAGCTCGCCCAAACCACAGCGCGGCCCGCTCGCAAGCCATCTAATATCGTTAGCGATTTTCATTAAATTCGCCGCTAAAGCCTTAAAAGCCCCATGCGCATAAGCGATAGCGTCATGGCTAGTGAGCGCATGGAATTTATTGGGTGCAGAGATGAATTTCACCCCGCTAAACTGACTCAATTCTTCAGCCACTTTTTCGCTCAATTCTTTATGAGCGTTTAGCCCGGTGCCTACCGCCGTCCCGCCTATGGCTAATTCCCTTAAATGCTCCAAACTCTCTAAAATTTGTTGTTTAGAATGCTCTAACATGCTCGCATACCCGCTAAATTCTTGCCCCAAAGTTAAAGGCGTAGCGTCTTGCAAATGCGTGCGCCCGATTTTGACAATCTCTTTAAATTGTTGGCTTTTGTCTTTAAAGGTTTTTAACAGATTCTCTAAACTAGGCAGTAGTTTATGCGTGATTTCTAGCACGCTCACAACGTGCATTGCGGTAGGGAAAGTGTCGTTGGAGCTTTGAGACATGTTCACGTCATCGTTAGGGTGGATGAGTTTTTTCTCTCTGAAATTACCCCCTAAAATTTCTGTAGCCTTATTGGCAATGACTTCATTGAGATTCATATTCGTTTGAGTCCCGCTCCCTGTTTGCCATATCGCTAGGGGAAACTCGCCGCACAGCTCGCCTTTTAAAATGCAATCGCACGCCTTGATAATGGCTTGGGATTTTTCTGGGCTTAATTTCCCTAACTTGTGATTGACAACCGCCAGACTCCTTTTGAGTTTGGCAAATGCGCCAATGAGTTCTTTAGGCATTTTTTCGGTGCCAATTTTAAAGTTTTCAAGACTGCGTTGCGTTTGAGCCCCCCAGTATTGGCTATCATCCACTTGAATTTCGCCCATCGTGTCATGTTCAATTCTAAATTGCATGCTAATCCTTTGAAATTTGATTTTAAAACCTTAAAAAAATAGCATAAACTCTTATACCTTCTACTTAAAAACCCTAATTTTTTTAAAAACAATTTCCACAATTTTTACACAAAAGAAAGTTATCATTCACCCGCAACAAGAATTTTCTTGTTATCTTAATTTAAAGGTCAAAACGATGAAAAAGTTAGCCGCTTTATTTTTAATAAGCGCATTGGGGGTTATGAGTTTAAACGCATGGGAGCAAACCCTAAAAGCGAATGACTTGGAAGTGAAAATCAAATCCGTGGGCAACCCCATTAAAGGCGACAACACTTTCGTGCTTAGCCCCACTTTAAAAGGTAAGGCTTTAGAAAAAGCTATCGTTAGGGTGCAGTTTATGATGCCTGAAATGCCTGGCATGCCAGCGATGAAAGAAATGGCGCAAGTGAGTGAAAAAAACGGCATTTATGAAGCTAAAACCAATCTTTCCATGAACGGGACATGGCAGGTTAGGGTGGATATTAAATCTAAAGAGGGCCAGGTTTATCGCGCTAAAACAAGCTTGGACTTATAAGCACATGCTGTCTTTTATAAGCGCGTTTGATAAAAGGGGTGTTTCAATACGCCTTTTAACAGCCTTGTTACTGCTTTTTAGTTTGGGTTTGGCTAAAGATTTAGAGATCCAATCTTTTGTGGCTAAATACCTTTCTAAAAATCAAAAAATACAAGCCTTACAAGAGCAAATTGACGCTTTAAATTCTCAAGAAAAAGCCGTTAGCAAATGGGATAACCCTATTTTGTATTTAGGCTACAACAACGCTAACGTGAGCGATTTTTTCAGGCTGGATAGCACCTTAATGCAAAACATGAGCTTGGGTTTGTCTCAAAAAGTGGATTTAAATGGTAAAAAACTCACGCAATCTAAAATGATCCATCTAGAAAAACAAAAAAAGATATTAGAGCTTAAAAAAACCAAGCAGCAATTGGTGATTAATTTAATGATAAACGGCATTGAAAATTATAAAAACCAACAAGAAATAGAGCTTTTAAACACAGCGATTAAAAATTTAGAAAACACCCTCTATCAAGCCAACCATTCCAGTTCGCCTAATTTAATAGCGATCGCCAAGTTAGAAATTTTAAAATCGCAATTAGAAATCAAAAAAAACAATTTAGAAGAAGCGCTCTCTAGCAGCCATTATTCCATGGGTGAATTGACTTTTAAAGAAAACGAGCTTTTAAGCATTGCCCCTAAAAATTTTGAATTTAATAAGGAGCAAGAGTTATATAACATCAGCACCACTAATTACGATATTGCGATCGCCAGGCTTGATGAAGAAAAAGCGCAAAAAGACATCACTTTGGCTAAAAAAAGCTTTTTAGAAGACATAAACGTTACCGGGGTGTATTATTTCCGCTCCAAACAATACTATAACTACGACATGTTTAGCGTCGCTTTGTCTATCCCTTTGCCTCTTTATGGCAAGCAGGCCAAATTAGTGGAACAAAAGAAAAAAGAAAGCCTGGCGTTTAAAAGCGAAGTGGAAAACACCAAAAACAAAACGCGCCACCTGGCCCTAAAACTCCTTAAAAAATTAGAAACCTTGCAAAAAAACCTGGAAGCGATCAATAAAATTGTAAGGCAGAATGAAAAAATCGTGCAAATTTATGCGCTTGATTTGAAAACTAATGGCGATTACAACGCTTATTACAACGCTTTTAACGACAAAATCACAACTCAAATCACCCAGCTTGAAACCTTAAGCGCTCTCAATAGCGCTTATTTGTCCTTACAAAACCTTAAAGGATTAGAATGAAACGGCTTTTATTGTTAGCCCTATTTTTTAGCCTCTTATTGGCTAACGCTCAAGAAATTAAAGAAACTCAAGAGACTAAAGAAACTAAAGAAGCTAAAAGCCAAACCCGTTTTAATATTTCCACCACTAAGGTTATAGAAAAAGAATTCGCCCAGAGCCGGCGCTATTACGCGATTTTAGAGCCTAATGAAGCGCTGATTTTTTCTCAAACCCTGCGTTTTGATGGCTATGTGGAAAAGCTTTATGCGAATAAAACCTATACCCCCATTAAAAAGGGCGATAGACTATTGAGCGTGTATTCCCCTGAATTAGCGGGCGTTCAAAGCGAGTTGTTATCATCATTGAAATTCAACCAGCAAGTGGGAGCGATTAAAGAAAAATTAAAACTACTAGGGCTAGAAAACTCTAGCATTGAAAAAATCATTAGCAGCCACAAGGTTCAAAATGAAATGACTATTTACTCTCGCTTCAGTGGCGTTATCTTTAAAAAAAGCCCGGATCTCAATGAGGGGAGCTTTTTTAAAAAAGGGCAAGAGTTGTTTCAAATCATAGATTTAAGCCAATTGTGGGCGCTTGTTAAAGTCAATCAAGAGGATTTAGAGTTTTTAAAAAACACGCATAAAGCGATCTTGTTCGTAGAAGGGATTAAAGGCGAGCAAGAAATCACGCTTGAAAACATCAACCCCATCATAAATGCGCAAGATAAAATGCTAGAAGCGCGCTTCAATGTGCCTAATCTTAAACAGCTTTATTACCCTAACATGTTCGCTCAAGTAGAAATCTTTCAAAAACCACAAAAAATGAAGATTTTGCCTAAAGAAGCGGTTTTGATTAAAGGGGGGAAAGCTATCGTGTTTAAAAAAGACGATTTTGGCTTAAGCCCGTTAGAAATTAAAGCCGTCCGCTTGAGCGATGGGAGTTATGAAATTTTAGAGGGTTTAGAAGTGGGTGAAGAAGTCGCTAATAACGCTTTATTCGTGCTAGACGCTGACGCTCAAAACAATGGGGATTATTGAATGATAGAAAAGATCATTGATTTAAGCGTTAAAAACAAACTCCTTACCACTCTAGTCACTCTACTCATTTTCTTAGCCTCTTTGTGGGCGATAAAAAGCGTTCGTTTAGACGCTTTGCCGGATTTAAGCCCCGCTCAAGTGGTCGTGCAGATCACTTACCCCAATCAAAGCCCTAAAATCGTGCAAGAGCAGGTTACTTACCCACTAGTTTCTACTTTCATGAGTATCGCTAACATTGACACGGTTAGGGGGATTTCTAGCTATGAAAGCGGCTTGATTTACATCATTTTTAAAGACGGCGTCAATTTGTATTGGGCCAGAGATAGGGTTTTAGAGCAGCTAAACCGAGTGAATAACCTCCCTAAGGACGCTAAAGTGGAAATAGGGAGCGATTCCACTTCTATTGGTTGGGCGTATCAATACGCCTTATCTAGCGATAGCAAGAATTTGAGCGATTTGAAAGTCTTGCAAGATTTTTATTACCGCTATGCGCTTTTGGGGGTTGATGGGGTGAGTGAGGTCGCAAGCGTGGGGGGCTTTGTGAAGGATTATGAAGTAACGCTTCAAAACGATTCTTTGATCCGTTATAACTTGAGTTTGGAGCAAGTCGCTAATGCGATTAAAAATTCCAATAACGATACCGGTGGGGGGTTATTTTAGAAAACGGGTTTGAAAAAATCATAAGATCGCATGGCTATATCCAATCTTTGAACGATTTAGAAGAAATTGTCCTTAAAAAAGAAGGGGCTATCCCTTTAAAGATTAAAGATATAGCCAGCGTTAGGCTAGTGCCAAAACCGCGCAGAGGGGCAGCCAATCTCAATGGTAATAAGGAAGTGGTGGGGGGGATTGTGATGGTGCGCTATCACGCTGACACTTATAAGGTGCTTAAAGCCATTAAAGAAAAAATCGCCACCCTACAAGCGAGTAACCCTGATGTGAAAATCACCAGCGTGTATGACAGGAGCGAATTGATTGAAAAAGGCATTGACAATTTGATCCACACGCTCATAGAAGAAAGCGTCATTGTGCTAGTCATTATTGCGATTTTCTTACTGCATTTCAGGAGCGCTTTAGTGGTGATTATCACTCTGCCTTTAAGCGTGTGTATTAGTTTCTTACTCATGCGTTATTTCAATATTGAAGCGAGTATCATGAGTTTGGGGGGCATTGCGATCGCTATAGGGGCGATGGTGGATGCGGCGATTGTGATGGTGGAGAACGCTCACAAGCATCTGCAACGCATTGATACGAAAGATGAGATTCAAAGGGTTAATGCCATCATGCAAGGGGTTAAGCATGTGGGGGGCGCGATATTTTTTGCTTTGATGATCATTGTGGTTTCTTTCTTGCCAATTTTTGCACTCACCGGTCAAGAAGAAAAGCTTTTTGCCCCTTTAGCTTACACCAAAACCTTTGCCATGCTAGTGGGAGCGCTGCTTTCTATTACGATAGTCCCTATTTTAATGGTATGGCTCATTAAAGGGCGGATTTTAGAAGAGTCCAAAAACCCCATTAACGCTTTTTTCATGAAAATTTATGGCGTGAGTTTGAAGGTTGTGCTTAAGTTCAGATACGCTTTTTTAATAGCGAGCGTTGTGGGTTTAGGGGGATTAGTTGTAGCGTATAAAAAACTCAACTGGGAATTTATCCCCCAAATCAATGAAGGGGTAATCATGTATATGCCTGTAACCATTAATGGCGTGGGCATTGACACCGCTTTAGAATACTTAAAAAAAAGTAATGCCGCTATCAAGCAACTGGATTTTGTCAAACAGGTTTTTGGTAAAGTGGGGCGCGCTAACACCAGCACCGATGCTGCCGGTTTAGGAATGATAGAAACCTACATTGAATTAAAGCCACAAAACGAATGGAAAGAAAAGCTCAGTTATAAAGAAGTTAGGGACAAATTAGAAAAAACCCTGCAATTAAAAGGCTTGACTAATTCATGGACTTACCCCATTCGTGGGAGGACGGACATGCTCTTAACCGGCATTAGAACGCCCCTAGGCATCAAGCTCTATGGTAACGATACGGACAAATTACAAGAATTAGCGATCCTTATGGAGCAACAGCTCAAAACCCTAAAAGAGAGTTTGTCCGTCTTTGCCGAGCGATCGAATAACGGCTACTACATCACGCTGGATTTGAACGATGAAAATCTGGCTCGTTACGGCATCAATAAAAGCGCCGTGTTAGATGCGATTAAATTCGCTCTGGGCGGAGCCACGCTCACCACCATGATTAAGGGCGTAGAAAGCTACCCCATCTCTTTACGCTTAGAAGACACCGAAAGAAACACCATTGAAAAATTAAAAAACCTCTACATCAAAACCGCTTACAATTACATGCCCTTAAGGGAATTAGCCCATGTGTATTACGACAATTCGCCGGCGGTGCTAAAGAGCGAAAAGGGCTTGAACGTGAATTTTATTTATATTGTGCCGCAAAATGGTATCAGCTCTGATACTTACAGGCAACTGGCTCAAAAAACGCTAGAAAAAATCCAATTGCCTAGCGGGTATTATTATGAATTTAGCGGCGAAAGCCAGTATTTAGAAGAAGCGTTTAAAACCTTACAATACATCGTGCCGGTGAGCGTGTTTATCATTTTTATTTTAATTGTCTTTGCTTTAAAGAATCTCACTAATTCCTTATTATGCTTTTTCACTCTGCCTTTTGCGTTTTTGGGGGGGTTGATTTTTATGAATCTCATGGGATTTAACATGAGCGTGGCGGCGTTAGTGGGCTTTTTGGCCCTTTTAGGGGTAGCGAGCGAAACGGCTATTGTGATGATTATTTATTTAGAAGACGCGTTTCAAAAATTCATCAAAACCCCCTTAAAAGAGCAGACGACTACCGCCTTAAAAGAAGCTATCATGCATGGGGCGGTGCTTAGGGTAAGGCCCAAGCTGATGACCTTTTTTAGCATTTTAGCTTCACTCATTCCTATCATGTATAGCCATGGCACCGGTAGTGAAATCATGAAATCCATTGCCGCGCCCATGCTAGGGGGCATGATAAGCAGCGTTGTTTTAACGCTTTTTATTATCCCTACGGCGTATTTTGTGATTAAAAACGCTAGGGTTAAAAACGCTAGGGTTAGGAAACATGAATATTAAAAAAAGCCTTTTCTAACGCATGGCTTTGGACTAAAACCATATAAAGAATGGTAGGGAGCGTGATGCTTAAAACAAACACCTTAAAAATGCGGTGTAAAAGGATAACGGACAAAAAAGCGGTGATTTCATTGATCCCATAAGGGGGTTTTAAAATGTGAATGTCTTTAAAACAATAAACCACGAGCATGCCTATCACTGAGCATGATAAAGCCCTACCCAAATAACGCACAAAGTCGTTGGGCGGATTTTTAGCGTTAAATACCATAAAAGGCCAGATGCGCGTGAAATAAGTCGTTATTATGATGACTAAAATAATGAGTATAGAATGCATTAACATTCTAACTGCTTTCTAAACAACATAAGAGCAAGCACCATTAAAACTAAAGCGATGAGCAAAAAGTATTCAGTCCCAAAGAACGCTAAACAAACGACCGCAATAATAATCCCAAGCCATGCGTTTTTATGATTCGTGGTGCGTTTGTATTGCTCCATGAACAGCACGATAAAAATCGCTGTCATCACAAATTCCATGCCTTGAGTGTCAAAAGAAAAATGCGAACCCACTAACGAACCCACTAACGAGCCAAAAATCCAATAAGAGTGGTTGAGTAAGGAAATGCTAAAAATAAAGTCTTTTTCACTCACCCCCTCTTTAGGAGCGTATAAATTCAATAACGCAAAGGTTTCATCCGTGAGCGCGTGCGCTAAATAGGGCAAACGCCATTGGGTGTTTTTAAATCGATCTAGCATAGAAAGCGCATAACAAGTCTGTCTCGCATTCACTAACAAGCTCACAATAACGACATTCATCAAGCCCGCTTGCGCGCTTAAAAGCGTGATCGCTACAAATTGCACCGCCCCAGCGTAGATGAATAACGACATGAACAAAGCGACTTTATAATCATAGCCATGCTGGACTAAAAGCATTCCAAAAGTCATTCCCATAAGCAAATACCCTAAAAAGATAGAAATGGTATGAGGGAAAGCGTCTTTAAAAGCTTTTAGAAACTCGCGCACCAATAACCTTTTATTTAAACCAGTCTTTAATTTTAGAAACGCAAGTTTCTAAAACGCCTTTATGCGGTTCGCCCTCATAGCCAAAACTCGCATGCAATTTTTCCAATAACCCTTGCTGCTCTTTATTCAAGCTTTTAGGATAAATCACTTGCAACACCACGATCAAACTCCCCCTATAAGAGCTTTCGGGGTGCTTCACGCCCTCGTTTCTAAACGCAAAAGTTTGCCTGTCTTTGGCGTTTCTAGGGATTTTTAATTCCAATTCGCCTCCTCTTAAAGACGGCACTTTAATCGTATGCCCTAAAGCGATAGTGGTGAAAAATACCGGCGCTTCAATGAACAAATCACAGCCTTCGCGCTTGAAATGCTCATCTTCTTTGACTCGCGCTTCTAAATACAAATCCCCTCTTTTTCCCTTCTCGTATTCGTTGCCTTTATTTTTAAGCACCATGCGGTTTTGATCATCAATGCCCTCAGGGATCATTGCATCAATTTCTTCATCTTTAAGAATGTAGGTTTTACCCTTACACGCTTGGCATGGGGTTTTAATGGTTTTGCCCTTGCCTTTACACGCCCCACAAGTTTGTGCAAAACTCATAAAACCTTGGCGTATAAACACCTGCCCCTGCCCGTTGCATTGCTTGCAATTCTCTAGGGCTTTGTCTTTAGCACCTGTGCCATCGCAACTTTCACAAACGCTCTGGTATTGGACCTTAATGGTTTTTTTACAGCCAAAAACCGCTTCTTTAAAACTCAATTCAATCATTTGCAAATAATCCGGCGCGATAGAGCTTTTTTGCCTTTTACTCTCTCTAGCGCCAAAGCCAAAAGCGTCTTCAAAAAACGATCCTAAATCTTCAAAAAAATCAGAAAAATCGCTCTGGCTTGCACCGGCTTGGTTTAAGCCTTTTTTACCATATCTATCGTATAAGGCCCGTTTCTTTTCATCGCTTAACACCCCATAGGCTTCATTGATGAGCTTGAACTTTTCTTCGGCTTCTTTATCGCCGGCGTTTCTGTCTGGGTGGTATTTTAAAGCCAGCTTTCTGTAAGACTTTTTAATGGTCTCTTGGTTGCTGTGTTTTTCCACTTCTAAAATTTCATAATAACTCAATTCCACGATCGCTCCAAAAATGGCATCAAAACGCTTATTTTATCTTAAAAGCGATAATTTTGCGTGTTTTAGCGCATGCCAAAACTTAGATAAAATAACACGATGAAACTATAGTAATAAAGATAACCCCATGAGATTTTTTTGCTTCTTTTTATTTTTTCTAACCTTTTCAAACGCGCAGATAATGATGACCTTTGATTCCCAAACTAATGCCAAACTTTCGCGCTCCAACGAACAGCTTTCTGACATGCTCTATAAACTCAATGAAAGTTTAAGAATCTATCAAAACGTGCTTTCCAACAATCAGGATCAACTTAAAGAAATCAAAAAGGCTAACAGCACCCTAAATAGCCAGAGGCGTTTTTTTAACGCTAGTCAGATCCGCCTTATGGACACTGATGCGTTATTGAAACAAAGCGCTTTGGAATTAGAAAAATTACAAGCTTTAGAAAAACGCTTAAAAGAGAGCATGGAGCAAGAACGCTTAATCAAAGAATCCCAAACGCTTTTCTTGCAAGAGCATTGCCCTTATTTGAGCGGCGTTAAGAATTTAGAAGAGGCGTCAAACGCTTTAGAAGTCCAAGAAAAAAACAACGCCCTTTTCTTACTCAAAGAGCCTAAACTCGCCCAATTGCTCTCACGATTGGATTTGATGAGCGCTTTAAACGCCTTATGCGATCAGGTTTTAGAAAATGAAATACAGGATCAACAATCCCATAACAAAACCCTAGAATACAACGCCCTTATGAACCATGATTTTCAAGCCTATAAAGCCATGCGTTTGAAAAAAATTAAAAACAAGCTTCAAAGCCAAATCCAAGCTAAAGAAGACGCCCTAAAAACCTTTTTACCCCTAGAAAAACGCCTAGAAACTTTAAAATCGCGCTTTTTATGCGATAAAGAAAATCTAAAATCATGCGCTAACCAATTGCGCCAACGCTACCAAAACGCCCTTATAGAGCGAGATAAGGAATTAAAAAACGCTAAAAACAACAAAGAAAAGCATGCTCTAATCCTAGCCAATTACGAACACACTTTAAAAACCTTGAATATAGAATTTTTAAGCGAATTGAGTGAGCAAATGGCGTTTTTGAATGAGACCATGGCGTTAAACGCCCGAGTTTTAGCCCTTTTAGCCAAACAGCATGCCAAAACGCCAAAGCCTTCCAATTTGAGCGGTGATTTGAGCGATAAAAAGGCTTCCATTAAAAATATTCGCCTAGATCCGCATGGATTCCCTAGCTTTGAAAATTTTAAGTGGGAGTGAGTGTTTAAAAAAGCGATCAACTAGGCTATGAGCGCAAAAAACCCTAAACGATCACGCCCCCGCCAAGCAAGATGTCATTTTGATAAACGACTAAGGCTTGCCCTTTAGCCACGCCATAAAAAGGCTCTTTAAACTCCACTTCAATCACCTCATCTTTCAAGCTCACAAACGCTTTAGCAGGCACGCTCCTGTAACGAGCCTTGATAGAATATTCGCCCTTTTTAAAATCTTTCATCAAAGATTTGTTTTTAGCTTTGAGGAAACGCGTGGCGAGATCTTCTTTTTTGCCCACGACTAGCTCGTTCTTTTTAGCGTCAATCCCCACCACAAAATGCGGTTCTAACGCCCCCTTAATGCTGAAGCCTTTGCGTTTGCCAATCGTGTATTGCATATAGCCCTTATGCGTGCCAATGATTTCGCCTTGTAAATTCTTCACCACGCCCTCTTTTTCCACTTCAACATGCTTTTTTAAAGTGTCAATGTAGCTTTTTTCCACAAAGCAAATTTCTTGAGATTCCTTATAAGTCTCTAAAGTGCCTAAAAAAGGCATCGCACTCAAGGCTAAAGGCTTAATATCCTTTTTTAACAAATCCCCTAAAGGGAACACCAATTTAGCGATCACTTCATGCTCTAAAGCGTATAAAAAATAGCTCTGATCTTTAGTTTTATCCAAAGCCTCTTGAATATAACTCACCTTGTCAATTTCTTTGACTCTCGCATAATGCCCGGTAGCGATCTTTTCACACCCTAATTTTAAAGCGTGATCTAAAGCTAACCCAAACTTCATTAAAGGGTTGCACAACGCGCATGGGTTAGGGGTTTGCCCCTCTTCATAAGCACTGATAAATTCATCATAAACCGCGCTTTTAAAATCCTTTTGAAAATCCAACACCTCTAAAGGAATGCCTAAAAACTCGCACGCTTTTTGAGCGTTTTTGATGTATAAATCATGCTTTTTTTCACTCGCATGGAGTTTTAAATAAATCCCCACTAATTCATGCCCTTGCTCTTTTAAGCTATAAGCGCTATAAGAGCTATCCACCCCCCCACTGAGTAATACCGCTATTTTCATTTTTGTATCTTTCATCATTAGTATGTGGCTTGTAGTCTAGCGCAAAAACCATTCATAACTACCTTTTTTAACCATTGGCATGCTAAAATACGCCTAATATTTTTTAAAACCACCTAAAACGCATGGAGAAAATAAGGGCAATGGCCAAAATTGAATTGTTAGCCAGATTCACGCAAATCGCGCTCCCTAACAGCCACCCTTTGTTGAAAAAAGTTTTAAACTACGCCAAAAAGCATTTCAGCCAGTGCCACATGCTCTCTTCATCGCTGCTCATTTTAAACGACACGGAATGTTTTAAAAAAAACTACTTGCTCAATTGGGTTTATCATGCCCTTGAATGCGCACATGAGAAAGACATTAGCATGCATTCTTTAGAAGAGATTTTACAAAAAAGCCGCTTGCCCATACGCATCAAAATCATCAATCAAAACACGCTTTTAGAAAAGATAGAGGTGAAAGTTTTAACCTTTGGGGCAGAATACGTGCTCTTTATCACCAAGCACCCTATCGCTAAGCGCTTTTTACGCCAAAAATTTAGCGGCTATGTGTTTTTAGAAACCCAAGATGAATTGCATATAAGAGGCGATTCAGAGCGTTTTTGGGAACTCATTGTAACGCTCAATGAAAATAGAATCGTCCATAACGCATGCTTAGATTTCATCTATCCTAATGGCTTTGGCAAGGACAGCTACACCACTATGGCTGAACGCAAATTAAAAGAATGCTATAAAACGCTAGGGTTTATCAAACATGAAAATTTTAGCGAAGTGAAAAAGCGCTATTTGGAGTTGGCTAAAACCTACCACCCTGATTTGTGCGATCTGAAAGAAAAAAAGGCTCTTTATGCCAAACGCTTCGCTATCATTCAAGAAGCCTATAGCCACATTAAAAAACACGCTTAAACCCCCAAACCAGCCCTAATCGCGCTAGAAGAAATCGGCGCGTCAATGCCCTTTAAAGGGTGGTAGTGTCCCTTAAACTGGATCTCTTCATAGCCAATCCTTTCAAAAACCACTAATTCCACCCTTTTTAAAAGCTCTGTAGCATTAGTCCAAGAAGAAAGATGCCTCAAGCAATCCGCTCCTATGACTAAATAAAGCGTTTTAGGGCGGTAGAGTTTTTGGAAATGAAGAACGCTTTCTATCGTAGGCACAGCCCTTTCTTGCTTGATTTCAAAATCGCTCAACAGCACCCTAGGCATTCCCTTTAAAGCTCTTTCTAATTCCTTAAAACGGGTTTGTGCGTCCAAAAAACATGGCTTTTTAAAAGGGTTTTGATAAGCGGGCAAGACAATGAGCTGAGCGAAGGGCAGTAATTCTAAAGTTTGCTCAATAATGGCTAAATGAGCCTTGTGCAAGGGATCAAAACTCCCTCCATAGAGCGCTAATTCTTTGTATTTTAAGACATTATTCATTGTATTCAAAGCTAGACGCCTTAGTCAATTTAGCGAATTTAACCCCCCTAAGCCCCCCAATTTCTAATTGCAAGCGTTGGATTTCAAGCGAATTGCCTTGTAAAATAATCGTCTCCAAACAATTATGCTCATCCATATGAATGTGCGTGGTGCATAAAACATGCGTCCCGCTGGCATGCTGGATGTCTATCATGCGCTGGTTCAATTCCCTTTGATGGTGATCATAAATCACCACAAGCACGGCGATCTTACTCTCATCATTAGGGTTATCTTCTGCCCAATTGTCTTCTACTAATTTTTCCCTGATCATGTCGCGCACTAATTCTGAGCGAGAAGAATAGCCGTTTTTAATGATGCGGTTGTCTAATTCGTCTAATAAATTTTGTTGTAAAGAAACCGAAAAGCGGATGATTGAATCGTCTTTATTGGGTGTATCCATTTGAGAAAAATCCTTTTTTGGCATGAGTTCGTTAAAAGCCGCTCATGCTAGTATGATTGAATTAATTTAAAATGAACAATTATAATACAGATTGGATTTAAATGGTTGGCCATAAGAGCGTTTGAATTTGATTGTAATTATTAGCTTAATCATCATTGACTTGTTATTATTAAAACAATATAATCAACAAACTAACATTCTTTTATCATTTTGGAGCATTTATGCGAACGAATGCTTCTTAAAGAGCGCATGCTCTTTAGAGTGTGGCTGTGTTGCATGTTGCTTTAATCTTAAGGGAATTGTTTTATCATAGACAAGGAGTTTTTATGGGCGGTTTTTCAGTGGGAATGTTGAAAGATTATGTGGACATATTTGTTTTTGCGGTGCTTGGCGTGGCCAGTTTTTTAGCTTTGTGGTTTGTGATTGAAAGGGTTATTTTTTATTCCAAAGTCGATTTGAAAGCTTATGATGATATAGATGCCCTGAATTTGGATTTAACCAAGAATCTAACCATTCTCTATGTGATTTTTTCTAACGCGCCTTATGTGGGCTTGTTAGGGACGGTTTTAGGGATCATGGTGATTTTCTATGACATGGGCGTGAGCGGCGGGATGGACGCTAAAACGATCATGGTAGGTTTGTCTTTGGCTTTAAAAGCGACCGCTCTAGGGCTTGCTGTGGCGATTCCCACTTTGATCGCTTATAATAGCTTATTGAGAAAGTCCGATGTTTTGAGTGAAAAATTCAGGATCATGAAAAAATGAAAAGCATCAGAAGAGGCGATGGGCTGAATATTGTCCCTTTTATTGATATTATGCTCGTTTTGCTAGCGATTGTGTTAAGCATTTCTACTTTTATCGCGCAAGGTAAGATTAAAGTCAATCTCCCTAACGCTAAAAATGCGGAAAAATCCCAGCCAAACGATCAAAAAGTGGTGGTCATCTCTGTAGATGAGCATGACAATATTTTCGTAGATGACAAACCGACGAATTTAGAAGCTTTGAGCGCTGTAGTCAAGCAAACAGACCCTAAAACCCTTATAGACTTAAAAAGCGACAAAAGCTCTCGTTTTGAAACTTTTATCAGCATTATGGATATTTTAAAAGAGCATAATCATGAAAATTTCTCCATCTCCACGCAAGCTCAGTAAAGTTTCAACGAGTGTTAGCTTTTTAATCTCTTTTGCCCTATACGCTATAGGGTTTGGCTATTTTTTACTGCGCGAAGACGCCCCAGAGCCTTTAGCGCAAGCGGGGACCACTAAGGTTACCATGAGTTTAGCCAGCATTAACACTAATTCCAATACAAAGACTAATGCTGAGTCGGCTAAACCCAAAGAAGAGCCTAAAGAAAAACCCAAAAAAGAAGAACCCAAAAAAGAGGTTCCAAAGCCTAAACCCAAACCCAAGCCAAAGCCAAAACCTAAGCCTGAGCCAAAGCCAAAACCCAAACCTGAACCAAAACCCGAGCCTAAGCCTGAACCAAAACCCGAGCCTAAACCTGAACCTAAAGAAGAACCCAAAAAAGAAGAAGCTAAAGAGGAAGCTAAAGAAAAGAGCACTCCCAAACAAGTAACGACTAAAGATATAGTCAAAGAAAAAGACAAGCAAGAAGAGTCTAACAAAACCTCTGAGGGTGCAACTTCTGAAGCTCAAGCTTATAACCCAGGGGTGAGTAACGAATTTTTAATGAAGATCCAAACCGCTATTTCTTCTAAAAACCGCTACCCTAAAATGGCGCAGATTAGGGGCATTGAGGGCGAAGTGTTAGTGAGCTTTACGATCAATGCTGATGGGAGTGTTACAGACATTAAAGTCGTCAAAAGCAACACGACAGATATTTTAAACCATGCGGCTTTAGAGGCCATTAAAAGCGCGGCGCATCTATTCCCTAAACCAGAAGAAACCGTGCATCTAAAAATCCCTATCGCTTATAGCTTGAAAGAAGACTAACTAGTCTTTCTTTTAAGGGCGGTTTTTAAGCCTTAAAAGTTAGGCCAAAACCCCTATTTTTCGCAATTTACAAAAAAAAAAAAACAAAATCTCTAAAATTTAGAGCTAAAATTAGCCATAAAATTCCATTTATTGCTTATAATATGAAGTTTCTTTGTATCAAAGAAAAATCTAATAAAAGGAGAAAACATGAAAATCAAAAAATCTCTCTTACTCTCTCTTTCTCTCATGCTCTCATTATCAAGGGCTGAAGATGACGGATTTTACATGAGTGTGGGCTATCAAATCGGTGAAGCGGTTCAAAAAGTGAAAAACACGGGAGCATTGCAAAATCTTGCGGACAGATACGATAATTTAAGCAACCTTTTAAACCAATACAATTACTTAAATTCCTTAGTCAATCTGGCCAGCACACCGAGCGCGATCACGGGTGCGATTGATAATCTAAGCTCAAGCGCGATCAATCTCACTAGCGCTACCACCACTTCTCCGGCCTATCAAGCTGTGGCTTTAGCGCTCAATGCCGCTGTGGGCATGTGGCAAGTCATAGCCTTTGGGATCAGTTGCGGTCCTGGCCCCAATCTTGGCCCAGAACATTTAGAAAATGGGGGCGTTCGATCGTTTGACAACACGCCAAACTACAGCTACAACACCGGTAGCGGAACGACCACCACCACTTGCAATGGAGCCAGCAATGTAGGACCCAATGGTATCCTATCTAGTAGTGAATACCAAGTTCTCAATACCGCTTATCAAACCATCCAAACCGCTTTAAACCAAAATCAAGGAGGCGGGATGCCTGCCTTGAATAGCTCTAAAAATATGGTAGTCAATATCAATCAAACTTTCACAAAAAACCCTACCACAGAATACACTTACCCTAATGGGAATGGCAATTATTATTCAGGCGGTTCATCAATCCCAATCCAGCTAAAGATTAGTAGCGTCAATGACGCTGAAAACCTTTTGCAACAAGCCGCTACTATCATCAATGTCCTTACCACCCAAAACCCGCATGTGAATGGTGGCGGTGGGGCATGGGGGTTTAGCGGCAAGACTGGGACTGTGATGGATATTTTTGGCGATAGCTTTAACGCTATTAACGAGATGATTAAAAACGCTCAAACAGCCCTAGCAAAAACCCAACAGCTTAACGCTAATGAAAACGCCCAAATCACGCAACCCAACAATTTCAACCCCTACACTTCTGAAGACAAAGGGTTCGCTCAAGAAATGCTCAACAGAGCTAACGCTCAAGCAGAGATTTTAAATTTAGCCCAACAAGTAGCGAACAATTTCCACAGCATTCAAGGGCCTATCCAACAAGATCTAGAAGAATGCACCGCAGGATCGGCTGGTGTGATTAACGACAACACTTATGGTTCAGGTTGCGCGTTTGTGAAGGAAACTTTAAACTCTTTGGTGCAACACACCGCTTATTATGGCAACCAGGTCAATCAAGAAAAAGCTTTGGCTCAAACCATTTTGAATTTTAAAGAAGCCCTTAACACTTTAGGGAACGACTCAAAAGCGATTAATAATGGTATCTCTCACTTGCCTAACGCTAAGCCACTTCAAAACATGACGCATGCCACTCAAAACCCTAATTCCCCAGAAGGTTTGCTCACTTATTCTTTGGATACCAACAAATACAACCAGCTCCAAACCACCGCGCAAGAATTAGGCAAAAACCCTTTTAGGCGCATCGGCGTGATTGACTATCAAAACAATAACGGCGCGATGAACGGCATCGGCGTGCAAGTGGGCTATAAGCAATTCTTTGGTAAAAAAAGGAATTGGGGGTTAAGGTATTATGGTTTCTTTGATTATAACCATGCTTATATCAAATCTAATTTTTTTAACTCCGCTTCTGATGTGTGGACTTATGGGGTGGGAATGGATGCACTTTATAACTTCATCAACGATAAAAACACCAACTTTTTAGGCAAAAACAACAAGCTTTCTGTGGGGCTTTTTGGTGGCTTTGCGTTAGCCGGGACTTCGTGGCTTAATTCTGAATTCGTGAATTTGAACATGGTGGGCAATATCTATAGCGCTAAGATGAATGTGGCTAATTTCCAATTTTTATTCAATTTAGGCTTGAGGATGAATCTCGCTAGGCCTAAGAAAAAAGACAGCGATCATGCCGCTCAGCATGGCATGGAATTGGGCGTGAAAATCCCCACCATTAACACGGATTATTACTCTTTCATGGGGGCTGAACTCAAATACAGAAGGCTCTATAGCGTGTATCTCAATTATGTGTTTGCTTATTAGGTGCGTGCACAAACCCTCTTTTTAAGGGGGTTTCATTGCGAAATGCTCCCTATGCACTTATGAGTTTTGATTAAAATTTGGTTATTCACAAAAGTATGAAAGCCTTTTGCAAACAACTTCTTTAATTTTGTTTTTAAAAAACGCTTTTTAACTTTTTTTCACTTTCTTTTCTATGAAGATATTCAAGCATTCTATGAGTAAGGCAAAACCAATGCCCGCATACAAGTAATTTTTATTGATGTGCAAATGCAAGCCTTCTAAAAACAAAAACACGCCCACAACGAGCAAAAAAACAAAGGCTAAAGTTTTGATGCGGTAGTGTTTTTCAATGAAATCGCCAACGATTTTGGAAAAAAACATCATCACGATTACAGATAAAATAATAGCAAGCGCCATGACTTCTAAGTGTTTAGCGATCCCAATAGCCGTGATCACAGAGTCTAAAGAAAAGACAATGTCTAAAAACATGATTTCTATTAAGGTGATGAAAAAGCCAAACGCTTTTTCTTGGTGTTTTTCTTTAGGATAGATCTGATCTTTTAGTTCCACTAACGCTTTAAAAGCCAAAAACACCCCCCTACAAACAGCACCACATCACGCCATGAAAAGCTCATGCCCGCTATAGTGAATAAAGGCTTTTGCAAATGGCTGATGAAAAACAAGCTCCCTAAAAGCCCTATACGAGCGATCATAGCCAGACCCAAGCCTAAAATCATGGCCTTATTTTGCTGGTGTTTGGGGAGTTTATAAACCATCACCGTGATAAAAATGATGTTATCAATCCCTAGAACGATCTCTAAAAGCGTGAGCGTAGCCAAGGAGACTATGCCATGCGGTGTAGAAAGAGCGTCTAAGAGTGAGGATAAAAATTCCATAAAAGGCTACAACCAGCCTTTCTTTTTAAAATAGAGCACAGGCAAAATCGTAGAAATCGCCATGACAATCAGCGCGAAAAGATACCCGTATTGCCATTCTAGCTCCGGCATGAATTTAAAATTCATGCCATAAATCGTGCCAATCAATGTGGGGGCATCATCGCCATGGTCGCCACCGTGAAGAGCTTGATGATTTTATTTTGCTCCACATTGACTTGAGAAGCGAACAGGTTTTGAATGTTATCAAGCGAGTTGAGATTGACCGTTGTAGACTCCACCAAAGAGCTAAAATCGGTTAAAATGATATTTAAATTATTTTTAGTATCGCTATCCACTTTATTACTCCTTAGTAATGCGGTGATAATGCGCCGTTTGTCAAAAAAAGAATCCCTTAAAGCCACATTAAATTCTTGCAAATTGGACAAGCACACTAAAATATCATCATGCGTAGAAGTTTCTTTGAAAATGATGTTTTTGCGCAACAGGCTCGTTTGTTTGTTGATCCACTCCAAACATTCCACGCCTTTTTCAAAATACACTTCAAAGATTTTGGTTAGAATGTCAAACCCGTCTTCAAATTTTTTAGGGCTAGCCAAAACCTTTTTTTGGATAGAATCAAAGATTTCTAAAGTCCCGTAATAAATCGTGAAAAGAATGTTATTGGACAAAATAAAGGTCGCCATTTCCGTATGAAAAGTCTCATTTTCATCCTGATTAGTGAAAAAGGCGTTGATCGTAACGCTGGAGCTGTCTTCCCAATATTTGGTAACTGATGAGACTCGTTGGGAATGGTCTGTGTTGTAGTGGATAGCGTATTCTTGGCTTAGAGTGGCCAATTCATTGGGCGTGGGGTTGATTAATTCAAACCATAAAACTTCATTTTCTTCTATATCAAAACCATTAAAATCATTAAAGCGTTTTTTAATGACAAATTTTTGCTGTTTGAAAAACACGTTCACCATAAGCGATCCTTAGAGTTAATGGCGTTTGTCCAAAACCTCAAAACAAGGTAAAATTTTGCCCTCTAACAATTCCAAACTCGCTCCCCCACCGGTGGAAATAAAACTCATGTTATCCTTTTCGCCCGCGCGATTGATCGCATCAATGGTATCGCCCCCACCAACGAGCGAGAAAGCGTAAGTGTCAGCGATCTTATGGGCTAAAAAGGTTGTGCCTCTAGCGAATTCTTGTTTTTCATGCACGCCTAAGGGACCATTCCATAAAATGGTGGGCGCGCTCTCTATGACTTCAGAAAATAATTTCAGGCTCGCAGGCCCTATATCAGCGATCTTGTGCTTAGGCTCAATGTCTTGGACGGGTGAAATTTTGATGTGTTTGGGGTTGAGAATGTCATCAGTGGTTACGGCGTCTATGGGTAAATAGACTTTGACTTTTTTTTCTTTCGCGCTTTTTAATAATTCTAGGGCGTCATTGATTAGAGCGTCTTCTACAGAAGAATCTTGCACATCATAGCCTAAGGCTTTTAAAAAGGTGTTGCTCATCGCTCCAGCAATGATGAGCTTGTCAATGAGATCTAAAATATTTTTTAACAAGGTGAGTTTGGAGCTGACCTTAGCCCCCCCACAATCAACAATAAAGGGCGTAAAGGGTGGTTAAACGCTTGATAAAACGAATCAATTTCTTTTTTGAGTAAAAACCCGCTCACTTTAACAGGGGCGAATTGCGCCGTGCCATAAGTGCTGGCATGCTTTCTGTGGCTCGTGCCAAAAGCGTCATTCACAAACACATCGCACAAGCCCGCTAAATCTTTAGCCAGATTTTCATCATTTTCTTCTTCGCCTTTTAAAAAGCGGATGTTTTCTAAAAGAAAAATCCTTGTGGGCGCGTTTTCGTTTAGGGCTTGCTTGAGTTGCGCGATATTTTGAGAAAAAACCACTTCATGATTTAAGAGTCTTTCAAGGCGTTTTAAAAAAGGTTTCAAGCTCAATTTTTCTTCAACCCCTTTAGGGCGGCCCAAGTGGCTCACTAAAATAATATCTTTAGCCTTATTGTCAATACAATATTGGATGGTAGGCAAGCTCTCTCTAATGCGCGTGTCATCGGTAATATTCAAATTTTCATCTAAAGGCACATTAAAATCCACTCTAATAAGCACCCTTTTATGGCTCACTTCCACTTCTTGAATGTTTTTAACGTTTTGCATAAACGACATTTTAGCTAACATGAAAAATCCTTTCTTTTAATTTTGCACTATATATTGCGCCATGTCTATCAAGCGCTCGCTATAACCCATTTCATTATCATACCATGCCAATACTTTAGCATTTTTTTCGCCTATTGTCATGATTTGATCATCAATCACGATCGCGCTAAAAGGCGAAGAAATAAAATCACTTGAAACAAGCCTTTCTTCATCAATGCTCACAACCCCTTTAAAGGCATGCTTGCAAGCGTCTTTAAGCGCATGCTGAACGCTCGCTTTACTCACGGATTTTTTAAAATTTAAAGATAGATCCACCAAGCTCACATTAGGGGTAGGCACTCTAATCGCAAGGCCTGTAATTTTAGGGCCTAAATGCGGTAAGACTAGCGAAATGGCTTTGCTCACGCCGGTGCTTGTGGGGATGAGATTTAAACCAGCCGCTCTAGCGCGGCGGATGTCTTTGTGCTTGGTGTCTAAAAGGTTTTGATCGTTAGTGTAGCTGTGGATGGTGGTTAAAAGCGCATTTTCTACTTTAAAGGCTTCATCTAAGATTTTTAATAAAGGAGCGCTAGCGTTAGTCGTGCAAGAAGCGTTAGAAATCACGCTTTCGTTATGGTAATTCTTATGATTCACCCCATAGACAAAGGTGGGCGTATTTTGCGCGGGAGCGGAGATGATGACTTTTTTCACGCTGTTTTTAAGATGAGCGCTTGAAGCTTCTAAGGAATTGAATTTACCGGTGCATTCTATGATGATTTCTGCGTTAGCGACAGAAAAATCAAGCTTGTTAATATCTCGCTCGCTCAACACTAAAATATTTTTACTATGCCCGATATTTAAGGTTCTATTGGCGTTTAATTGGGCTTCAAAATGCCCATGCACGCTGTCATGGCGGATCAAATGCAAAAGAGTTTCTAATTCAGCGGTAGAATTGATGGCGACAATTTCTATATCCTTTCTTTGGCTAGCGACTCTTATAGCGCACAAACCGATGCGCCCGGTCCCATTGATAGCGATTCTAATTGGCATGTTTTCCCTTTATTTAAAAATTAACATTCTATCACAAATGCTCTTAAATAAAGGTATTCTTAAGGGGTTCTATCTCATTAAACATTAATCACAAACTGAAATCAAAATCCTTGCGATAAACCTCTCTATAAGCTTTTTGAACGCTTGTAAAAACCCCACTCCCTAAAAACCCCCTAGATAATGGGCTAGGGTGAGGGGCTGTGATGATGATGTGCTTATTAGGGGGAATTAGCGCGATCTTTTTTTGGGCGACTTTCCCTAATAACACCACGATTAAAGGAGCGGTCGTTTTAAAAAGGCGCATCAATATTTGATCGCTAAAAGCTTCCCAGCCAATATATTGGTGCGAAGCGGCTTGGTTTTTTTCCACGCTTAAAATGGCGTTCAATAACAGCATGCCCCTTTTAGCCCATGCGCTCAAATCCCCATAACAAGGCACAGGCACGCCTAAATTCGCATGCAATTCTTTAAAAATATTTTTTAAGCTTGGGGGGATGGGGGCGTTTTTTTCCACGCTAAAGCTTAAGCCCATCGCCACCGGCAATTCTCGCTCATTTTCTAGGTAGGTGGAATGGTAGGGGTCTTGCCCTAAAAGGATGATTTTAACCGCACTAGGGGGCGTTAGATTGAGCGCACAAAACAGATTAGAGCTTCTAGGGAAAATGGTTTTAGGGCTTTTTAGGGCTTCTAAGTAGCGTTTTTCTATTTCTAAAAAATAAGGCTTTTTAAATTCGCTTTGCAAAAACTCCCGCCAAGCCAAACTCAAAGGAGCGTAGTCAAAAAGCCTCATGCGTTTAGTTCGTGGTAGTGTTTTAAATACTCTTTTTGCATGCGTTCTTGTAATTCTTCATACCAGGTGGGCGAGTTAAAATCAGGCGTATAACTTTCTAGCATGACTAAACGGGTGCGGGCTTTATAGGCTTCTAGGGGTTTGGAATTAAAGATTTTAATGGAATTGATTAACACCATGGGCTGGATTTTGAGCTGGAATTTTTCAGCGATAATCTTAGCCCCTTGCTTGAAAGGGAGGAATTTTTCTCCCCCTTTGCCTCTAGTGCCTTCAGGGAAAATCACTAAGGGGCGGTTTTGGTCTAGTTTTTCCTTACATGCTTTTAAAAGGCTCACGATCCCCTTTTTATCCTCTCTGTCAATCAAAATCATTCCGGTATCCGTTAAGGCATGCCCATAAAAAGGGATTTCGCCCAGCTCTTTTTTAGCGATCCAGCAAATATTACTAGGGTGGTAGGCTTCTAAATAAATAATGTCTAGTAAGCTTTGGTGGTTTAAGACAATGAGTTTAGCGTCCGTATCAAAAGCGCCTATTTTTTCTAAATTAACCCCAGTAAGGGAAAAAAAGCACGAACAAGCCCTACGGCTGGAGCGGGCGTTATTGTTTTTGCGGTTAAAATAATTGAAAACAATGATAACGGCTAAGCCTATAGCGATCACTAAAGCCCTATAAATCGCTCTTAAATGATTGGACTTTTTATTTGACTTCATCTTTTTTGACCCATCCTATTTGTTCATGCGGGGTTAGGATTTTATAATAATCATCATGCGAGCCTAAGATTTTAATGGGCATTTCATCTTTAGAAAGCCCTAAAATGGTGGAATTTTGCGTGGGCAGAATGCGGATTTTTTTATGAGCGAGCAATAGGGCTGACTTTTGCGTGAATAAAAGGTGATACAAAACAAACCCTAAGCACAAAATCCCAAGCCCTAAAAAAATGAGTTTGCGCCCAAAAATGAAAAACAACACCAAGAAAAACACGCACAAAGCGAGCAACGCCACATTAGAAAAGACTAAAAAATTGTTTTTAGGGATGAGATCGCTTTGAATACCGGTAGTGTCTTGAGTGGGAATGGCTGAAAAAGACAGCGTTTTAAACTGCCTATTAGAAAGCGAAAAATAATCAAAAGAAAGGCTTTGAATGGTTTTAGGCAACACGCAATAATAAAAAACGCTCCCTTCTTTAGCCTTGATTTGGCTTAAAGAGGCGTTATCAAACCCCTGTTTTAGCGCTTCTTTGATGTGAAAATTTTCCCAATTAGCCTCTTTGAACGCTAATTCCATCACCAAAATATTGTTTTTATCGTCATAGTCTTTGGTTTTGTATTGCACAACTTGTAAATCTTTGGCCATGACATTCGCGTAACGAGGGTTTTTTGACAAATCCGTTACCTGCAAAGCAACTTTTGGGGCTATGGAATGATCGATGTATTTGTCTTTATTGGAAAACGCGCTCACTTCTAAGGACGGAATAATCGCTTTTACGCCCTTAATCTTGTAATAATAAGTCGCTCTGAAAAGCTCTTTTTCCACCTTTTTCCATTTAGGCATTTTGCTTAAAAGCTCAATCTGGGTTTTATCCCACCCGTCTTTGATTTTGGCTTCCAAAAACTCAGCGTCAAACAGCAATAAATCATAAGTTACGCCTATGATTTGACCGATATAAACCGGGTTGTTTTCCAAATCTTCTAATTGGGGGATTTTCACATAAGCCACTTTAGCCTTGATCTCTTCTGGCTCGTGAGTGTTTTCAGCAACCAAAAAAGCCACCAAAAAGCTTAAAATCAAACTGATGATTTTAAGGATTTTGATTGAGTGGGCGCAAAAACCCATTAACGATTTTTCAAATAAAAACCCCATGAGTTTTTATTTCTTCTTAGGCGCTTTTTCATCCATTTTCTCATCCACGATAGACCAGGTTTTCAAGCTGTCAATAGCGGTTTTTAGCTGAATATCATCATTGATCATTTTAGGAGTAACCTCTTTTTCCTCTTCGCTTTTCTTGTCTTTATCCGCCTCTTTGGAATTAGGGTTTTTATCGTCAAGTTTTTTAAGCTCTTGCTCTAAATGGTGTTTTAAATCCGCTTCTTTCAAACTGAATTTATTTTCATTTTCTGGCACTTTACCCGGATAAATCACAATATCAGGCGTGATCCCCTTAGCTTGAATGGTGCGCCCGCTCGGTAAATAATAGCGCGCGGTTGTGATTTTAATCGCTTCGTCTTTATTGACAGGGAGCAACACTTGCACGCTTCCCTTACCAAAGGTTTTTTCACCGATAATGATGGCTCGTTTGTGATCCTGCAGTGCCCCTGCGACGATCTCGCTCGCGCTCGCTGAACCGCCATTGACTAACACCACAACAGGTAAATTGGTATAAGGGGCTCTGCCATTAGCCTTGTATTCTAAGTTTTCCTCCTTATTTTTACCTCTTTGAGAGACTAAAACCCCCTCTTTAATGAAAAGGTTAGACAAGCCTACCGCCTGGTTTAATAGCCCTCCAGGATTCCCCCTCAAATCCAACACGATCCCCTTAGTCTTAGGGTTAGCTTTTAAGCCGTCTAAAACCGATTTGGTAACATTTTTATCAAAAGAATTGACTCTCACATACAAATAAGGCGTGTCTTTAATCTTTTTCACAGAGACAGAGGGGATTTTGATGATGTCTCTAACAATGTTAAACACCAAGGGTTTTGGCTCGTTTTTTCTCACAACAGTGATCTGGATAGAGGTCTTTGGCTTGCCACGCATGAGGTTGATCGCATCATCAATGCTCATGCTCAGCGTGCTTTCATTATTGATTTTTAGAATGTTATCGCCTGACTTAACCCCAGCCTTGTAAGCGGGAGTGCCTTCTAAGGGAGCAATAACGGTCAAAACGCCATCGCGCATGCCCACCGTGATCCCAAGCCCCCCAAATTCGCCCTCGGTTTGGGCTTGAAATTCCTTAAACTTCTTTTCGTTCAAATACGCTGAATGCGCGTCCAAATTAGAGAGCAAGCCCTCAATCGCTTTAGTCATGATCTCAGAAATACTGATTTTATCCACATACTTTTTTTCAATTTCTGAAACCACATTAGAGAAACGACTGAACGCCTCCACCCTTTTAGCCGCTAATTCTTGCGGATCTTCTTTAACCGGCTTGACCGGCTTTTTTTCCTTAACTTCACCACCATGCAAACTCACAGCAAGAGAAATCGCTAACAACCCTTTAAAAAGTCGTTTTGTCATTGTTAATAGCACCACCCATTTTTGAGATTAGAAAGAATCACCTTTAAGGTTTTATTCAATTTTTGCGTTTATTCTATCTAAAATTTAGATAACATGCCCATTCATTCACTCATTTTGAGCCTAAACGATACAACAAAAACGCGTAACTCCCCGATCCGTTCACATGCAAATCGCAAAGCATGTTCGTTACAAAAAGATTAGAAATGGGGCTTACTTTAGAGCCTCTATCGCAAACTAAAGCGAGATTAGACAAGGCAGAATGAAGGGAAGGCTGAACCTCCGCCTCTGCGGTAGATATTGTTGTCGCTCGCTTCTTTGCTGATGAATGCGGCATCAAAGCCAAAATCTCCGATGGCTTTGGCTTGGTGCGATAAGATAAGGGCGATATTGGTATTAAATGGGGGAGCATTCTGAGAGCGTGATTTTGTCTCGTCTTAAAAAGGTTATTGGCGGTTTTAAAAGCGGTGCGGCTAAAGAATTTAATGGAGGTGGGGTAATCAAAGTTTATGCATTAGAAAGCTGTGAAGAGATTTTAAAAGCCTTAAAAGAAGCGCTCATTTGGTAAGGGAAAGCAAATTTTTACAACACTAAAAGCGATAATTTTCGTGTTATAATCAGTTAGATATATTTGGTGGCAATTGAGTGTTTGGAAGGTAGTTATGGAATCAGTCAAACAAAGTTTTATTGAAAAACTTAAGGTTTTTGCAACAGAATTGACTGGCCATGTTACAACTCAGTTGGGAGATTGGAAAATTAAAGGATTTATTAATATAGATAAAAATATTTATACAATTTCACCAGATACTAAAATTATTTCAAAAATTCTTGAAATCCAACTTTTCCCTAAGTTTAAAACATTTGCTAAGAAAAATGGTTATGAAATCATTATTGCTGAAAAACAAAATTGGTATCCTGATCTATCTTTTGTGTGCGAGAAAAATCCAAACATCAAGTTTGCTTGATGCACAGATTAGAGATTAGCGCTCTATAACATGCATGCTAAACTTCTAATAAGGTAATCATCGTTATAATCTTTCTCATGTTTTTTAAGGGGCGTTATAATGAAAACGAACGGAGTGCAATTTTATTTGTAACAGACCTAATTGCATAATTACAACCTCTATTTACGCCCCTTATCCAGTCAGACACCCTAAAAGCAAGGATGGAAAACGGCGTTATAATAATAGATGGCGTTGTTTGGACTGCTTCACACTTCTTCTATGAAGTAATCTTTATCAATATCATCAGGAGTGTTCTCTTTTAATAAATGTGGGGCGTGTTCTTTGATGCTTGCTATCACGGCACTAGGTTTTATCGTATTCACATCTCGTTGTTCCCAAATTTTCTTTGATTCTCTAAGATTTGCAAATTCGGTGGGATAAATCACATGATGGGTAGCGCAAAGCGTTCTAGGATAAGGGTGAAAGGTTGCATAAGAACTGCCATTGCTTAAAATAAAGATGTAAGGCACTTTAAGAGCCGCTGCAAAATGAGCGATACTGGATTCATTTCCTAATGCAAATTCAGCGCCCTTAATGATATAGGCGTATTCCAATAAGCTAGTTTTCCCTACTAACGATATGGCATTTTTATGAGCTTTTACCAATTTAGCAGCTTCTTTTGCTTCTGTGGGCGTTGTCCCGCAAATCACTAGCTGAATGTCTTCATTCAAATAACGCACAATCCTATTAAAATACCTATAACACCTAAAAAAATCGCTTGATCCCAAATTCAACACGCCATAGCGAGAACTCAAACCATTGAGTAAATTTTGCGAACTTTCTTTAAGAACTGAAGATGGTGGCAATTCCATGCCAAAAGATACAGGAGCTAAATCCACTCCTTTAAAAGTTTTGAAAAAAGCAGAAAATAAGTCTTGATGGAATTCAAATAAGAATTTGCTCACCTTAGGGATATTGAAAAGATGGGTGTAAAAATGACTGATTTTCCCGTCGCTAACATAGACACTATGATGACCCCTATCCACAAAAGGTTCATGCCTTACGCTAACCTTAAAAGAAGCGTCTAAGTGTTTCATCACTATATCATCTCTTAAAATGTCACCCCAAGGCAAAATGGGGTTAATGGCAATCTCGTAATGCGTTTTTTTAAGCATCAACAATTCATTGTAGCGCTTGATGAAAAATTTGAGCAAATAACGCAGAAATCTAAAGGCATGTTGCCTGCTGTGAATGTATCCATTATATTGATTCCAAATGGAATGATCTAAGAAATAAAATTCATCAACATAAGGGCTATCGGCAACCACACTCAAATCTTTGATGATTGAATTGCCAATAAAAACAATCTTATAATCTTCGTAATGCTCTTTGAAGGGGGCAAAAAAATTGCGCGTTAAAATATAATCCCCCACCACATCCAGTCTCACAATACACAAGGCTTTTTCTGTGGCGTTTTGGCGTTTAATGGGAGCGATAGAAAGCAGCTTGTCAATCAGGCGTTGCGTCATTTCAAAGAGCCTAAGAGACCAATCAGAAGTCTTTCGGTTAAAATAAGCGTAAACAAGCACAATAGGTAATAGTAGGATTGCAATAGGTAATAGTAGTTTCAAAATATTAATCCCAAACAAAAATTTTATCTTGTAGTATAACACAAATTTAAAACTTTGATACACCAGCACCACAGATTTAGGCACAGAGCTAAGGCTAAAAACAATGATTAATGGCTTCATTAAGTGAGTCAAAACCCCTCTATTGGGTTTATCCTAACGAACTCAGCGCCTCCATTGCCAGATGGCGGCCTTTCAATGAGCGTTTTTTAGACATCACCCCGCCTAATGGCTCAAACGATATGGGTTTGATTGACATTGAAAAAGAGGGTGAAAAGATTGTGGGTTTTATCAATTACCGCAAGATGTAGCTTTGATAAGAGACTTTTTGCTATAATCACATCTTTATTTATTCTTAATCTTTGCGTGGATTTTACTGATTGAACGCTAAAAAATAGGAGCTATTTTTGAAATCTTTACTCTCTTTGTTTTTAAAGTCAAAATTATCCTATCTTTATTATTGCCCTTATGTAGCTTTCGTTTTAATGGTTGTAACCATTGCAAAAATTCCTCTTATTCAAAAGATTCCTGTTATTAGAAGGTTCTTTAAAAATCGTTATACCTTTCAAAAAGATAACCTTGTTCACATCCAAAACCAACTAGACAGATTGCTCACCCTCACAAAGCCTACTCCTCCACCCATTCGTAAAAAAACCTTATGTTTTATCCGCTTGGACATTATTGGAGATTATATACTCTATCGCAATTTTTTACCTCTTTTTAAAAAATATTTTGAAGATTATGAAACCACCTTTATTGGAAACGCTACTATCAAGGATATGGCAATCCATTGCGATTCCCAATATATAGATAAGTTTATCTTTTTAGATAACATTTACTGGGAAAAATACTTGCGGATTGGCGCTAATGGCTCACGCCTTTCAAAATTAAAAGAATTGTTATTTTTTCTCCCAAAGTTCATGAGAAAACGCTACGAAGATGTTTCTAATTTAAGAAAAGAAAGCTATGAGATATGCATTAATAGTTCTATGTTTTATTTTTCAACTAAAGAAGACGCTATTATAAAGCACTTGATTGCCGAAAATAAAGTGGGGGTTTTTTGCACCCACCCAATAGAATCTTCCTTTAGGACTGATTATAGAAAGAGAGGGGAAATTAGAAAAAGCTTTTACACGCATTTATTCTACCCTAAAGAAGTGCCGCAATTTCTCTATGATTCAAATCAAGATTTTTTTCAGTCTTTTTTTAAGCATTTTAAAGGCGTGGATATAGGGTTTGTTGAACTTGAATTAAAACTCCCCATCGCTTTTGAATATGAAAAGTTTAAGAATATTCTAAAACCACCTTATGGCGTGTTGAATCTCGGAGCTAGCGATGATTTTAGAGTGTATAAACGCTTTGATGAGATGATCTATTTTTTAAATCCTGACTACCAACTCATTCTTTGCGGGAACTCTAAAGAAGATGAAAAGCTTGCCAATTCCATTCTAAAACGCCACAAAAATGCCATTTCTTTAGTCAATCAAACCGATTTGATAGAATACCTTTATCTTTTAAAGAACGCTAGTTTTGCGATGGGCAATGAGTCTTCCATCACGCATTTGAGCGCTTGTTTGAAAATCCCTCATGCGTTCATAGTCTCTTCAGGTCTCTCAAGCCCAAGATTCCACCCCTACCCAAAGGAAATTGGCCCTAATATCCATATGATCTATCCAAGAGATTTTCAAAAAATAATTTCTAGGTCTAGCAACTGGATGTTCAAAGCCATGACTATGCCGCACCCACCAGTGGATTTTGTGAACCCGCAAGATATTATTAGCGCCATTAAATGTTTTGCACCCCATCTCTTGAAAGAAGATGCGCCATCTAATACCAACGAAACAACCTATTTTGAACGGGTTTGATTGCGTTACAAGTTTTTAGAGAATAACTTCAGCTTTAGATTGTAAAAAACATAAAAATCTGCTTTTTACTGAGCAATGATATAAACTCTTTTCAAATTCAAGCTCTTAAAAAGGCTTTATTTTTCAACGAAGACGCTTGGACTTTTGACTTTAATAGATAAATCAGGCAAATATGGACAATCATAACCCTACCACTTTCTAATATCCATTCCCATAAACCTGATACAAGTTTTCCTTATACCTAACTCACACTCTTTTAAATGGAGTAAATGGTTGATTTATGAGTGGTTTTTGCTATGTTAAACGATACAACAAAAACGCGTAACTCCCCGATCCGTTCACATGCAAATCGCAAAGCATGTTCGTTACAAAAAGATTAGAAATGGGGCTTACTTTAGAGCCTCTATCGCAAACTAAAGCGAGATTAGACAAGGCAGAATGAAGGGAAGGCTGAACCTCCGCCTCTGCGGTAGATATTGTTGTCGCTCGCTTCTTTGCTGATGAATGCGGCATCAAAGTCAAAATCTCCGATGGCTTTGGCTTGGCGCGATAAGATAAGGGCGATATTGGCATTAAATGGGGGGTGGATTTTGCAAGATTTCTTGCATTAACGCTTTGCTGTCATTCCCTTTTAAATGGGGCAAATCGCTCGTTAAAAATCCAAGCGTTTTTTGGATTTCAATCGTGCGCGCGATGACTTTAATGATATTGCTTACATGATCAAAGTCGCAAGGCTCGTTTTTATGGCTTTTTAAATATTTGTCTAAAACGCCATACCCCCCTATTCTATAATCATAAATTTCTTCACTCACCCCCCTAAAATAAGCGCTATGGTTGATATAAAGCCGTTGTTCTGGCTCGTTATAAGCGGGTTTTTTGATGATGGGGTTACGATCATGCGCTTCTGTTAATTTGCTGCTTGGTGAATAGCAGGATTCGCCTATGGTGGCGTCTTTTAATTTTCCAAAGCTGTAATTCAAGTTTTCTTTATTTAAGACATGCAAGCCGATTAATTCAATCCCTAAAAGGCTTAAAGCCCTAAACAAATCCTTATTGTTTGTGAAAAGGATTTTAGGGTAATCGGCTTTGAGAAACTCTTCATAACGCTTGCGGTAGTTTGGGGAATACAATAGTGCATAGATATAGCCTAAAACCTCTAGCGGCTCAAAAGGGTGGCTATAATGCTTGTCTATAAAGCTTCTAAACTCTGGCGTAAAATTTTCGGTGTAGTTGGGGTGTTTGAATTGATAAAGGGGGTAATTATATCCTACCCCCATGCTTCCTGCCGAAGCTATTAGATTTATATCAACTAATTCTTTATGTGCCATCACATAACGCCATTCGCCATGCATTTTGCTTTGTCGTGAGATGTTGAGTGCAACATTTTGGTGCGTTTGATTGGGTGTTTTAGGGTTTGTTGGGTGGGTGGGTAACATGTGCTTGAATACTTCGCCTCGTGGATAAGCGATAAAAGACTTTGATTTACCGGTATAATAAGTGTAGTAAAAATCAAAAGGGCGGTATTGGCACAAAACAATGTATTTTTCTAAATTGTTAGCGTTTGCCTTAACATCTTTAATGGC
This sequence comes from Helicobacter pylori, assembly GCA_008032935.1. Classification (NCBI taxonomy): domain Bacteria; kingdom Pseudomonadati; phylum Campylobacterota; class Epsilonproteobacteria; order Campylobacterales; family Helicobacteraceae; genus Helicobacter; species Helicobacter pylori. The sequence continues at coordinate 491,246 of CP032039.1, read as the reverse complement.
ATATTCTAAACGCCAATCTCTGCCATCTTTTTTAATATCATAAATTCTGCGTAATTCACTGGGTTCTAAGGTTGAAAAATCTTTTAAAAGCTTTAACAAGCTTTCTTTGTCTTTATGGAAAACGACATGATCTCGTTGCGAACAAATGCCAGTGCTTCCAACTTGAAACACCTCCTGAACGCTAAAGCCTTGTTCGTATTCATCTAACAAGGGCGTTTTTTGGGGTATGAGCAAGTAAGAAGGCTCTCTTGGGGCAATCTCAAGCCATTCAATGCTATTCAAATCGTTTTGGGCTAAAAAGGCGTATTTTTCAGCCCTTTGGCCATAAACATCATAATAGTGGATTTTTTGCTTGGTTGTTTGCACCTTTTTGACAAAAAGATTAATGGACACGCCTTGCATGATATTGAAAACGTTTTCATCTTTTGTGCCTTGTGGGGTTTCCTCCTTTTTCCTAGCGTTTCCATGCAAATTTAAGATATAAAGCTCATCGTAGCATTCTAAAAGAGAGCACCTTAACCCCCTAAAAGTAGGGTTGTCTAAAAAGGCGTTGTTAGAGATAAAGCCAAAAAGGCCATGCCCTAATGATTCGATCTTGTTTTGAGCGAAACGCATGAATTTCACGTAATCGTCTAGGAGCCATTTAGGGTTTTTCTCATTTTGTAGTTTGTATTTGGAATGGAGTTGTTTAAGATTCTTTAGGGCATCTTTGTTGGTGTTTTTGACGCTTTTATCGCCTTGCTTTTGGGTTTGAATGTTGTTTAGAAGTTTTTTGATTTTGTCGGTAAGCTTAACATTTTTTTCAATTTCTATGGTTTGAAATTCAGGCTCTATGCCGTAAGTGGCTTTTACTTCCCATTCAAACAAGCCCTCATTACTGCTCGCCCCGCTATAAGGGGGATTACCGGTGATGATAAGGATCTTTTCATCTTTTTTAATTTCTTGAGCACTTTTAAGCTCTTTTTCAAAAATCGGTTGTAGCCCACGACGAGCGATGATTTCACTAGGCTGTATGAGGGTGTTGGTTAAAATGATTTGAAGCGCATCGTTTTCTTTGAGAGGTTTTTTAAATTCCTCCTTAAAGGCTTGGCTGAGATTCAAATGAGCGATGGCATAAGGAGCGATCAAGTATTCAAACCCATAAAATTGCTTCAAGAGGTTTTGGTATTTGTCCTCTTTAGTGGAGGTGCCTCCATCGCTTGTTTTTCTCACTTCTAGCGCTTTCCTGAACGCCTCTAATAAAAAAGTGCCGGTGCCGGTGGCAAAGTCTAAGAGCTTGATGTTTTCGTTATCTAAAGCGCTTTTTAAGCCTAAAGGAGCGTCTTTGAAATGCGTTTTGAGCAGGCTATCCAAAGCGTTAATGATGAATTCCACCACAGAATCTGGGGTGTAATACACGCCCTTTTTCTCTCGCAATTTAGGGTCATAAGCGCTTAAAAAGGTTTCATAAAAGTGCAAATAAGGGTCTTTATCGTCATTCAAATCTTTAATAATAGAATCCATATCAACATGATTGATTAAGCTTAGAATTTCATTTAAAAGCCATTGGATTTCTTTGATTGCATCAAGCTTCTTTAAAAAATCCGCCATTTCTCTGATCACAGCGAAATTTTTAGGGATGGAACTCCTCACATTATCCAAATTAATTTTTTCAAAAGGGTGGTTGAGCTTGGCTAGAAAAAGGCTGTAGGTGAGCGTTTGAGCGAACGCATCGCTAAAGTCTTCAAAACTCAATTCTTCATAAAGATATTCTTTAAAATTCTTAAAAATGCTAGAAACTTGCGTGTCTTTTTGGTATTGGATTAAAGCGTCTTTTAAATACTTGGTGGGCGCGCTTAATGCGTTTGCGAAATCTTTAGCGTTAGTGATAGGGGCTGCTTCGTGATTGAAAAACCCTCTAAAGAAATCAATCAGATCGCGCTCGGTAGTTTGCGGGTTGGGTTTTGGGGGTTTAGGGGGCTCATCAAGGCTAGCGATAGAGATTTTTCTTTTAATTGAAGGCTCATTATTTTCATCTTTCCCTACCCACACGAAATTAAGGTAATCGGTGAGCATGAGGTTAGGGTTTAATTCTAAGTATTTAAGGATTTGTTTTTCTTCTAAGAGTTGGTTAAGATCGAACCCCACTTTTTTATTTTCTATATAGCCGATGTTAAGCCCTTGATAAGAGATGCGAAAATCAGGCTGACCCCATTGTTTGTCTTTTTTAGGCTCATGTTCAATCTTAAACTCTTTATTGAAATGGTTTTTTAACTTATCAAGCAAGTTGTGTAAAAAAGGGCGGTGCGTGAGTTCATTCTTTTCAGGCGTCAGATCTCTAATGCTTTCTAAATATTCTTTTAGCATGTTAATAACCCCTTTTTAAAGTTTTTAAGCCATTTTCATGTGCATGTCAATAAAAGTGGCTTGATGGATTAAAGCCCCTACGCTAATGGCATCCACGCCGCTTTTAGCGTAAGCGTTGATGCTCTCTAGTGAAATGTTCCCGCTCGCTTCCAATAAGACAAAGGGGTAATGTGCATCTCTATAAGCGGCAATTTCTTTAGTCTCTAAAACGCCCATGTTATCGCACATCACAATATCCGCTCCCGCATTCATGGCGTTTTTGGCCTCTTCAAAGCTCTCGCATTCAATTTCAATTTTAGCCGTGAAAGGCAAGTTTTTTCTGGCATGCGTTAAAAAGCTTTTGAGATCTTTGACATGCTTTAAATGCGTGTCTTTAAGCATTAAAGCGTCATCTAGCCCTAAGCGGTGGTTGCTCGCTCCTCCATTAAGCACGGAGTATTTTTCAAAGATCCTTAAAAGGGGTCTCGTTTTTCTCGTGTCCAACAAACGCACCTTGTGAGAATTTAAAGCTTCTACAAAACGACTCGTTAAAGTAGCGATCCCGCTGCTGTGTTGCAAAAGGTTTAAAAGGGTGCGCTCAATCTTTAAAAGCATGCTAAAATCCCCCCTAATCTCCATTAAAGTGTCTTTAGGCTTGAAGCGTTCTTTATCTTTAATATTTTGAACGCATTCAATACCGGTCATTTGAAGCAACTCTAAAGCGTATTTTTCGCCTGAAAACACGCCCTCTTGTTTAGCCCTAACAAAAGCCGTGGCTTTAAAATCCTTTTCTAACACCCTTTCAAACAAATCCCCATGCCCTAAATCTTCTTTTAAAGCGCGTTCTAAAAAGGTTTTTATCTCCATTAGGACAACTCCATCATTTTAGTTAAGGCGAGTTTGGCCAAACGCGCCACCTCATCTTTTAATTCAACCGCATTATAAGCCCTGTGGTTTTTATAGGCTTTTAAGACTTCAAACAAATCTTTTAAAGTCGTTTCGTTCATGGTAGGACAAAGTGCAAGCGTGCTAGAGAGAATGAAAGTGTTTTGATGGTTACGCTTGGCTTTCAAGCGGTTGACTAAATGGCTTTCAGTGCCTATGGCGACTTTTTGATGGGGGCTTAGCTTTTCTACAAATTCTATGATTTGACTCGTTGATCCGCTAAAATCAGCGTTAGAAACTACGCTAGGATCGCATTCTGGATGGACAGCGATTAAAATATCCGGGTATTTTTGGCGGTAAAATTCAATGTCTTCTAATTTGAAAAGCTGATGCACCGAGCAAAAGCCGTTATAACAAACCACATCAGCGTTTTTGATTTCTTCTTTGCTGTTTACGCCTAAAATCGCGCTTTTTAAGCCGTTTTCTAGGGCCAGATTTTCCCCCAAGCATTTATCCGGTAAAAAAAAGATTTTTTTATTTTGTTTTAGGGCGTGATTAAAGATTTTAGAAGCGTTCCTGCTCGTGCAGACCACGCCGTCATCTTTAGCGACTTTGGCTTTCACTTCAGCGTTAGAATTGATATAAGTGATAGGGTAAAATTCTTTAACGCCGCATTCTTTCAATAAATGGACGCTTCTATCGTAGTAATGGCTGTCTATCATTCTTGCCATAGAGCAGCATGAGAGTTTGGGCATGATCACTTGTTTGTTAAAGGCTAGGGCTTTCACGCTCTCACCCATGAAATGCACCCCGCAAAACACGATGAGGTTTTTATCGCTCTGGCTTGCGATTTTGGCTAATTCCAAGCTGTCGCCTGTATAATGGGCTAACTCTACAATTTCATCTTTTTGATAAAAATGAGCCACTAAAAGCGCGTCTAAATCGTGCAACAATTCTAAAATAGAAGTTTTTAAATCGTTATCAGTTGGCATGAAATTCCCCTATACTTTCCCCAAACTTCACGCTTTTTTCTCTCAAATCTTTAAAAGCGGTGTTTTGAATGAATAAAACGATAGTAGAGCCCATTTCAAAATTCCCTAAATTATCCCCCTTTTTCACCTTAATCGGCGGGTTGTAAGAGTAGGTTTGCGTGAAACGGGCTTTAGCGTTAGTTTGGATATTCTTATCAAAATTAAAACGCATTTTACCCACATTTAACGCCCCCACCGCTACAAAATACAATTGATTGCCTTGAATGTCTTTTGCAACAAGCACCACTCTCTCATTGCCCACAAACAGATTTTTGTTTTTGTGTAGTGAGGGCTTATTGACTGGCAGTAATTTCCCCGCAAAATAACGAGCCTCTAAAATTTCTAAATCGCAAGGGGCGTGGTAGTGGTGGTAATCTTTGGGCGAAAGGTAGAAATTCACATAGAAAAAAGAAAGCCTTAAGGGGTTGATTTCGCCCACTAATTCATGCACTTTATAGGGCATGCTTTTAATCTGTAAGGCGGTATCGTTGTCTAAAAAAGCGCATTCGGTGATCAAAGCGTCGCAAGGCGCAATGCAAATATTAGGGGCTTTGTCAAAGGGGCGTTCTTTTTTTAAGGAGCGCGTGAAAAGGGCGTTCAAACTCTTGTAATTTTCCAAAGGCTCAAACTCGCTCAAATCAATTTTGAAGATCTTAACGTAAAGGGCGTTGATGCCTTTTTGGATAAAAGAAGGGAATTTATAACCAGCCACAGAGCCAAAAACCCTTGAAAGAGCGTTGCTTAAAGCTACCATTTTAACCCTGCCATGTTCAGTATAAATTCCACCTCACCCTTACTCACTTTAAATTCTTTAGAAATAGAATCCACGCTATAACCCTCTTGATACATTTTTAAAACCTGTTTTTCGTTGATTTCATCGCTAGCGGCATAATGCCCCATGTCTTTGAATTTGTTTTCTAAAGTAATGATTTTTTCTTCTAAATAATCGCGCTCTTTGTCCATGGATTTTTGGATTTCTTGCAACTGGCTATAAAGGTGTGAAAGAGTCGTTTTTAATGAGCTGTCCTCTTTAACGCTCTTTTCTAAAGAAAGGCCTTCCAAACGCCCCTCTAATTCTTTCAAACGCTTAGAATAGATATAATTTTCTTGATAGGATTCGTCTAAGGTTTTTTCTAAACGCCTCATTTTATGGTAAAACTCTTTTTCTTTAAGATACAAATACCCCACCAAGCACACCAACACCAATAAAATCGCCCCTAAAACGACCATAAACAAATCATTAGAAGATAACATGATTGCTCCCGTTCATAATTTTAAGCCTTTTCTTTCGCTATCAACAATGAAAGAATCATAACGCTTGATGTCTAAGGCGTGCATGCGAGTGATTTCTAAAAAATCTTTATCCCTTGCCACGCCAAAAAAGGCTAGGATTTTCCCCTCTAACACGCAACGCCCGTAGTAAGTTTGAGGCGCTATCAGGCTTTGTTTTTTTAAGCAAATAAGCCCATGCCCTAAAGCGATGATGCGGTTATTTTGCTCCAATTCAAGCAGATTTTCTTTTAAAAGCAGGCTCTCTAATTTTTCTAATTTAAAATACAGCGCTTTGAGCAATTCCAGAGTGTCATTTTCAACGTTCAAGCGTGAAAAATCAAAGCCAGAATTTAACCAATCAAATTCTTCTAACACCGCTAAAGAGCGTTTACTTTTAGAGATAAACCTTTCATAAGAGAACGATAAATCGCACTGGACTAAGCGCGTTTCAAACCCTAAAGCTTGGGATCTTAAAACCAACTCATGCATGCTTGAACCCCACATCAAGGACGATAAAAATAAAAAACACCACCCCCAAATAGCCATTACTCACAAAAAAGGCTTTAGGGATGTTTTTATAATCTCTGGCCACTAAGATCTGCTCATAGAGTAAAATCAAGGCTGAAACCCCTAATCCCAAATACGCAAAAAGCCCCCATGATAGCATTTCACAAAACAAAGCCAGCAGATCAGCGCTGCAAGGTGTGAGAGCCTTGAAAGATTCAAGCACCACTTTTCCCCTAATTGGCTAGGAATGGAAAACAAGCCTCTCTCTTTATCAAACTCCATATCCTGTAAAGAATAGAGCAAATCAAACCCAGCCACCCATAACATCACCCCTAAAGCCAAAAAGACATTCCATAAAGGGATCGCTCCTAAAACCGCCACGCTTCCCGCAATGGGGGCTAAACCCAAAGCCAAACCCACAACAAAATGCGCCAAAGAAGAAAAGCGCTTGAAATACGAATACCCCCCTAAAATGATTAAAAAAGGTAGTGAGAGCTTGAAAGCTAAAGGGTTGATGAAATAGCTCACCACCACGAATAAAAGAGCGTTTGAAGCGCTAAAAATGACCATGCCTTTAACGCTGATCCTGCCATCCACGCTCGGGCGGTTTTTGGTCCTTGGGTTATCCTTGTCAATATCTCTATCCACCAAGCGGTTAAACCCCATAGCGAAGTTTCTTGCCCCTAGTAAGGCTAAAAAACAAAGGATTAAGGTTTCTAAGCCAAAAAAGAGCGTTTGATTTTTTTGATAGGAGCTTATGACCATAGCCATGAGTAAAAACATGCTAGAAAATATCGTATGCTCCAAAGCGACCAATTCGCTTAAAGCTTTGATTTTGTGCGTGATTTTTTTAAGCAATTATTTGATCCCTAATAAAATGACTTTTCTAACCTACAATTAAGCTAGGCATTATAATATATTGATAGCAACAATACAAGAAAAAGCCCGCGCTTAAAACATTCATGCTTAAATAAACTTTAAAAAATCGCGCGCTTAGAATCGTTAAAAATAAATGCGCCCCCAAAAGCCATAAAGGCGAAGGGATTGAAATCGTGGGGATTGTTAAAGGCATGCTTAAAATATGATCCAACAAAGACCCTAAACCCACCGCATGCAAGAACAAACTCAAAGGGAAAAACACGATAAAAATCAAGCCTAAAGGAATGCTAAAGAGCTGGTAGGGCGAAAACATAGGGAAAAAGGCATGCGCGACAATGAGCATGTTCAAAAACACCAACACGCTTAAAGCGATCGCTTGAAACGATCGCTTTAAAAAAGAAGAATCTTTAAAAAAAATTTGAGTGTGTTTTAAAAACAAAAAGATGTACCACACCCCACAAACAGAAAGCAAAAACCCCACGCTAAAAAGCAATTTAGGGAGTAACGCTATGGCGATACAGCACGCTAAAACCAAAAGCTTAAAACTCAAAAGCCTTACCCCAAAAAAGCATGCCAAAAACCCTAATAAGCCCATTAAAAACGCCCTGAAAAAAGAGGGTAAAAAATCTAATAGCAACAAATACCCTAGCAAAAAACCCACACCAAAACCCCTATATCATAAAAAGCGTTCCTGTAAGGGAAATAGCGTTTTTGTAAGGGGGTATAAAAAAGCGAAAAAAGAAAATACACGCTCGCGCTCAAAATCCCTAAATGGAACCCGCTAATGGCTAGTAAGTGGTTGATCCCTAGCGCGTTAGCCCTGTCTCTTAAATCTTTATTCAAGCTATCCCCTATGAATAATGCGCGATACAAATTACCCACCAAAGCGTTGGAATGGGCGCTGTCAATGAAATGGCGCCAATGCGATTTGAAATCTTGTTTTCGTGTTAAAGAAAAAGAATAAGTTTGAAAAAAGCATGATTTTAGAGACTCTAAGAACGAGCAGGGTTTGATTTTGCCAAAAAATTGCGCATGGCGGTATTGGAGGTTTTTTAAAGGCTCTTTAATGGTGGTGTAAAAGATCATGCCCTTTGATTGGAGCTTTAAGACAAAATAGGTTTTTTGATCTTTCGTTTTAGGGTATTGTAATAAGATTTGAGCGTTCAAGCTTGTAGGTTTTGAAAAATCAAGCTTTTGGTAATTCAAGTATTCTAAATAAAGGTTGATTGCCAACAAAAGGCTTAAAACAACCCCACACACCAGGTATTCTTTGGGGGTTGCAAGAAGTTCAAACGCCCCCTGAAAAGTTTTATCTTTCAAGTTGTGGGTATTTCAAATTTAGTTTCTTGTCCCTCTTCTAAATGAGAATCTATGGGCATGTCTTCATAGCGCGTGAAAGGAGCGTTAAAGCGCGTATAAACCGTTCCTGTAGCCCCATTCCTGTTTTTAGCCACGATGATTTCAGCCTCTTCAATACTGCCATTTTGCTTGTGGATACGCCTTTCTTCATTGACTTTTAGGCGCAACTCTTGCGCCTCTTCAATTTTGCCTTCTTTTTTGAGCTTGTCTATTTTGTTGTCTTCAGCCCTCATTTGATAGATATAGCCTCTATATAAAAATAAAACAATATCAGCATCCTGTTCAATCCCTCCGCTGTCTTTAATATCCGAAAGAATGGGCCGTTTATCGTCTCGGTTTTCTAGGCTGCGGTTGAGTTGCACTAGCGCTATGATAGGGATTTCTAATTCTCTGGCTAAAGTTTTAAGCTCCCTTGAAATTTCAGCGATCTGTTCATGGCGCTCTTTGGTGGCTTTACTCCCTGACATGAGCTGCAAATAGTCAATAAAAGCGATACCCAATTCCTTGTGTTGGGATTTAAGTTTTCGCAGTTGCAAGCGGATTTGCTCTATCCTCACATAGCTTTTATCGTAGAAAAAGAGTTTTTTGCAAGAAAGGTGATCGTAGCATTTGGCTAAATTTTCCCATTGATCATCATCAAGCCTCCCGCTTTCTAAATCATGCATGTTAATAGAAGTGAGATCCGATAACGCCCTTAAAGCGAGTTGCTCTGCGGACATTTCTAAACTAAAAACCGCTACCCCTCTATCATCATTGAGCGCAGCTAAGACCATGTTCATCATCAAACTGGTTTTACCCATAGACGGCCTTGCCCCTATAATGACTAAACTCCCCTTATTAAAACCGCTCGTATAGTTATCCAACTGGACAAAGCCAGTCGGTATGCCAGTAACTTCCAAACTCCCCTTTCTTTGGTTTTCTGTAATAAGATCCATCGCGCTTTCAAGCACTTCTTTAATGCTCCTAAAGCCCTCTATGGTGCTGCCATTCAATAACGCATAGACTTCTCGCTCCACAGCGTTTAAAATATCGCTGGATTTTTGTGCGCTTTCTAGGGCTTGCTCTCTAATGGTGTTAGCCAAAGTGAAAAGTTTTCGTTTAATGGAAGCGTTTTTAATCTCTTCCACATAGGCTTCAATATTATCTATAGGGCTTGCCGCAAAAATAGCGACCAGATCTTCTTCTTTGATTTGCTTGTCTTTAGGCATTTTTTGGCGGATAAAATTCTCATCAATGGGGCAATCTTCTTCATGCAGTTTTAAAGCGATTTCAAAAAACAAGCCGTTAGGCGGGTAGTAAAAATCGCTAGGCTCTAAAACGCTATGGACCTCTTCAATCTTATGATTGGCCAACACAATGCCTGAAAGCACGATCCTTTCAATGTTTTGCAATTGCTGCAAATGCTTTAAATGATCCATTTTTATCCTTTTATAATCGTTTGATCTTTTCTATCAAATCTAGGGGCGTTAAAGCGTAATTGTTCTTAAATTCTAAACTCGCTAGCGCGTGCGCTAGGCTTGCGTTAATAGCGGCGTCTAAAGGCGTGTAGTTTTGAGAAAGCAAGCTTACAATCAGCCCCGCTAACACATCGCCACTGCCTGCTTTGGCTAAAGCCACGCTCCCTAAAATGTTGATAAAAGTTCGCCCTTGATGAGCGATTAGGGTATTAGCCCCCTTTAAAAGCAAAACCACCTTGGGGTATTTTTGAGAAAAATCCCTTGCGATTTCTAGTTTATTGTCTAATAATTCTAGCATGCTTATATTGATCCCCACTAATTTTAATAACGATAAAAACTCTTTAGGGTGAGGGGTTAAGATCACTTCTTTTTCTAAAGCTTGTAAGATCTCTTTATGGTAAAAAACGCCCGCATCTAAAACGCATGGGGCTAATTCAAGCCACTTATTAAAATCCTTTGGAATATTTTCTAACCCCATGCCAAGAGCGAACGCGCTCAAGAAGTTAGGGAAATTTTCACAAAAAACCAATTCTAAAGGCTTGTTATTAGAAGTTATTTCGCATTCTAACGCTTGAACGCTCACCACTCCAGATCCAAAACTTAACGCGCTTAATGCGCTCAATAACCCCGCCCCACTATGCTTGCCTAAAAGAACATGCGCATGCCCGTAATCGCCTTTATGAGCGTTTTTTTTATCCCTTAAGGGCAGTTTGAGATCGCTTTTTTCTAGTAAAAAAGTGTCTGTTGGGATCTCATAAATTGGATTAAAAACCCCTAAATTCCCCACTTTCAATTCCCCTACATAGTCTTTAGCCCTATCGCTCAATAAGCATGATTTGATAGCGCCCATGCTGATAGTCAAATCCGCTTTAAACGCCCTCTTATCCACCCTGCCTTTAGAATCTATCCCGCTAGGAATGTCGCAAGCGATTTTAAAGCGCGCTTTTTGAGAAAGGCTTTCAAAGTTTAAAAACGGCTCTAATTCGCCCTTAAAAGCGCTCCCTACCACGCAATCTATTAACACATCGCATTCTAAATTTTGATTAAGGGCGTTTTCTTCGTATGTTTTGATGGTTACCCCTGCTTTTTTAGCCCTTTCTTTTTGCAATTGGCACATGGGGCTTTTGGCTAGTTTCATTTCAAAGACCAGCACTCTAAAACGCCCCGCTAAACGCCTGGCTAGAGCATAGCCATCGCCCCCATTATCCCCACTCCCACAAAGGATAATGACTTTAGCGCCTAAAGAAGCGTTTTGTAAAACCGCCCTTTCTAAAGCCATAGCGGCGTTTTCCATTAAAATGTCTTCGCTTAAAAGCCATTCTTCAAGCGCCCTTTTGTCTAGGGCATTCCCTTTTTCATACACTGAAAGCATCTTTATCCTTGAAATTGAACGCAAAACGAATTTTCGTAAAACGTTCCTTTTAAAGAGGGTTCGCTATGAATTTCTAGACGCATTTTATACTTTTCGCACACTTTTTTCACTAAATCTAACCCTATACCATAACCCAACACGCTAGAATTGAAACGCGCATAACGGACGCTTAATTCGGTGATCTTGTCTTTAGGGATTTCATACCCTAAATTTTTCACTTTCAAAAACTCGTGCGTTAGCTCTATGTGGATATACCCATGCATGACGCTGTATTTGATCGCGTTCATGAGCAAATTGCTATAAAGCGAAAGGAAATCCTGCTCTTTAGCCTTCAATTCCACTCCCACTAAATCGCTTTTAAATTCCAGCTTGTGGTAGTCTATCATCTCGCTAAAAAGCGTGTTTTCTTTAATAATTAGGGCTTTTAAATCCAAAAGCACAAAAGATTCGCGCTCAATATCTTGCATCACTAAATACGAGAGCGAGCGGTATAAAAAACTCATGCGCTGGATAGCGATTTTAATGCGGCGGTGTTGTTGGCTGTCTTCTAGGGTTTTTAAAGATAAGACTAAAGCGCTCATGGGGGTGTTTAATTCATGCGTGGTGTTTTTTAAAAAATGATCAATGCGCGTGATTTCATTCCTAATGGGCTTTAAAAACAAACGCCCTAAAAACACAGAAACCCCTATCACGCATAAAAACGCTACGACAAACACTAAAACAATGTTACGATACAAAGAAGAAAAATGAAGGGGTTTAGAATTTTTAAAAAGCATTTTAGCCACGCCTAAATGGGCGAAAGTTTCATCGCTGAATAAGTAATATTCCCCCTTAAAATTAAAAAAGCCCGCTTCTTTATGGGTTTTGATCAAATCCGCGCTTTCAGGGATATTAGAATACAAAACACGCTTTTTGCTATCAAAAAGGGCTATGGAAGCGTCTTTATAGCGTGAAATGAGAGCGTTTAAAGCGTTGTGGTAATCCCCATGCGTTTGCATGTGTAAGGCAACCACTTCACTAGCGATCTTAGAAGCCATTTTGTCCATGTCCATGCGTATCATTTTGATTTTTTCGTTTTTTTCATAGTTAAACGCTAAAACGCTAATCACTAGCATTAACACAAACGAAGAGCCTAAATAAGTCCCCAAAAAGAGTTTGAGGGATTTTTTTTCATAGTGGGTTAAAGCGATAGCCCACCCCCTTATGCGTTTCTATGCAATTTTTACCCAAAAGCTTGCGCAACACTTTAATGTAAGTGCGCAAGGTGGAATCATCAATAGCCTGCTCCCATAAATTATTTTCTAACGCTTGAGAGCTGATGATTTGCCCTTTATGTTCTAAAAAATATTCTAAAAGTTGGGCGGTTTTGGGCGGTAAGATCTCTTTTTTGCCCCTAACACTCAAGCAATTTTGGTGGTAAAAAATGTTAGGCATGATTTCTATGGGATCGTCATTGAAAAACCTTTTAATGCGCGCTTCCAATTCGTCCAAATCAAAAGGCTTTTTCAAATAATCGCTCGCTCCTAAATTAAAGGCGTTTTTTAAGGTAGCGTTATCCTGTAAGGCGGTGATAAAAATCACAGGCGTAGAGATTAAAAAATCGTTTTTGATGCGCTTGAACAATTCCAAGCTATTCATTTCAGGCACTTGCACGTCTAAAAGCAAGAGGTTAAAGCGCTCAACCGAGAGCCTTTCATAAGCTTCTTTCCCGTTAAAAGCGCAAAACACTTCATAGCCCAAATGCTCCAAAAACTCCTTGATACTCTCGCTTAAAAGGTAATCGTCTTCTAGTAAAAAAATCTTTTTTTGCATGGGGGTATTGTAGCGCTAATTGCCTTTATACCAAAAGCGGTTATGAAAAACGCTCCCTTAAAAAAGACACCGCTTTATTTTATCAGCCGTTTTTAGAATATAATAAATCTTTATTGTATTTCAACATGGCATTTTGTAAATCAAGTTTATATAACACATTTTCAATATAAGTCAAATAAAGGCTTTCTTGTTCTTCTTTTAAGCCTTTAGATAAAATCACATCGCCATTTTCAAAATACAAACAAATATGTTTATTTTGCGTTTGAGATATTTTCGCATGGTTAAAAGCGTCAAAATAGATTAAGTTTTCCCATTTATCCAAAAGATCAAATTCTTCTACAGAGCGAGCCAAGCATAAAGGCACAATGTGATGCAATTCAAAGCCCTTTTCTTTTTTAACGCCATGTTTTTCAAAATAAAGAGCTTTCTCTTTAATAGAGCGTTTGAGTTTTTTATCGTTTTGTTTGTTTTCTTCATTGAGCGTTTTTAAAATAAGCCTCTCTTTATTGGTTTCAAAAAACACGCTTTGTTCTAGCAAGCTAAAAATTTGTTGGGCTTGATTTTTCCAATTATGATAGTCTCTCTTGTCTAACTTATTCCCGTTAAAATGGTTAGGGTTGCAATAATTTTGCACTAGCTCTTTTAATTTTTCTTTTTGGATACGGCTTAAACTCCTATACTCTCTAACGTATTCTATAATTTCACTTCTAGTAAAATTTTCAATATTTAAAAATGTAACAAAAAACATCATTTCTTCAATGTCTAAATAATGATTGTCAAGCTCTATCATCACCTCTCTGCATTCTGCTCCAAAACCTTGCAAAAGGTTTTCTAAAGCTTGCGTGTAACAAAATTTTTTTCTTAACAAATCTTGCACGTTTAAAAATTCTATAGCTAAGGGAGTTAAACGGATATATTTAATATTGCTTTGAATGTAGGGGTTTGTAGGTTCCTTATTTTTATTGTAGCGTTCAATCAACCCCATTCTATGCATATCTACAAAAAGATTTTTTCTCAAGCTATCTTGAGTTACTTGATTCTTTTTTCTTAAATTGTCTTGAGGCATTTCAGACTTGCAGATATTATCCACCACTTTTGCATAAATCTCTTCGCCTATGATATTGCTAGGGCGTTGGCTCATATCGGTGGTGCGGATTTGTAAAAAATCTTCTCTCGCTTCATTAAAAATAGCTTGAATAATGATTTTAATCTTATTTTGATCGTAACGATTGTGTTGGGATAAGTGTAAGCCCCTATAATCAGAACTTTTTATACGATTAGCCAAGAATTTCAAACACTCTTTACTAGGGTCAAGCTGTGTGATTTCTAGCAAAATTTTTTCTAATTTTGGCATGTTAAATATCCTTTTTTATTCGCATTCATTATACCTAAACATTTCCAAGCTCTCATGCACGTATTCAGCATGGCTCTCACACCCTATAAAATTACGCTCCAAACTTTTAGCCACTAAGCTAGTCATGCCACTGCCACTAAACAAATCTAAAATCAAATCGTTTTTGTGAGAGCTAGCCTTTATCATGCGTTCAATGAGCGCTTTAGGTTTGATGCTGGGGTGTTTGGGCTTAAGGATTTTGCCCTTCTCTTTTTCAACATGCCTTTGTGAAGTGATTTCCCACACATCAAGGCATAATTTGCCCTTAGGGTTAGGGAACCAGCGTTTGTTATTTTTTAAAATCCCCTTACTTTGAGCATGTTTGATGCGTTCAGCAGATTCATAAGCAATGCGAACTTCATCGGCATTAAAGGTGTAGTTTTTCTTGTGCATGCTATAAAATAAAATGCTTTCTTGCGCGTGGTTATAACGCTTTTTGGCGTTGGCAAACCCATCTTTTTTAACCCAAGTGATAAAATTTAAAAAATGCACTTTTTTATGGTGCAAATACGCTAAAAATAAAGCGCAATTAAAAGGGGTGTTAAAGATATAAAAACTCCCTGTGTCTTTGAGTTTGGGCAGCATTTTATCAATCCAAGCGTAAGAAAATGTTAAAAACTCTTCATCGTTTTTAAAACTATCCCATGAAGCAATTTTAAGATTGTAGGGGGATCAATAATGGCTAAATCAACGCTTTTATCTTCTAATTTGTCTAAAAAGGTGAAAACATCTTCTATATAAATCTTATTCAAAATCAAACAAGTTTCCTAATTTTTGCTCAATCAAGGGCTTATAATTTTCATAGAGTTCATAACCTATAAAATTTCTTTTTAAAAGTTTTGCTTCCCTTAAGGTTGTCCCGCTCCCGCTAAATGGATCTAGCACCACATCGCCCACGCAACTATACAACCTAATCAAACGCCTTGCTAATTCAGCCGGCATTAAAGCCGCATGCTTGCCAAAAGCAATATCGTTTTTATTAGGGATTGGGATTTCCCAAATTTGTTTGGTAAATTCCACCCATTCCTCTTGAGTCAATTGGCTTTGTTCTTTTTGCTCTTCTGTGGGTTGTTTAGGCTTGCCATCTTTGACAAACACGCCGATAAATTCTATAATATTTTGCGCATAAAAATTTCTAGGATAAGGGTAACTCCCAAACATCAATCTTTTAGTGGGATTGGCGCGTTTCCAAATATAGACATCTAGCAAGAACATTTTAGGCTTGTTTTCTAGCGTGTTGTTTAAATCATGCAAAATGGAGTGCTGAATATCAGCATGCAAATCAAAAATATGGCGGTTGTAGTGCGTGTTTAAAACCTTTTTAAGCATGGGCATTAAAGGCACATTGATACATAACTTACCATTGGGTTTTAGCGCTCTGTAGCACTCAAGCCAAACTTTTAAAAGACCTAAAAGATAATCTTCATATTTTTCTAACGCCCCTAAATCTTCAACATGTTGGGTTGAATGCTGTAAATCTTGTGTGCCGTTTTTTGTGTAATCTTTGATGTTGAAATAAGGCGGGCTTGTAATGATCAAATCCACGCTATTATCTGGCACTTCATTCATGTTGGTGCTGCTATGATAAAACACTTTATTGATATTCAATCTTATTTTTACCTTTTATTAAACTTCAATGAGTTTCACAGAGATAATTTTACAATGAAATAGGGGTGTTTTAAAAAAATGAGTCAGTCAAGGTAATCTAAAATTTCAATAAGCCAAACGCCTTAACGCTCTCGCTTAAAAGGTAATCGTCTTCTAGTAAAAAAATCTTTTTTTGCATGGGGGTATTGTAGCACTTAATGAGCGGGCTTTGTTATAATAATTCTTTATGTTTTTTAAGGAGCGTGATAATGAAAACGAACGAAGCGCAATTTTATGAAGTTTTAGAAAACCTTTTCATAGGCGTTAAGATTGAAGACCAGCAAGAAAGCCTTTTAGATCCTAACGCTAAAGCGCTAAAAAGTGGCATGATCAATCTATTGAAGGCTAAAAGCCAGTATTATCAAAGCAAAAAACAAGAATTAGAAAAACTCATTGATTTAAAATGCCAAGATAACAACGATCTCAAAGAAGAATTGTTTGACAAACTCTATAGCTTTTTCAAGCGTTATTTCAGCGCTAATGGAGGGATTTATTTCAACGACACGCCCCTTTACGATAATCTTTATACCAAAAGCGGTTATGAAAAATGCTCCCTTAAAAAAGACACCGCCTTATTTTATAAAACTAAAGATCTTTATTACGTGAAAAGCGAAACGATTTATAAGGATTTTTGCTTTGAATTAGAGGGCATTATTTTTAATTTTGACGCTTCTTTACTAGAGAGCAAAAAGTATAATGAAAAAGTGGATTTAGTCTTTGATTTAAAAGATATAGACACAAAAACTAACACCCTGAATTTTAGCGTTACTCTTAAGAGCAATAATAGCCAAACAAAAACGAATGAAATCCTAAAAGAATGCTCCAATCAAGGCGTCAAACTTGATGAAGAAATTTTAAAAAAAGCGTTTGGAAAATTCAAAAAGCAAGGCAGCATGGATTATTTCATCCATAAAAACGCGCAAGGGTTTTTAAAAGAGCAATTGGATTTGTATTTGTTTGAATACCTTTTTAAAGAAATGACTGCATTTGATGCTAAACGCCTTAATGAGATCAACACCATTAAGGAAGTGGCGTTGCAAGTGATTGTATTAGTGAGCGAATTTGAAAACGAACTCTGTAAGATTTGGAACAAACCCCGCTTTGTATTAAACTCGCATTTTATCGTGAGCCTAGACAAACTCAAAGCTAAAAACTACGATTTGAGTAAAATCACAAGCCACAAAAACTACCCCAAACAAGTCAAAGAATGGCAAGACTTGAATTTAAAAACCACAGACAATCTTTTAGAAAACGAGTTCTTGCCCCTAGACACCCTCTATTTTAAAGATTTAGAAGAAGAGATTAAAAGCTTATTCAATGAAAATGAAATCAACGGCACGCTCATTAAAAGCGAAAACTACCAAGCCCTAAACTCCCTTAAAAACCGCTATAAAGAAGCCATTGATTGCATTTACATTGATCCACCTTTCAATACCGGCAGTGATTTTGCTTACATAGACAAATTTCAAGACAGCACATGGCTAAGCCTTATGCACAATCGCTTGGAGCTCGCTTATGATTTTTTAAGCCCTCAAGGAAGCTTTTATCTGCATTTGGATAACAATGCTAATTATTTGGGGCGTATGCTAGTCAATGATATTTTTGGTAAAGAAAATTTTAGGAATGAGATAATTTGGTATTACTCTAATAAAATGGCAAATAGTGGCAATAGTTTTGCTAAAAATACCGAAACAATTTTAAATTATTCTAAAAATGAAGAATATATATTTTATAGACAAAAAGAACCACGAAGTGAGCCAGTTCTTTTAAGCAAGCGAGAAGGACGAGATGGTAAAAATATGAGAGCAAGAGATGAAAATGGTAAGGTTATTTATGAATTATCTCATGAACGCTATGTGGATACTTTATGGAATATACCTATCATTGGCTCTACTTCAACAGAAAGGGTAAAAAACAATGAAAATCTAACCCAAAAACCGGAAAAATTGCTAGAAAGGGTAATCCAAGCGAGCAGTAACGAAAACTCTATCGTGTGCGATTTTTTCGCTGGGAGCGGGACGAATTGCGCGGTGGCGCACAAAATGAAGAGGAAGTATATCGGTATTGAAATGGGGGAGCATTTTGAGAGCGTGATTTTGCCACGCCTTAAAAAGGTCATAGGCGGTTTTAAAAGCGGTGCACTTAAAGAATTTGATGGAGGTGGGGTGGTGAAAGTTTATGAATTAGAAAGCTATGAAGAGATTTTAAGAAAAATCAAGTATGAAGACAACGACAAACCCCTAGCGTATGATGAACAATACAGCGATTTAGTGGAGCGTAAAAACGAGTCTTACACGCTCAATATAGAAGCGCTAGAAAAAATGGGCGTGGATATTAAAGAGACTTTGGAAAATTTACACGGCGTTGGAGTGGAGTTTTTCAATGAAAAAGTGGTGAAATTTAAAGGGAATGATAAAGAAGTAGAGATTTTAAAAGCCTTAAAAGAAGCGCTCATTTGGTAAGGAAAAATCATGGCAAAGAAAAAACAAGAAATAAGAAATAATGAAATTTTTGTCGCTCAAAAACTCGCTGAAGAGGAATTGAACGCTAACGAGATTAACGAGCCGTTAGAAATGTTAGACTTTAAAAGCTTTGATAATGATAAGGAGCTTTTAGATTACCAACAGCAAGCTTTGATTAACGCTTTTAGAGTGCTTGTCGCTTATTTTAGAGATTTCAAAGAGAATAAAAAAGAATTTTACGCTTTTTATCAAAAACATTATTCATTCGCCAATTGCGATTTCGCTAAAAAGAAACTCAATCCTTTGTTAAAAAGTCATTTTAAGGTAGAAAATGATTGCGTGAGTTTTGAAAATTTTATCAACCGCCTAGCCTTTTACATGGCCACAGGGAGCGGTAAAACGATTGTCATCATCAAACTAGTAGAGCTTTTAAGCGTGGCTATAAGAATGGGTTTAATCCCTAAGAAAAATATCATGTTTTTTAGCGCGAACGAGCATTTGATCAAGCAATTTGAAAAAGAAATTGAAAAATACAACCGGGGTAAAGACTATTTTAAACAAATTGATTTCAAAAACCTTAAAAGCGTTAAGAATAAGGATTTTTACCACTCTCCAAAAGATTCTTTAATGAAAGAAATCGTTCTTTTTTATTACCGCGCGGATTTAATGAATGATGAAGAAAGCAAGGAAAACCTTTTAAATTATAAGGATTATTGGGATAATGGGGAAAACTATGTGATTTTAGATGAAGCGCATAAGGGGAACAAGACTGAAAGCAAAAGACAGGCGATTTTTAGCCTGCTGTCTTTAAAAGGGTTTTTATTCAATTTCAGCGCCACTTTCACCGAAGAGAGCGATCTCATCACTGCGGTGTATAATTTGAGCGTGGGCGAGTGGGTGAAGCTTGGCTATGGCAAAGAATCTGTCTTATTGAAGAAAAACAATTTAAACGCTTTTAAGGAATTAAAGGATTTAAACGATAGGGAAAAAGAAATCGCTCTTTTAAAGGCGTTATTGCTTTTAGGCATGCAAAAACGCTATAAAACAGAAGGCTATTTTTACGACCCTTTAATGCTCGTGTTCACGCATTCTGTGAACGTGGAAAACAGCGATGCAGAAATCTTTTTTAAAACTTTAGCGCGCGTGATTGAAAATGACGATGGAAGCGATTTTTTAAAGGCTAAAGACGATTTATTAGAGGAATTAAAGAATCCGGAATTTCTTTTTAGCGATGATAAAGATAAAGACTATAAGGTTAAGGTTTTTAAAGAAAGTTTAAACGATATGGATTTTAAAGGCTTAAAAGAAGAAGTTTTTTATGCCAGTAACGGGCATATTGAAGTGATCATTAACCCTAAAAACAACCAAGAAATCGCTTTCAAGCTCAACACAAGCGATAAAGTCTTTTGCTTGATTAGAATAGGCGATATTACCGAATGGATCCGTGAAAAATTAAAGAGCGTGAAGGTGGTGAGTAAGAATTTGAGCTTTAAAGAAGAGAGCTATTTCAGCCAGATTGATAAGAGCAGTATCAATATCTTAGTGGGGTCTCGCACTTTTGACACTGGGTGGGACAGCACAAGGCCTAGCGTGATTTTATTTTTAAATATAGGGCTTGATGATGACGCTAAAAAGCTGGTGAAACAATCTTTTGGCAGGGGCGTAAGGATTGAAAGCGTCAAAAACCAACGCCAAAGGTTAGCGTATTTAGACATAGATGAAGCCATTAAAGAAAAATTGAAACCAAACGCTGCAATGTTAGAAACGCTTTTTGTGATACCCACTAACCATGCAAGCCTTGAAGCGATTTTAAAGTTCCAAAAAGAGAGCGAGAATGGGGGCGAAAATAGAGGCTCATGGCATGAAATCAAATTAGAAAAAACGCCCATAAAACACGCCTTATTCGTGCCTTGCTACCGAAAAGAACAAACCAACGCTCTTAAAATTTCTCCAAGCGCTTCGTTTAAAATGAGCGAAAAAAATTTTAAGGATTTAAAAGAGTATTTTCATTTAATGAGTGAAAAACATTTTATTTTAAAGCATGAAATTTATAACCCTAAAGATTACGCACTGTTAAAAGACTTGATACAAACAGTGCATTTTAAAAAGGTATCAACTTGGCATTATAAAGATTTAGATTACATGATTTCTGAAATTAAAGGCAAGCTATACCCCAATCAAAAAGTGCCTAAAGATGAGTTTAACGCCCTAGATAATGAGAAAATCGTGCATTTTAAAAGGGTTAAAGTTAAGGCGGATAAAAAAGAAGAATTGGTTAAAAAAATCCAAGAAGTGAAAGAGTATGCACCTTTGGATAAAGAAAGAATAAAAATCGCGCAAGGCGAGATCGATCCTTATGATACAGAAAAGCACAAACAAGACAGAACATTCAAAGTTGATGAAGCAGAGCTGTTAAAACTCAAAGAGCATTACTACACCCCACTCATTAAAGCCAAAAACTGCGATTGGCTTAAGCATGTGGTTAAAGTAAAGAGCGAGAGCGATTTTTTAGAAGAGTTGTTAAAGATTACAGAAACGCTGCAAGACAACTATGATTTTTGGGCGTTCAGCAAGATTGATGAGCATTTAGACAATTTATTTATCCCCTATATAGACAACGCTGCAGAAAGGCGCTTTTTCCCTGATTTTATCTTTTGGCTAGAAAAAGGCGGCACACAGATCATTTGCTTCATTGATCCTAAAGGGAGCAAACACACTGATTACGAACATAAGGCAGACGCATATAAACTTTTTAAAGATAAAATTTTTAACCCTAAAGACGATCCCAATCTCAAAATCAAAGTGGTTTTAAAATTTTATGGGGATAAGGATGGTGTGGGGGAGCGTTATAGAGATGATTGGATTAAAGAAGGGGAATTAAAAGATTTTTTTTCTAAAACAATTAGCCTAGTTTTATTGAAAGGGGTTAAAAATGCGCTTGAATTAGCCTTGAATAGAGCGCTAGTTTTTCACATCGCTTAAAAACACATGCCTTAAAAGTTTGGCGTCGCTTAAAAAAGCGTTTTTCAACACCGCGATTTTATAAGTGTAATGATCTTCAATGCTTGAAACTTCGCCCACAAACACCCCCGCTCCAAAAATCCCATCTAGCCCGCTCGTTAGCACCTGATCGCCTATGTTGATTTCAGCGCTTGGGACAATAAAATCCACGACTAATTCTTGCTTGAAATTAGATCCTATAAAGCCTAACACTTGATTTTTGCCTACCATCACGCTATAAGCGCACCGCTTGTGAGCGTTCAAAAACCCATTCAAGCGCCCTTTTTCTAGCACGGCAATGCCTATGGCTTGATTGTGGGAGACAAGGCCATAAATCTTATTTTCTTCTAAATTCATGATAGGGTTGAGAGAGACGCTGTGCGTGTCTTCTAAACTGGTGAATGAAGTCATAAAAGTGGGAGAATAGACCATTTTTGGCTTTTCTAAAGGATAAACGCTATTCAAACGCTCTTTCAAATCGGCGTTTTCTAGTTTTAAAGCTTCTAAAATCAAGCGTTCTTTTTGGAATTCCTTAATGTTTTTGGCTTGAAAAAAATACGCTTGGATGTTGTCCAATAGGCTGTTTTTAGCGCTCATCAAGGCATTTTTAATCCTGTCGCTGATATAAGAAGAACTGCCCTTAAAATCTAAAAAATAAAAAATAAGAAAAATCCCTAAAAGCCAAAGGAATTTAAAATAAAAACGCATGCATTATTCACTAAAACCCACACGGCTGAGTAAATCCAAATCTTGTATGGCTTCTCCTGTGCCTTTGGCTACGGCCAATAAAGGCTCATCGCCCACATACACAGGGAGTTTAACCATATCGCTTAGATACTTGTCCAAGCCCTTAATCAAAGCCCCACCGCCGGTAAGCACCACGCCATTTTGCACAATGTCTTTAGCCAAATCCGGCTTCACTTCTTCAAGCACGCTCCTTAAAGCGCTAGAGATTTCTCTCACCTGATCTTTAATGGCTTCAAACACATCATCAGAGCTCAATTCAATCGTGTGCAACAACCCGCTCACTTGATCCCTCCCTGACACTTCCATAGTAAGAGGCGGATCCAATTTGATCGCACAACCGATTTCAATCTTAATCTCTTCGCCGGTGCGCTCCCCTATCAACAGATTGAATTTCTTGCGGATATATTCCACGATGCTTTGATCCAATTTGTCCCCAGCCACTCTAATGCTTTTAGAAATGACTAGCCCCCCAAGACTGATCACGCCAATTTCAGTCGTGCCGCCGCCAATATCCACGATCAAACTCCCTTGAGGCTCTTTCACCGGTAAGCCTGCTCCAATCGCGGCTGCCATAGGCTCTTCAATCAAAAAGACTTCTCTAGCCCCCGCGCTTAAAGCGCTCTCTTTAACCGCATTCCTTTCCACACTTGTCAATCCATAAGGCACGCACACCATGATGCGCGGGCGAATCCATGTCTTTCGTTTGTGCGCTTTTTCAATAAAGTAGCGAATCATTTTAGCGGTAATGTCATAATCGGCAATCACGCCATCTTTCATGGGGCGAATCGCTCTGATGCTGTTAGGGGTTTTGCCTAGCATTTCTTTAGCCTCACTCCCCACTGCCAAAATATCATAAGCTTTAGAATCAAACAACCCCATGCGCACCGCCACAATAGAAGGCTCATTGATAATAATGCCCTGCCCTTTGACTAACACGATCGTGTTAGCCGTGCCTAAATCTATGGCAATATCATGCGAAAACAAACCGATCAATTTGCTAAAAATCATGCCCTTTCTAATCCTTTATCGTTAAATTTAATAAGCGTGTTCCTTAAGGAAGAATTTTAGAATGCGTTTTAGCAATGATCAAAGGTTCAGCCTGTTTCAAAACACAATCTTTAGTGATACGCACTTCCGATCCCTTAAGCTTGGGCAAATCAAACATAATATCCAAACAAAAATCTTCAATGATCGCCCTTAAGCCCCTAGCCCCGGTTTTTCTTTCTAATGCGAGTTTGGCGATTTCTTTAATGGCTTCTTCTTCAAAAATCAAATCCACTTCATCCATTTTGAAAAGCTGCTGGTATTGCTTGATGAGAGCGTTTTTAGGTTTTTGTAAAATATCCACCATCGCTTCTAAACTGATGCTATCTAGCGTGCTTAAAACCGGCAAACGGCCAATAAGCTCAGGGATAAGCCCATAAGTAACCAAATCATGGGTTTGGACTAAATGCAAGATCGCTTCTTGCTCTTTTTTGCTCATCTTTTCTTGAGTGAAACCCAACACATTCTGCGTGGTGCGTTTTTTAATGATTTCAGCTAACCCGTCAAACGCTCCGGCGCAAATGAATAAAATATCGCTCGTGTCAATTTGAATGAAATTGCCCTCAGGGTGCTTTCTGCCGCCTTTAGGGGGGATATTCACCAAAGAGCCTTCAACGATTTTTAACAACGCTTGCTGAACGCCCTCGCCAGAAACATCTCTAGTGATGGAGCGGTTTTCTGACAAACGGCTGATTTTATCAATTTCATCAATAAACACAATGCCTTTTTGGGCTTTTTGGACATTCCAATCGCTCGCTTGCAACAATCTTGTGAGGATATTTTCCACATCTTCGCCCACATAACCCGCTTCAGTCAAGCTAGTCGCATCGCTAATAGCGATAGGAATATCCAAATGCTTGGCGAGAGTTTGCGCCATTAAAGTCTTGCCTGAACCTGTAGGGCCGATCAATAAAATATTAGACTTGCTCAACTCCACTTCTTCTAAATGCTCTAACTCTAAATCGCTGTCTTGGTTGTCTTGTTTTTTGAGTTTTTCTTTAAAAGACAAGCGTTTGTAATGGTTATACACGGCTACGGAAAAAACCTTTTTAGCCTGCTCTTGCCCTATCACATAATTGTCTAAAACCGCCTTAAGCTCTTTAGGGGCTGGAATGCGAGAGAGCAAAAACTCTTCTTCATAAGCATTAGATTCCATTCGCCTCAATCGGTCTCTTTTGAGAGCGAATAAAGAATCCATTCTGTCGTATTTGCTGTCGTATTTGTGCAATTCCCCATGCATCACATCTATACAATATTCGCACACGCACACATCTTTATTGAGATTGCTCGCAAAAATAATGCGGCGTTTTTTGGGATCTCTGGATTCTGGTTTTTTGCAAAAACTGCAATAAAGCGTTTCGTTCATGTTATTCCTCTTGTTTTTCTTCGCTAGAATATTCGCTTGACTTATACGCCACGCCCCTAGAACTCTCTAAAATAAAAGAGCAAATCTCTTTTACAAAAGGGTTATTGGCATGCTCTTCTAACTCTAATTTAGCGCTCTCTCTTAAGGAGAGGACAGGGCGGAACAACCTTTTATAGAGCGCATAGATGAAATCAATATCCTTACTCTCTAATAATTGGCGCATCCTGTGGCGGTTTAACCCCCTAATAAAAGCGCGATTGCCCTCTACGGTGCAATAAGGCGGCACGTCTTTGCCTAAAGCGCTCTTACCGGCTATCATGCACCCTTTAGCGATACGCACAAATTGATGGATTGCGGTAAGACCGCCGATATTGACATAATCGCCTATTTCAATATGCCCTGCTAAAGTTACGCCATTAGCCAAAATGCAATGGCTGCCAATCACGCAATCATGAGCGACATGCACATAAGCCATGAGCAGGTTTTTATCCCCAATAAGGGTTTTTTTAATCCCCCCTTCAGTGCCGGGATTTATCATGCAAAATTCACGAATAAGGTTGTCTTCTCCAACAATCAGTTCGCTGTATTCGCCCTTATATTTTAAATCTTGAGGCTGTGTGCCTAGCACGGCAAAAGGAAAAATTTCGGTGTCTTTCCCGATGAAAGTATGCCCTTGTAAGGTTACATTGTTATGGAGTTTCACGCCTTCATCTAGTTTGACGCCATCCCCAATCACGCAAAATTCCCCAATCTCTACGCCTTTATTAATCTCTGCTTTAGGAGAGATAATGGCTGTTTTTGCAATCTTACTCATTTTTATTCTCTCTCTGCGATCATGGCTTTTAATTCGGCTTCAGCGACCACTTTGCCATCCACTTGAGCCGTGCCACCCACTTGCCAGATCATGCCCTTATGCTTTAAGACTTCTAAATGGTATTCTAATCTGTCGCCTGGGGTTACAGGAATGCGGAATTTAACCTTATCAATCGTCATGAAATACACGATTTTTGTTTTGGCTATTTCAGGGTCAAACCCCCACAAGCTAGTGAAAGCCAAAAACCCTCCGCTTTGCGCCATGCCCTCTACGATCAAAACGCCCGGGAAAATGGGCTTATCAGGGAAATGCCCGTTAAACACGTCTTCATTAAAAGTGATATTCTTATAAGCGACAATTTTTTGATTGGCTTGTAAATCTATAATTCTATCCACTAAGAGCATGGGATAACGATGAGGTAAAATCTGTAAGATATGCTCTATAAAAAATTGAGATTGCAAGTTTTGATGGCTTTGTTCCATAAAATAAACTCCTTGTTTTGGATTCAATTAAAGCGCTATTTTTAGCGTTGGTTATTCTAAAAAATAACCGCTATTATACCATAAGAAAACCGCTCGCTTGTATTTGCAAAAACACCAATGCATTGCGCCATAAGTTTAAAGAAACGCTTTACACAGACACCACTCATGCACCGCTCATGCATCATTCATGCGTGTGGCTTAGAATATTCTCTCTTAAATGGTAGTGTGGGTATTTGTTAGAATCCAAAACCACTTGCCCCATGAGCTGCTTGTCCAAATTGAAAATTAAAGGGGCTAAATAATTCACGGTGGAAAGCTCAATAGGGGTTTGAACGACCATGATATTAGCGACCAGAACGCTCTTGGCTCCCTCTAATTCTAAAAGGATTTTTAAGGGGGTAGGCACTTCAAATTCGTATTTTCTTAAAGCAAAGGGATTAACCAGCGTGAAAGACACCACGGAATTCTCTTCTGCACTATTCAAACGCAAAAAGATTTCATCAACCTTTTGCAAGTGCATTTTATGAATGGTTTCAAACCCTAATATAGGCGCTTTCACATCAAAAATCATAGGCGATTGCATTCCCTTTAAAAAAGCACAAAATCTTCTCCTTAAAGAATAAAAGACCGCCTTAAAACCAGCGCTCAATGATTTCTAAACTAAACTCTGTATTATATCAAACAATTTTGGTAAAATCAATTTTTGCTAGTTTTGGGTATAATCCCAATAACTTAACCATAGATGGAAGTTTAAAGATGGAAGTTTAACTGAAGAATTATAAAATATAACAAGGAGTGAGGAATGAGCAAAATAAAACCACAAATCAAGAAAAATAATCCCAGCAAATCTCATTTTAGCGATGGGTGGCGTCTTTTTAGTGCGGTTGGGCTTGATTTGGAGAAATGGTGCTGACATTATTCGGTGGGAATAAGAAAGATAAGAAAAAATAACCATGAGTTATTCAAAAATTTAATTTTATAAGACAGGTGGCATGCGTTTAAAACATTTTAAAACTTTCCTTTTTATCGCAATGGCGATTATTGTGATAGGCACCGGTTGCGCGAACAAAAAGAAAAAAAAAGACGAATACAACAAACCGGCGATCTTTTGGTATCAAGGGATTTTGAGAGAAATCCTTTTTGCTAATTTAGAAACAGCGGACAATTACTATTCTTCTTTACAGAGCGAACACATCAATTCCCCCCTTGTCCCAGAGGCGATGCTAGCTTTAGGGCAAGCGCACATGAAAAAGAAAGAGTATGTTTTGGCGTCTTTTTACTTTGATGAATACATCAAGCGCTTTGGGACAAAAGACAATGTGGATTATTTGACTTTTTTAAAATTGCAATCGCATTATTACGCTTTCAAAAACCATTCTAAAGACCAGGAATTTATCTCTAATTCTATTGTGAGTTTAGGCGAATTTATAGAAAAATACCCTAACAGCCGTTACCGCCCCTATGTAGAATACATGCAAATCAAATTCATTTTAGGGCAAAATGAGCTCAATCGCGCGATCGCGAATGTCTATAAAAAACGCCACAAGCCTGAGGGCGTGAAACGCTATTTAGAAAGGATAGATGAGACTTTAGAAAAAGAGACTAAACCCAAACCATCGCACATGCCTTGGTATGTGTTAATTTTTGATTGGTAGGATATTTCAAAACCATACAAATTTATAACAGAGAGATGAAAAATGACTGAATATTTTCCTAAAATTCTGCCTTTATTGGTAGAAGAAGACACTTTTTTATACCCCTTTATGATAGCCCCTATTTTTTTGCAAAATAACGCGAGCATCAAGGCGGTGGCTTACGCTAAAAACAACAAATCATTAGTCTTTATTGCATGCCAAAAAGACAAATTGAACGATAATGAAGCCCCTTATTATGATGTGGGGGTGATAGGCTCTGTCATGCGTGAAGCCAACATGCCTAATGGGCGCGTGAAATTGCTCTTTAATGGCATCGCTAAGGGGCGCATTTTAGAACCCGCTAAAGAAAACGAGCAAGGCTTTTTGGAAGCTCAAATAAGCCCTATTGAATATTTAGAATACGATAAAGAAAACATTCAAGCTATCGTGGAGGTGTTAAAAGAAAAAGTGATCACTCTAGCCAATGTCAGCTCGCTCTTCCCCCCGGATTTGATCAAGGCTTTAGAAGACAATGACGATCCTAACCGCATCGCTGATTTAATCGCAGCGGCCTTGCATTTAAAAAAAGATCAAGCGTATTCTCTTTTTGCCAACAACAACACCGAACAGCGTTTGTTGGATTTGATTGATATTGTGATAGAAGAAACTAAAACCCAAAAGCTCCAAAAAGAAATCAAATCCAAAGTCCATCAAAAAATGGAGCAAACCAATAAGGAATATTTCCTAAAAGAGCAGCTCAAACAAATCCAAAAAGAGCTTGGCACAGACAAACAGCGAGATGAAGATTTAAACCAATACTACCAAAAACTAGAAAGCATCAAGCCTTTTTTAAAAGAAGAAGCGTTTAAGGAGATTAAAAAGCAAATTGACCGGCTGAGCCGAACCCATGCAGACAGCTCTGATAGTGCGACTTTACAAAATTACATTGAAACCATGTTAGATGTGCCTTTTGGGCAATATGAAAAAAAAGCACTAGACATTAAGCATGTCAAAGAGCAACTAGATAACGATCATTATTCCTTAAAAAGGCCTAAAGAGCGCATTGTGGAATACTTTGCCACCATGCAGCTTTTAGAAATGCGCCACAAGAAAAAGCCAGAAAAAAAAGACAAAACTAAAGGCACGATTTTATGCTTTTATGGGCCTCCTGGCGTGGGTAAAACGAGTTTGGCTAATTCCATCGCTAAAGCGATAGAGCGTCCTTTAGTGAGAATCGCTTTAGGGGGCTTAGAAGATGTGAATGAACTAAGAGGGCACAGACGCACTTATATAGGCTCCATGCCCGGGCGTATTGTCCAAGGGCTTATTGAAGCCAAAAAGATGAATCCGGTCATGGTTTTAGATGAAATTGATAAGGTGGATCGGAGCGTTAGGGGCGATCCAGCGAGCGCTTTATTAGAGATCTTAGACCCTGAGCAAAATATCGCCTTTAGGGATCATTACGCGAATTTCAGCATTGATTTGTCGCAAGTGATTTTTATCGCTACTGCTAATAATATTGACAGAATCCCGGCCCCTTTAAGAGACAGAATGGAATTTATCAGCGTGTCCAGCTACACGCCTAGCGAAAAAGAAGAGATCGCTAAAAACTACCTCATCCCCCAAGAATTAGAAAAGCACGCCTTAAAGCCTAGCGAAGTGGATATTAGCCATGAGTGTTTGAAACTCATTATTGAAAAATACACCAGAGAAGCGGGCGTTAGGGATTTACGAAGACAAATCGCAACGATTATGCGTAAAGCGGCTTTAAAATACCTAGAAGATAACCCGCACAAAAAAGGGCGAACCAAGAAAAACGAAGATAAAAAAGGCGAAGATCAAAAAAGCGAAAATCAAAAAGGCGAGAACAAAGATTTCTGCGTCTCTATCACGCCTAACAACCTTAAAGAGTATTTAGAACGCATGGTGTTTGAAATTGACCCCATAGATGGAGAAAATAAAATCGGTATCGTCAATGGTTTGGCATGGACTCCAGTGGGCGGTGATGTGCTTAAAATTGAAGCGGTTAAGATTAGGGGCAAGGGGGAATTGAAACTCACCGGGAGCTTAGGCGATGTGATGAAAGAATCCGCCATTATTGCCTTTTCTGTTGTCAAAGTCTTGTTGGATAACGAAACCTTAAAAGCGCCCAAAATCCCTAGCGAGGCCGATGCAGAGGGCAAGAAAAAGAAAAAAGCGCTGAAAGTTTATAACGCTTACGATTTGCACTTGCATGTCCCTGAAGGGGCTACGCCTAAAGACGGCCCGAGTGCTGGGATCGCTATGGCGAGCGTGATGGCGAGCATTTTGTGCGACCGAGCTACAAGAAGCGAAGTGGCGATGACGGGCGAATTGACTTTGAGCGGGGAAGTTTTACCCATAGGAGGGTTGAAAGAAAAATTGATCGCTGCTTTTAAAGCCGGCATTAAAACCGCTCTCATTCCTGTCAAAAATTACGAAAGGGATTTAGACGAGATCCCTGCTGAAGTGCGAGAGAATTTAAACATCGTTGCGGTGAAAAACATCGCTGAAGTGTTAGAAAAAACCTTACTTTAGAATGAAAGCAGGCATTATTGGTTTAGGGCTTATGGGGGGCAGTTTAGGGCTAGCCTTACAAGAATGGGGGCGTTTTAAAAGCGTTATAGGCTATGATCATAACGCTTTGCATGCTAAATTGGCTTTGACTTTGGGGCTTGTAGATGAGTGCGTGGGATTTGAAAAGATTTTAGAATGCGATGTGATTTTTTTAGCCATTCCGGTTGAGGGCATCATTGCATGTTTGAAAAAAATGACCTCTATCAAAAAAAGCGCAACGATTATTGATTTAGGGGGGCAAAAGCGCAAATCATTCACAATATCCCTAAAAGCATCCGTCAAAATTTCATCGCCGCGCACCCCATGTGTGGGACAGAGTTTTATGGCCCTAAAGCGAGCGTTAAGGGGCTGTATGAAAACGCTTTGGTGATATTGTGCGATTTAGAAGATTCAGGGACTGAGCAAGTAGAGATCGCTAAAGAAATCTTTTTAGGCATTAAAGCACGCTTGATTAAAATGAAATCCAACGAGCATGACACCCATGTGGCTTATATCAGCCATTTACCCCATGTTTTGAGCTACGCTCTAGCTAATAGCGTTTTAAAGCAAAACGACCCAGAGATGATTTTATCCTTAGCGGGTGGGGGTTTTAGGGATATGAGCCGTTTGTCTAAAAGCTCGCCTTTAATGTGGAAAGATATTTTCAAACAAAACCGAGACAATGTCTTAGAAGCGATTAAAAAATGCGAAAAAGAAATCGCGCAAGCTAAGGCTTGGATAGAAAATAACGATTATGAAAGCCTTGCAGAATGGATGGTGCAAGCGAACAAACTCCAGGAATTCATGTAAAGGTTCATGTAAAGTAAAATGATGTAAAATAATTTAAAATTTACATATCGTTGTTTTTAGAGTTGCTAGAAGCAAAAGGGGGTGTTTTTGGATTGTCCTTATAGGCTGTTTCATGTGGATTGCCTGTGGATAGCATGGATTGATCTACAACCATAAGAGATTATCTTAAATTCAGATCTTATGAAACGCTTCCAACAAAAACAAATTTTAGCCGTTTAGGGATTTGATTCCTTAAACCTTTTTATCAAAAATACCGGTGTTTTTATGAGACATTTTAAGGGCGGTTTTAATACTTCTTAGCGTTGTTAAGATACTTAGGCAATTCATTCAACTCAGCGTTTTTATCGTTCTTAAAAACCACTTGCTTTTCAACTTGCTCATATTCTTTACAATCTCTTCTCATTTTTTGTAAGGGATATTTTTGGTTGTCATTAGGGATGTAAAAACATTCGCTTTTAGCGTTTTCATAGTTATCGGTTAGGCTTATATCATAGTGGTACCAAAACCCGCTAGGGATAGCGATATTCTTAGAGCTAAAAGTCCTATAACCCTGTTTGATGATGGTGAGTTCTTCTACTAAAACTTGATGGTATTTCCTAGCCAAATTACGGCCCTCTTTTTCTACTGATAAAACAGAATGCCTGTTGGTGTTTTTGGCTTCAGGGGTGATATTAGTCATTCTGTAAGTTTCTCTTAAAGGGTTAGACGCAAAATCAAAAGAAGCGTCATTCGCCACAAAATGCCCCCTATCAAAACCGCTTCTTGTGTAATCTTGTGTCGTGGCTTGTTGGTATTTGGCTAATCGTGTGTCCGTTTTAAACTCATAGCGTTTTTCAATATTATTTTTATCCACTAAATCCCCAAACAACACGCTCACGCCATAAATAGGGTTTTTTAACTCGCTAGAATAACACACCGAATAAAAGTTATTTTTTAAGACTTTACAATCAATGTTAGTGAGAATGCCATTAGCATAGGTCTTAGTGGGGTTAGCGCTATTTACTTAATCCTTGATTTCATTAAGCTTTTTAGTGGTGTAGCTGTTAATAGCCTTAGTGAAATTATCCAGCATGTCCGCTTGGAGCCAACCCATAGCAATCAAGCTAAAACAGAGCAGGTTTTTAAAGATTTTCATGTTTTGCTCCTTTTTGATTGGCTTGAATACTACAACAATATTTTTAATCGTTTGTTTTTACCCACTAAATAGCCTAGTGTATAGCGTTTTGATGCGTTAAACGGCACGCATTGAATGATTGAACTTAAGAATAAAAAATTTCATTGTATTTTTTAGTGATCCCATCTATCCCCCATGCGTCTTCGTCAATATCGCCCAAGTTTAAATAGTCTTCGTTAGAGTCTAAAAGCGCACAACAAATCCTTTTTTGCTCGTTTAAATCTAAATTTTGGAACTCTTCGCTATGGATTTCATCAATCTTACAATCGGCGCGTTTTAAAAAGCGCTCATTAAGATCGTTAAAGATTTTTAGGCATTCATTCGCGCTTTTAGCGTTAAGGATTTGTTTTTTAATTTCTAAATTCACTTCTTTCAATTCAGCATAGACAAAACTCCCGCCCCCTTAAAACCGCATTTTTTAGAAATGCCCCCTTGCTCGCCCCCTATGACTTTTTTTAACCTTTCTTTGGTGATTGTTTCTATATAGTCCATTTGCTCGATGCCAATGTAGCGGCGTTTCATTTTGTGCGCCACCGCGCAAGTCGTCCCGCTCCCGGCAAAAAAGTCTAACACGAGATCGTTTTTTTTTGTGGCTGACATTAGAATAATTTCTAGTAAATGTTCTGGTTTTTTACCATTTTTTAAAATTACACCCCCTTCTTGTGCAACTCCTCCTGTTGTAACAATTTTTTTCCAAATATCACTTAAAAATACAGATTGGTTGTTTTTTGCAGAAACTAATTCAATTCTCGCCGTATCTGTGTTTCTATTAAAATCTGTCCTTATAATTTTAACATTTTCATGAGAATTTTTTAAAGCATAAATTTGAGAATTAAAATGTAGAGTAATTGCCTTATCCCTAAGTGCTATATTAGGTTTTGATGCAAAAATTCTATATGAGTTTTCAAACTTCCATTCATCTTGTTCTTTGATATTATTATTTTGCAAATATTGACTTAAAGGCATAAGCCTATGACAAGATAAAATCTCATTAAGTTCTTTTTCGTTATTACTAGCAATTAAAGTATCTATTGTATTAGAAATATATTCTGACAGCGTTGGAATGATAATGTTATATTCTTTATCCCATTTTCTTTTTTGAACTTTCGGTATTGCTAAGCATACATTTTCCTTATTTTTTGCATAAACTAATATATACTCTTTAACCTTTGGAAATTTTTTTCCTTGAATTGCATGTTGAATTTTATTTCCCGACTCATTGCTCATTTCACACACTATACAATTCACAAAATTCTCCCTAAAAAAAATCTCATCCATCAAAACTTTTAAATAAGCTTGTTCGTTGTCATCGCATTGCACAAAAATCACGCCATCATCGCTTAAAAATTCCCTAGCCGCTTCAAGCCTGTTTTTCATAAACACTAGCCATGAGCTGTGGTTGAAATTATCGTTGTAATTAAAGCTGTCATTACCCGTATTATAAGGGGGGTCAATGTAGATGCATTTCACTTTTTTAGCGAATTTCTTTTTTAAAGAATGAAGAGCGATCAAATTATTGCCTTTGATAAGATAGTTCGTGTTCTTGTCTTTTAAAGCGCTTTCTAAATCGCCTTGTCCATGCATTTCAAAATGACACAACGCTTTTTTATTTAAAAGCGTGTCAATTTCTTTTTTATGCAATATTTCATGGTAAAAAAGCTCGTTAGATTTGGTGCTGTTATCTTTAGTGCTACCCAGTAAAACATTGTCTTTAAAAGGGAAATGCAAAACGACGGATCCGCTAGACTTTAAAAAGCCCCCTTGTGAATATAAGCCTATTTTATTTTTAAATCGTGTGAAAGATTTTTCTAATTCTTTTATTTCTAAACATTCCAATAACGCTTCTTGATTGAATACAAGCGTGTTGGCGATCATTTTAAAAAAAGCGTTTTTGTAGTCGTTAGCGTTTTCATGCTCAAACATGAAAGTTAAAAGCTTTTCATCATTCTGTAGGATTAAAGTTTCTAAGCGCTCTTTAGTGAAATGATTAATTAAAATATCCAGTAGGGTTTTGAGTGGGGTTTTTAACATTCTTTGTCCTTAAAAATTTGATTGAAAGCGGTTGTGAATTCGCCATTGACTACGCTATTATGGAGCGTGAAAAAAGGCAAGCCTTTTAAATGGAGTTTTTTGTCATGGCTTTTAAGCGTGGCGTTTTCTAGCATTTCTAAAAACTCTTCTTTCCAAGCGTTAGAAGGCTCTAAATGCTCGCCTTTAGCTTCCATGTAACAAGTGAAGCCTAAAAATTCATCGCTATGCGTTTGAGCAAAAAGGATAAAATCCGGCTCAAAACCTTGCGCGTAAAAGGGGCCTTCTATATCGCAAAAAACTTTTAATTCAGCGAAATGATCGTTCCTTAAAACGCACCATTCTTTGAATTTCTTGTCTAAAATCTCTTTATTTTTATTGATAAAATCTAAAAACTCCCTTTCTAAATCGCTGTCTAGTTTTCGCATGTCTTTAAAAAGCAGCCATTCATAGGGGGGAATGTTTTTTTCCCATTCGCTAGCGCTAAGGCTTTTATTATGCGTTTCAAATTCTTTCAATTCTAACGCGCTCACGCTAGGTTTATCTTGCTCTTTTAAAAGCGTGTCTTTTAAGTTTTCAATGATATAAACAGCGAGTTTTAAAAGGATTTCGTTGTTATCAAACTTTTGGTTTTTATGGAAGTTTGTTTTTAATGGAGAAATATATTGCTCTATAAATCCCACTTTATTGTTAAAGGGATGTTTTTTAAAGGCTTTTTTAAGCGTTTTGAAATCCAGGTTTTTTAAATTAAGAGCTTTTAAAAAATAGTTTATAGGGATTTTATCTAAAGTGTGGGGTATATAATAAGTTGTATCGCCTTTATTTTCTTCTTTAAAATCCACTTTCTTTTCACGCACAATAAAGCCAAATAAGGGGACATGCAAACTTTGGAGCTTGACCTTAACAGAGTCTGTATAGTCTTTATTGAATAGGTTTTTATTCTTGTCTTTTGTATTGCTCGCATAGTAGCATTTGAAACGCTTGGTGGGTGTTAAAGGGATAGTCTGTTTTTCATTTACAAATCCTAATCCTAAATCTTGTAACTCGTTGTTTAATTGAGCGATAAACTCGCTGTTATAAATGGCATGGTAGTCTAATCTCTCTAGCGCGCTTAAGGGGTTGGAAAGATCAAATTTGCGTTGGTAAAACTCTATGCGGCTTGGCTTGAAATCGTTATAGCTAAAGGGGTAGTATCTCGCTCCTCGCCCTATGAGCTGGGCGTCTTTTGTGGTGTCTTTTTGATTCGCTTTATTTTTAAGCCTGACAATGTCAAACAAATTCAACACATCCCAGCCTTCATTGAGCTTATCCACGCTAAAAATCACTCTTTTAGGGTTGTCTCTGTCTTCTAGGGAGTTTAATAAGAGCATGCTCTTTTCTAATTCTTTTTCGTTATTGGTGTTAATCTGGGTGCTTTTTTTGAATTTCGTTTGCAAGAATGCCACAAGGTTAGGGGTGTATTTTTGCTTGTCAAAAAAGTTTTTAGCGGCTTTAAAAAAAGCGTTGCGGCTGTAATGGAAAAAATTTTCCAAATCTAAAGGGCTTAAATTTTCTAAAAAGGCGTTGAAGCGCTCTTGATTTTTTTTACTCTCTTCAATCCTTTCGCTTTTAAACAAAATGCATGGTTTAAAGTTTTCAATATTATGGTGTTGGGCTAGTAATTCTTTATACAAACTGGAAACGCATGCCCCTAAAAAGCGCGTTTCTAATGCTTTATTTTCATAAGAAAGGGAGTAGATGTTTTTGCAAAATTTATCCTCGCTAAATTCTTTTAAGGTGTAAGTTACCACCTTTAAGTTTTCGTATTTGTTTTTAACGCTTTTTTCTTTAGGGATAGTGGCGCTAAATTCCAGCAATAAATTGTCTTTATTTTGTTCTAGGGCTAATTTCACCACGCTTTCCCAATTGCGTTTTTCACTAGCCTCACTATCATTTAATTTCTTTTTAGTCTCTGTGTTTAAATGGTGCGCTTCATCCGCTAAAAAAACTAATTTTTGATCTTTTAAATCCTCTAGGGTGATAGCGTTTTCTTTAGCTTTAGTGAATAATGAAAACAAGCCTTGAATGGTGCTAAAATAAATGTTGATAGCGTTGTTATGACTCTCGTTTAAATTATTGATGCTTTTAATTTCTGTATTTTCATCATTGATATTAATATTTTCACTAAAAAGGTATTTTGATGAAACGCTGTCTGTAAAATTCAATTTCGTTTTTTCTAAAATGCTGGTGCTATTCACAAAAAAGATGAAGTTTTGATAGCCTTGCTTGTAGCATTCTAAAATCAAACCCGCCATCACTAAGGTTTTACCGCTACCGGTGGCCATTTCAAACATGAAATGCTTTTGAGTGGGGTTGGATTGGCGTTTTTCTAAATAATTATATATCGCTTT
Source organism: Helicobacter pylori (assembly GCA_008032935.1). Classification (NCBI taxonomy): domain Bacteria; kingdom Pseudomonadati; phylum Campylobacterota; class Epsilonproteobacteria; order Campylobacterales; family Helicobacteraceae; genus Helicobacter; species Helicobacter pylori. Next base: position 454,782 of record CP032039.1, on the reverse strand, counting down.
TTTTTGATAATCTCTAAGCTCTTTTTTTAAATTACTGGTGATGTGGGTGGGTAGATCTATTTCTCCATTACTGGGTGCGTTATTTGGCGTGCGATCTTTTATTGCTGATTGGGGGGGGGGGTAACTTTGAGTGAATGAATCTTGCATGAAATCCCTTAATGAAAAAGTGAGAAAATTATAGCGTAAAGTTTTGAGATTGGCTTTAGAGGCGCTAGCGAACAATTAAATTAAAATCAAATAAAGTTTTAGTTTTAATATTTAATGGAATAAAGCCCTTAAAATCAAAAGCGCTTCTTTTTCTTTGCTATAATCAGTCTCAAAAAACCAACTTTTTTAAAACAAAGGAATGATTATGCAAGAGATTTTTTTATGTTCTATTTCCAATGTGCGCAGTGGGGATTGCAAAGAAGATTGCGCTTATTGCACGCAAAGCTCACACCATCAAGGAGCGATCAAGCGCTATAAATTCAAAGATGAAAAAGTGGTTTTACAAGAGGCCAGAGCGTTAAGGGAATTGGGGGCTTTAGGGTTTTGTCTGGTTACTTCAGGGCGCGAATTAGACGATGAAAAATGCGAATACATCGCTAAATTGGCTAAAGCCATCAACAAAGAAGAATTAGGCTTGCATCTAATCGCATGCTGCGGGCGCGCGGATTTGGAGCAATTAGAGTTTTTAAGAGATGCGGGCATTCATAGTTATAACCATAATTTAGAGACTTCGCAAAATTTCTTCCCTAAGATTTGTTCCACGCACACATGGGAAGAAAGGTTTATCACATGCGAAAACGCATTAAGGGCGGGATTAGGCTTGTGCAGTGGGGGGATTTTTGGGCTTAATGAGAGCTGGGAAGACAGGATTGAAATGCTTAGAGCATTAGCTTCGCTCTCCCCGCACACCACGCCCATTAATTTTTTCATTAAAAACCCAGTATTGCCCATTGATGCAGAGACTTTAAGCGCGGATGAAGCCCTAGAATGCGTGCTTTTGGCTAAAGAGTTTTTGCCTAACGCTAGGCTTATGGTGGCTGGGGGGCGTGAAGTGGTGTTTAAAGATAACGATAAAAAGGAAGCCAAGCTTTTTGAATACGGCATCAATGCGGTGGTGTTGGGGGATTATTTAACCACCAAAGGCAAAGCCCCTAAAAAAGATATAGAAAAACTGCTCTCTTATGGCTTGACAATGGCGACAAGTTGTCATTGATGAGGGAATTTTTTAAAAGCGTTAGAGGGTTTTTGCGCCTTCTTAGAATGATTTTCCCCAAGCGTCTGAAAAACGCTTTTTTAGGCTTGAGCGAATTGTTTTACTACGCTTCCAGCTTGAGTTTTTATACGATTTTGTCTTTATCGCCTATTTTGTTGTTTGTGTTTAGTCTTTTTGTGTCTCATTACTTGCAAGCGCACAGCGGTGAAATGGAAGCCTTGATTTTCCCCAACGCCCCTAAACTCATTGGCGCGATTAAGGATTTTTTAGAAAATTTTAAAAAAACAGACATGACCTTAGGCACGCTTGAAGAAGTGTCTATTGTGGTGGCGTTGGTGCTTTTTTGTGAAAATTACCGCTCCATCACATCAAAAATTTTTCAAGCAAAGCCCAGAGATTATGCGCATTTTAAGGGTAAAGAAATCTTTTTATTTTGGGGTTTTGGCACGACTTTAGTGTTTTTATTCGCTCTGCCTTTAGTGGTGTTTTTTGATATTAAGATCCAAGTGTTTTTTGAAGATAAAGATTCAAATTTGTTGCATGTTTTAAGATGGATAGGCACTTACGCGTTTTTTTTGATCCTTTTTACCATTCCTACAAATAAGGTGTTTAAACATTATTTTTGGGTGTTTTTATGGGTGTTTTTTACGAGCGTTTCTTGGCATGTGCTAAAATGGGCCTTCACTTATTATGTGTTGTATAACCGCACTTACCATGAGCTGTATGGGAGCGTTTCTATTTTGTGGTTTTTGATGAGCTGGGTGTATGTGAGCTGGCTTGTGATTTTAATTGGCATGTATGGGTGCAAGGTGTGTGATGCATTCGATCCTAAAGAAGTGTTTAAGAAATTTTTAGGCTTTTTTAAAAAAGAAACTTGATGAAAAAAGTTTTCTTTTAGATCGGTTCTAAAAATCTAAAAACACATAGAACCATTTAAACCCCCAAAACCCAAACTAGAACAACTTAAAAACAAAAGAAATAAAAAAGCAACACTAACGGAATAAAGAATAAAAATCTAAAACGCTAAAAGCGTTTTTTACAATCAAACTAAAGAGCTTGGTTATAAAGCGATAACTTTTTAAAGAATAAAACTTTCTAAAAACATTTCTTAGCGCTTTTTAGAATTTAAGTGCAGTTTAAGGATTTTAAAAAACTTCATAAACTTCCTTTAAAAAGAAGCTTGGATAAGAGTTTTATAAATAATTACATTCTTTAGAGAATAAAACTTTTTTCTTAAATCCATGTTTAATTGATGCGGACTCTTTTCTCGCCAAAGATATAAATCTTAAACTTTTTAAAAAATTGGATTTTAGATCTTATGTTATGATTTTAAGTTTTATTTTGCCATCAAACTCGCTTTCTTAAAACCCTAAAACCTTTGAATAAAACAATAAAACCCCAAATCAAAACAACTAAAAATAAAAAAAATGAAAAAAACAACAGAAAAATAAAGCACTAAAATATAATCAATAATGGAATTAAGTAAAAAGCAAGATTAAAAAAAACATTTCCCTATCCCTGCACCGACCTACTTTTCCACCCTTGCAAAGGGTAACATGTGAGATTTTTAAACTAAGACAACTCTTTCACCTTTGGCTTTTAAGGCTTCTTGCACCTTTTCATACCACCCCATAATGATTTGCGAGGTTTCTGTCCCCGGACTTACGCACTTATTTAAAGTGCCTCTACCCTGTGGGATCGTCTGCCCCTCTTTTGCCCAATCTAAAATCTTAACGGGTCGCCTGTAATGTATCCAATCCACTAAAGGGTCTTCTTCTTCGCTAACACATAATGCCCGATCTTTGTGAATGTTATACGCCCCGCCGATGACTTGTGCGAGTGCTACAAGTTGTTGTCCATGCTTGATGGCTACAATGTCATTCACCCGCATCACTTCTAAAAAATCTCTAATTTGTCCTTTGCTCTCTTCCCAATCCGCTAAACCAATGAAGTGGTATTCTTCTAAAATTTGGCACACATCATGCACATCCCATCTTACTTGCAGATGTTGCTGATGGATTTGCATGTGCCAAAATCCTTGAAAAGGAATGCTTGAAACATCTACGACCATAAAAACCTCCTAATTGTTGGTATTCTCTACCCATTTTCTTAATTGCCCATACCTCTCATCTCCAAAAACTGAGAAACTTTAGCGTAAAACCCTAAAAACCCCTAAACAAACAAAACAATGAGTCAATAATGAAATCAAATAAAAAAGCAAGACTAAAAAAGCATTTCCCTATCCCTGCACCGACCTACATTCCCACTCTTGAAAAGAGCAGTATTATCAGCGATGAAGAGCTTGACTTCCAGGTTCGGAATGGTTAACTGGGTAGTTCCTCTTCTCTAAAGGCACAAGGAAAAGGGAGCTAAAGATAAAATGCATTTACCCTTAACTCCCCTTTCTCTTCAATAGGGAGCTGTTTTTAACAAAGAAGATCGTTAATAGCCTTTAGCTTTAAATCATTGAGATGGTATCTCATTCCTCATTAAAGTTTAACCCTATAAAAGTCTTCATAAAACTCCAACTCTCTTACACTCAGTAAGGCAGTGGTAACTTATCCATGCTTATTGCCGTTATCTTATCAAAAAGCAAAAAACAAGCCAAACGCTCTATTAGTAGTAGTCAGCTAAACGCATTACTGCGCTCACACATCTACCCTATCAAGCACATAGTCTTTGTGCGAGCTTCAGGGAAAGTTTATCTTGGAGTTGGCTTCCTGCTTAGATGCTTTCAGCAGTTATCACATCCGTGTGTAGCTACCCAGCGATGCTCTTGGCAGAACAACTGGTGCACCAGTGACACGTCCATCCCGGTCCTCTCGTACTAGGGACAGCTCTCCTCAACTTTCCTACGCCCACGGCAGATAGGGACCGAACTGTCTCACGACGTTCTGAACCCAGCTCGCGTACCGCTTTAAATGGCGAACAGCCATACCCTTGGGACCTGCTCCAGCCCCAGGATGCGATGAGCCGACATCGAGGTGCCAAACCTCCCCGTCGATGTGAGCTCTTGGGGGAGATCAGCCTGTTATCCCCGGGGTACCTTTTATCCTTTGAGCGATGGCCCTTCCACACAGAACCACCGGATCACTATGACCGACTTTCGTCTCTGCTTGACTTGTATGTCTTACAGTCAGGCTGGCTTGTGCCATTACACTCAACTTGCGATTTCCAACCGCAATGAGCCAACCTTTGCAAGCCTCCGTTACTTTTTAGGAGGCGACCGCCCCAGTCAAACTACCCACCAAGCATTGTCCTGCCTGTGGATAACACAGGCCAGTTAGCTAACAGAAACATCAAGGGTGGTATCTCAAGGATGGCTCCATAAGAGCCAAAGCCCTTACTTCAAAGCCTCCCACCTATCCTGCGCATGATATTCCCATTAGCAGTGCTAAGTTGTAGTAAAGGTCCACGGGGTCTTTCCGTCTTGCCGCGGGTAGGAGGAATTTTCACCTCCACTACAATTTCACTGAATCTCTGGTTGAGACAGCTCCCATCTCGTTACGCCATTCATGCAGGTCGGTATTTAACCGACAAGGAATTTCGCTACCTTAGGACCGTTATAGTTACGGCCGCCGTTTACTCGGGCTTCAATTCAACGCTTCATCTTGCGACTGACGCATCCTCTTAACCTTCGAGCACCGGGCAGGCGTCACACCTTATACTTCCTCTTACGAGTTGGCAAAGTGCTGTGTTTTTGGTAAACAGTCGGGAGGGACTCTTTGCTGAGACCGCATTGCTGCGGCACACCTTATCGCGAACTTACGGTGCTAGTTTGCAGAGTTCCTTAACCAGAGTTCTTTCACGCGCCTTAGAATACTCATCTCATCTACCTGTGTCGGTTTGCGGTACGGACGACTATGGATATGCTTAGAGGCTTTTCTTGGCACGACGGTATCAGCGATTCTCCCTTTGTCCTAAAAGGACTCAAAGAGCCTGTTTGGGTTTCAAATACAGAGGTGGATTTGCCTTCCCTCCAATCTACGCCCTTAGACTAGCGCTTCCATCAGCTAGCTCGCTTAACCCTATGCGTCCCCCCATCACGCTCCATAGTCGGTATTGGAATATTAACCAATTTGCCATCACCTACCCCTTTCGGACTCGGCTTAGGACCCGACTAACCCTACGATGACGACCATCGCGTAGGAAACCTTAGATTTACGGCGGATACAATTCTCATATATCTTATCGTTACTCATTCCTGCATGCTCACTTCATACCGCTCCAGCACTCCTTACCGGTATACCTTCAACGCTGGTATGAACGCTCTTCTACCACTGTGTTTAACACAATCTACAAATTCGGTGTCTATCTTAGCCCCGTTATATTTTCAGCGCATGACCACTAGACCAGTGAGCTGTTACGCTTTCTTTAAAGGATGGCTGCTTCTAAGCCAACCTCCTGGTTGTTTGAGTAGCCACACATCTTTTTCCACTCAGAATAGAACTTAGGGACCTTATTTGGTAGTCTGGGTTGTTCCCCTTTTGACGATTGATTTTATCACCCACCGCCTGACTCCCAAGATACGATAAAAGGTATTCGAAGTTTGATAGGGTTTGGTACCGCGGCGAGCAGCCCTAGCCCAATCAGGGCTCTACCCCCTTTTATTATCACTTGAGGCTATACCTAAATATATTTCGAAGAGAACCAGCTATCACTAAGTTTGTTTGGCCTTTCACCCCTATCCACAGCTCATCCCAACCCGTTTCAATGGGTACGAGTTCAGTCCTCCACGCGCTATTACACGCGTTTCAACTTGGCCATGGATAGATCACTTAGCTTCGGGTCTGCAGCATCTGACTTGTTCGCCCTATTAAGACTCGCTTTCGCTACGGCTTCGCATTCGCTTAACCTTGCCAGATACCACAACTCGCAGGATCATTATGCAAAAGGCAGTCCATCACCCTGATAAATCATAGGGCTCTGAATGATTGTAAGCAGATGGTTTCAGGTTCTATTTCACTCCGCTCACTGCGGTTCTTTTCACCTTTCCCTCACGGTACTTGTTCGCTATCGCTCAAAGAGTAGTATTTAGGGTTGGAGAGTGGTCTCCCCGGCTTCAACCTGGATTTCTCGTGTCCTGGCCTACTCTGGATCCTGCTACCTAAGAACGCCTTGTCGCATACAAGGCTATCACTTTCTATGGCTTACCTTTCCAGGTAACTCTGCTAAAGCGTTCTCTTGGATGTTGCAGTCCTCAACCCCGAATGCAAGCACTCGGTTTGCCCTTTTCCCCGTTCGCTCGCCACTACTTAGGGAATCTCGTTGATTTCTTTTCCTCTAGTTACTGAGATGTTTCACTTCACTAGGTTCGCTCTCTAAATTAGAGTAACTAATATCTCTATTAGTTGGGTTGCCCCATTCGGACATCTACGCATCAAAGCTCCTTGACAGCTCCGCATAGCTTATCGCAGTCTAGTACGTCCTTCATCGCCTCTCTTTGGCAAGGCATCCGCCATCTGCTCTTAAAAGCTTGTTTTAAATTTTAAAATATCCTTTAAAACCCGCCCTTTTATAATGAATAACGACAATTGCACGAATATTCTTCAAACGCTACCACTGCCTTAATGAATATAAGACAGAGTTATTGTAGTTTTACTTTACTTTTACATAGGCTATTAACAATGTTAAATCAAATAACTTCGTTTTTCTTCAAAAACTTGCTATAATCACTCTTAATGTTAAACCCTTTAAGAAGACTAAAAATGCTTGATCCCTAATCTTTTTTAATCAAGTTTTACCAACTAGTGAGCTTTTATTTAAAGCTTTTTAGCTTGTAGAACTTGCTTGAATGGTTTCAAATTAAAGAACTTTTTAAAGCTTGTCTTTAAAAACGAAATGTAATTATAGACATGCAATGCTTAAATTTTGCTTAAAGTTTTTGGAATGTGAAATAAATTTTAGAGTTGGAAAGAAATGAATGAAAGTTATTTGGAAATGATTGGAAATCATTGGAAATGATGGGGGAGCGATTGGAAAAGGGGGGTAGAGAATAAAGCTTTAAAGATTAAACGCATCATTAAATTAAATCAAACACATCGTTATAATAAGATAAAGACACATCATTATTAAATAAAACATATCATTAAAAAATCAAACGCATCGTTAAAAAACAAAACGCATCATCATTAGATAAAACAAATAACGCAAAAATAAATATGCACCATTAACCATTGATTGAATACCGCTAGATACAATACTCTAAGTCGTCTTTTTTTCAAAAAAGGGGTAGAAATGGCATTCAATCATTCTATCATTCAATCATTCTATCATTCAATCATTCTATCATTCTATCATTCAATCATTCTATCATTCTATCATTCAATCATTCTATCATTCTATCATTCTATCATTCAATCATTCTATCATTCAATCATTCTATCATTCAATCATTCAATCATTCAATCATTCAATCATTCAAGCAATCAAGCAATCAAGCAATCAAGCAATCAAGCAATCAAGCAATCAAGCAATCAAGCAACGCTACCATAACTTTTACCGCTTTTACAAAAGATCGCTTAAAAATCCCCTACTCTTTGTTATTCCTTCTATTATTAACCCTTGCATTAACCCTTTTATTCCCTCTCTCATTAATCCGCACCGCAACATTTTTAAAAAATTTGATTCGATAAGCCCCATTTTTAAACCAGTGGGGCTTACAGAGTTAAATTCAATACAAGGAGAAGACGATGGCTCAGTTAGAAGATTTGAAAGCGCATGAAAAATACAATTTGTTGTTGTGCATGGTTTCAGGCGCCTATAAAGGGACTATTCCAGGGAATGAGGATTTTAAAGAGTTGTGCGATGAATGCACTTTAAATTATTTCCGCTCACGGCGGAACAAAGCGGCTCAGCACAAGTATTTTGAACTCATGCGTAAAGCGGATTATATCATTGGCATTGTGAATGAGGATTCAACGACTAGAGGGGCTGAAGTCCAACGGAGCGTTTTTGCCCTAAAGATTGACCATGACACTATCGGGACTGATGAAGAGGGAGCGTTAAAGGTTGAGGGCGTTTGCGCTCAAAAAGGGAGCCAAGAATACGAAGAATTAGTCAATAAAAACACTTGGCATTTCACGCGCAGCACAAGACTTGGACAACCAAAATTGATTGAGCGAAAAAATGAAGGGTTATGGGTTTTTACCCATAAACCTATGAAAGGATTTTAATGGAATTGTTGACTTTAGATGGCGTGGTTGAAAAAGGCGTGTTTGAAATCCCTAGCTATCAAAGGGGGTATGCATGGCAGAAAAGGCAATTGAAGGATTTTTGGAACGATTTAGAGCATGTCTCTAAGCTGGGAAACAAATTCCATTACATGCATAGTTTAACCTTAAGAGGGCTTGAAAATGAGCTTGAAGATAGCGCTTTTGAAATCATAGACGGCCAGCAACGATTGGCTACGAGCTTGATTTTACTGGGCCTTTTAGCCAAAACCACCCAAAACAAAGACCCAAAGTATTCTTTAATCAACCTTGAACCCATTCTATCCTATAAGTATTATGGCTTGAGTGAAGCTTTTAGGGCGATCATGGAAGAAGAAAAAGATTTAAAAGCGTTTCAAACTTCTTTTTACGCTAAAAATCTTATTGAGGCTTACGCATTTTTTCAAGAAAAAATCAGCGATACGCCTATGGAAACGCTTGAAAAAATGTTTGACGCTCTCACTAAAAAAATGCTTTTTAGCGTGGTGGGATTGAACGATAACCGAATCGATCCGTTCAGCTCTTTTGAAACGATCAACAATCGTGGTAAGGATCTATCCACTTTAGAATTGTTAAAAAACCGCTTGCATTTTGTGGTGCACAAGATTTGCGATGAAGAAGATTTAGAAAATCTTCAACAAGAAATCAATGACACCTACACCAGGATTTATCACGATTTGAGGCAGTTTGAAGACGCTCATTTAGAAAGTTTTTTAAAGCATTTTGTGGCGTATTATTATGGCGAGAAAGGGGATTTTAAAAAAAGGTTATTGGAGATGGAGTTTAACGCTCATAAAAGATATACCGACAACACCAACTTTGATGATGAATATGAAAGAATAGATGATTTGTTATTTTATCTTTCTTATTCTTCTAAAGTTTGGCATTTCTTGCACACTCTTGATGAAAAATCTATCGCCCTTATTTTTGATGACAATAGAAAGCTTGAGATGGAAATCACGCCTAAAATGCACGGCTTGTTAGACAAGATGCGGCGCTTAAACGCTTTGAGCAAAGACGCTTTTCTGCCCTTATTGCTTTCTCTTTTAACCATACAGCTTGTTGGAAGAAGTGCTAATGAACAGCCTTACACCACCAAAGAATTAGAGGGCTTATTAGAATATTTGGAGCGTTTCGGGTTTTTAATCTATGGGGTTGCTGGCAAGGATACGGCCAAAAACGAATGGATTGAATTGGCTTTTCAAGCGTTCAGAGCGTATAGATATGGGGAAGAAAATATCGTCATTGAAAAATTTCCAACGCTAGAAAAGAGTTTTTTCAACAGACAAGGAAATAGCGGCTTGGAATTGCTTGAAGAGAATATCCATTCCAAAAAGAATACTGAGAAGTGGTATAAGTGGGGCAAGGCGCTGAATTACTTGCTTTATGAATACGAGCTATACCATAACCCTGAAACGACTTTGAATTTTGATAGCAGTTTAGAAAGCATTGAGCACATCTTGCCTCAAAAACCCGATCAAGGCTATAGCGCTAAAGAAAAAAATTGGGCTAAAAATCCCTACATCGTGCATGCTTTAGGGAACTTGCTCTTAATTCCTAAAAACGCTAACAGCTCTTTAAGCAACAAGTCTTTTGAGGAAAAAAGAAAAGAATACCTAAAAGGCTCTTATAGTGAAAAAGAAGTGGCTAAAAACGCTTCTTTTGGAGTCGCGCAAATCAAAGAAAGGAGCGAAAAATTATTAGACTTTTTAATCGCGCGTTATCGTATCGCTGAATTGGTGGGTGAAAGCGCCATTAAAGCTTTTAAAAACGCTTTTTTAAAGGATATTGAATGATGCGATCACTCAAAATAAGGGGGGCGTTTGAAAAGCGCCCATCCCACAACAAGGAGGAACAAGCCATGCCAAAAAGATAAAAAACATTGACCGACCGATTATAGCGGAATTTAAAGCAAATTTTTACCAAGGAGTATTTCATGGGTTTTCAAAACGAAAATAAGTTAGAGTTGGGTGCGTCAGTCAAAGCCACAATCAACGACAAAGTGGTGGAGGCTAAAGTCATTAATATTGGGTTTAATCGTGTAACCTTAAGGAGTCAAAAAGGCAACGAAGCCACTTATGTTTTCAATAGCGAAAAATTCTTAAAATGGTTTAAGGAAGTGCCTGTGAATGAAGTTGCGAATAATCACGCTAAAGAAAGTGCTGATGACTTTTTGAAAGGCGTTAAAATCGTTACGAGCGGGGAGAGTGTTAAAGAAAGGACTTCAACTGCTAAAGAGAAAGAAAGCAAGTTCAAGTTGGACTTTGATTTCCCTGATGATACCACTAGCCCTTTTATGGTCTTTGCTAACGCTTACGCTCACGAAAAAAGAAGCAAAAGACTTGGTTTGTTATTCTCTCCGATGAGTTATGGTGGAATGGGGTTTCAAGCGAGTTTGATTATCATTCATTCGCTTTCTTTTATGGCGGATTTAAAGCATCATAGCGATGCGGAGTGGAATGCTATGATTGAAAATAGAAACACTGACGATTGTTTCTTTGACACTTTTGATGATATGCTTATGGGTGATGTTACTTTATTCTGTAAAGTGATAGAAACTTATGCTAAAAACTTAACAAGGCCTGATGGTAAGGGCGAGAATGGTTATGGTGTAACTTTGGAAGAGTGGGCGAAATTCTTGCCTAAAAATAAAGAAGAGGCAAAATTTGTGGCACAACTCTTATGCGATGGTGGCATTAATAAATATGATTTAACATGTGCGGGTCTTACTCCTGGCGTTTTAGCTGACAATCTTTGGTCTTATGGTTTTAGAGATGAGGATTATGATGAGGAGGGGAATGTGATTAGGGAGAGGGATATTGTTACGGGAGAGGAGGGTAATGTAGAATAAACCCCCCCCTTATTGGGGTGGCTCTCCTTTTTTGATCTTTTATTTTTCTTTTTTCATTCTCTCTAATTTGTCCGTTTAATTTGGAAGGGCTTTAATCTTAAAACCCTATTTTTGCGCGTTATTTCGCATTCAAAAGGCGTTTTTCTTTAAATTCCTGGTATTCTTTGATCGCATAATTCACAAAGGGCTTGATCGCAATCCCACCCCTAGAGGCAAAATCCCCATACACTTCCAAATACTTTGGCTCTAGCAATTGGACTAAATCTAATAAGATCGTATTGATGCAGCTCTCATGAAAGCTCCCATGGTTTCTGTAACTGAATAAATAGAGTTTTAAAGACTTGCTTTCTACCATTTTGTCTTTAGGGATGTAGCGGATAAAAATCACGCCAAAATCCGGCTGGGAAGTGATGGGGCAAAGGCTTGTAAATTCCTTGCATTCTAGCGTGATTAGGGGGTCTAAATTGGGGTTTGGGTTAGGGAAGGCTTCTAGTAAATCGCTGTTGTATTCAAAAACATAGGGCGTTTTAGCGCCTAAGGATTTGAGGTTTAGTCCAGGGGTCATTAATCTTTCCTTGATTTAAGTTATAATAAGGCTATTTTAACCCATTTTTTAGGAAACTCATGAACCAACGCATAGAAATGATTACGGCTTTATTAGATGAAAAAAAGGCTTTTGATATTACGCACATTGATTTGTCTCAAACCCCCTATTTGGTAGAAGATGTCATTATCGCCACCACGCTAGCGAATAAGCATGCCCTTTCTTTATTAGACGCGCTTAAAAACACCCTTAAGCCTTTAGGGGAAGTCTTTTACCAGATAGATGAGTCTAATGAAGAGTGGATCATTTTGGATTTGGGGGATTTGATGATCCATCTTTTCACCGAAGAATGCCGTAAAAAATTTGATTTAGAAGGGTTTTTGAACGCTTATAAAAGAGGGCTTCCTTATCAAAACGCCTAAGAAACTCATCGCGCTTTTAGGGCCTAGCGGGAGCGGGAAAAGCGCTCTTTCTGTTGAATTAGCCCAAGAATTGGACGCTGAAATCTTTTCTTTGGATTCTTTGAGTATTTATAAAGACGTTAATATCGCTTCGGCAAAACCCAGCCTAAAAGAGCGAAAAAATATCAAGCATTACGCCCTAGACTACCTTAGCATTGATGAAAAAAATAACGCTCCCCTTTTTAAAACCCTTTTAGAGGACGCCATAAGGGTGTCTTCTAAAGAAATTTTACTCATTGTGGGGGGAGCAGTTTTTACTTAAAATCCATTTTAGAAGGTTTGAGCCGCATGCCAAAAATTAGCGGTGAGGAGGTTGTAAAAATAGAGCGAGAAATCAGCACCCTAGCTGACCCTTACGCGTTTTTAAAATCCATTGACCCTAACATGGCTTTTAAAATCCATCCAAACGACACTTACCGCATCCATAAGGCTTTAGAAATCTTTTATGCCACCCACACGCCCCCAAGCGAGTATTTTAAGGCTAACCCTAAAAAACCCTTTGAGCATGCCATCTCATTATTCGCTCTGTCTGTTGAAAAAAACGCGCTTACAAACAACATCAAACAGCGCACCAAAAACATGCTTGATTGCGGCCTTATTGAAGAAATCAAAGCCCTTTATACTCAATACCCTAAAGATTCGCAGCCTTTTAAAGCCATAGGCGTTAAAGAGAGCATTCTTTTTTTAGAAAAACGACTCACTTTAAAGGAGCTAGAAGAAGCGATTACCTCTAACACCATGAAATTAGCCAAGCGCCAAAACACTTTCAATAAAACCCAATTCAATAACCTTTATGTGGGGAGCACTAAAGAAGTTAGGCATGCGATTTTAAAACACTCAAAAAGCGATATAAGGGAGCGATAAATGGATACGCAAAATTTACCCGATCAAATTATCCCTATTTTTATGAGTTTTGATAAGAATTACGCGCTAGGGGCAGGAGTTTGCCTTTATTCGTTACTCTCCCATGCGAGCAGGCACACAAGCATGGTAGATTTTAGCCCCCTAAATCAAAGCAACCAACTTTTAGGCACTAACATCGTGTATAAAATCCATTGTTTGGTTAAAGGGGTAACTTTAGAGCAGCAAAACAAGCTTTTAAAAACCATTGAGCCTTTTAAAAAATTCGCTTCATTAGAGTTTATAGACATCAATTCGCTCGATCATTCCATAGAAAGCTATCTCAATGAGTCTTGCTCCAAGCGTTATGGCGGGCTTCTTGTTTTGTGCCGGCTCTTGCTCGCTTCGCTCTTCCCTAATTATTCTAAAATCATTTCCATAGATGTGGATACGGTGTTTTTAGGCGATGTTGCAAGCGCTTATTTTGCGCTGGATAACGACCCCACTAAATTGCTTGGCATGGTGAGAGACACTTTTTTCCACCTTTCTTTTGAAGCTTTTTGTGATTTTATTGAGCGTGCTTGTAAGAATTTTAAAATTGATTTTTCGCATTTTAGCCCAAACGAATTACAACGCATCCATCAGGGCTTTAACATGGGCTTTTTGGTGGCGAATTTAGATTTGTGGCGCGAAAATGGGTTTGAAAAAACCGCTTTAGAGTTTTTAAAAACTAGAGGGAAAGACCTTTTCTACCCTGAGCAGTGTTTAATCAATATGGTGTTTTTAGAGCGCGTTTTAGAATTGCCTATTTATTATAATTGCTATTCTGATTCTTTCAAAGAGCACTACCCTAAAAATATTATCATGCTCCATTTCATCCAATACAAGCCGTGGCGTTCTGTGAGTTCTTTAAACGGGCGTTTGATTTGCTATGAAGCTGAAGCGGGTTTTTGGCTCGCCAACCTTTTTTGCACCCCTTTTAAAAACGATTTTTTTAAAGAACGCCTTGAAATGGCTAAAGACCAACAAATGCAATCTTTTAAAACCCACATCCGATCAAAAACGATTAGGGATTATTTTTATTTTAGGATAAAGACTTTCTTAAGGTCTTTTTTTGGAAACTAGGTATTAAAATACACTTTTTAGAAATTTTTCTTATGCTTAATTAAAACTCTAAAATAAGGACATTTTCCATTTACAGATAAATCCTTACCATCATTTCCCTTCCTAAAACCAATAATCTCAAACTGCTTAGGATTAAATTTATGTAAAAAAGTTATAGGGACTCCCATAGAACCCCTATAGTCCAAAGGTATATCTATAGTTCTATTCACATTAATTCCATCAAAATTATCATATAGCTCATACTTATTTTTATCGTATTTCTTTGTGAGTGGTAATATCTCATGCCTTTTTTTATAATCCAAATTTGTAAGCCATAAACAATTATTAGGGGAGATTAAGCGATTGCCTAAGCTATCAATTTTAGTTTCTGTGCCATAAAGTTCATAATGTCTTGGAACAATAAAACTTGAAATCCCTCGACCAAGATGCATGCCTAACCATACTTTATTGTTTTTAATTAGAGTAAAAATGTTTTTGTATGTAATTGCATTGATGTTTCCAATAATCAAAAACTTCTTGCTGTGTTCGATCAATTGCGCTACAAACTCTCTAAAAAGCGAAAAAGGTGGATTAGTTACTACAATGTCTGCTTCTTTTAACAACTGAATGCTCTCCTCACTACGAAAATCGCCATCTCCTTTAAAAAATTTCAATCCATCAATGGTTGTTTGCCAATCCTTTTTCCCTTCATACTCGCAATAAAATCCCTTTGAGATTTTATTGCTATTACTAGATATTTCTGGTTCCATATAACAAGCAGAAATTAATTTTTTAAGCCCTAGTTCTTGAAAATGAACAAAAAAATATTTGAAAAAATTACTTACCCTTGCGTCATCACAATTGCAAAAAACAACTTTATTTTTAAAATATTGTTTATAGTATTGCAACTCGTTTTCTATATCTGCCAATTGCGTATAAAATTCATCGCTTTTAAGTTGCTTGGCTTTTTGCAATATTTGATTAGTCGCTTTTCTTGACATTGTTTTTACCAACAATTTGATTAAAAAGTGAGCTACCTAAAACCTTAAGGGAGGTTCTAGCTACTTCAAGCATGATTTCAAACATTTTATTTAAATCCCATCTTTGTCTATCTCCTTGCGTGTAAATAGAGGTGGCTTACAACATGATAGTTCTATCCCTATATGGAATAAACTTATTTTTACATAAATTTTGATTGATAGGCATTCCGTAATTAGCTGCCATTAATTTATCCAATCTATTAAGAACTCCAGAACTATACTCAAGAGTTACTACCCTTCCATCAGGTCTTTTTACCGATATGGTTTGAGTTAAAAAATTAGAGCCTTCTAAAAATAAAATGTTAAGGAAAATGCAATTCTTTGAGCATAAAATTAGCCATTTCAGCAATATTTTTATACGCTCTTTCTATAGCATTCCCAGCTTGCATTAAATCTTGATTACTATCTTTACCCACTAATATTCCTTTTTGAATATTTTCTATATCTTTTCTCTGATATTTAGCTTCTGTTATTAATATAACTCTCCAATTCCCATCATCATCTTTAATCTCAATAATACCTCCATCAGGTTTTATTTTAGAACTTTGAACGAACAAAGTTCTTCCAAGCTCACTATCAAGTCCTTGCAATACAGAATTAATTTCTTCCTTGGTTATGCTTGCTCTGTGCCTAAATGACAAGCTCTTAAATTCATCTTCAAGTTTTTGCATAACAAGTTTAGAGATACTGCTCACACCCATATCATGCAATTTGGCCTCATCGGTAAAAATATTCGTAACACCTAAAGACTCTTTATGCTGTTTGCTTAATCTTTGAGATTGATTTTTTTAGCCATTTTCTACCTTAAAATCTTCACTTCTTCTTCTAAATGAATGCCGTATTCTTGTAACACTCTGGTTTTAGCGAGTTCTATCAGATCTAGGGCTTCTTCAAATTCCGCGCCCCCCAAATTCACCAAAAAATTCGCATGCTCTTTGGCAAATCCCACTCTTTTTAGACAATAGCCCCTTAAGCCCACACCCTCTAAAAGCCTGCCCGCATGATCGTTAGGCGGGTTTTTGAAACAGCTCCCAAAATTAGGCAATTTGGGGTGGCTTTTGCGCATGCTTTGACACGCTTTTAAAACCCCTTCCCTAAAACCATGCGTTTTTTTAAACCTAGCTCTTAAAACAACGCCATTGAATTTGCTATTGCGATAACTCAACCCCAAAGCTTCACTCCCTAGCCATTCATTATTGATATAAGCGCTTTCTAAAACATTTTTGATTTCAAATTCTTTCATGCCGGCATTCATTTTAACTAACGCCCCTAAAGTGCCAGGCAATTGCCCTAAAAATTCCAAACCCCCTAAATCATTCGCCCTAAAATAATTAAAAATTTTAGACGAGTTGGCCGCCCCCCCTATTTCAACGCATCCGCCATGATCGCAAATATAATCGTAGTTTTTTCCTAATAAAGCGAGATTTTTCGCGCTAGGAGCGATTAAAAGGTTGTTCGCTAAACCTATAATCTGGTGTTCTTGAGAGATTTCATCATCGTTTTCTAAAACGCTCACTTTTAAAGGCACGCCGATTTTCACGCTGCTGTAACGAGAAAAATCAATGGTTGTTTCTAGCATTTTCTAGCCTATGATTTTAGGAATGAGCTTGATTAAGGTTTGGGTGTAATCTAAAAGCATGTTCGTCATCCACGGCATGGTTAAAATCAGCACCCCAATCACGGCTAAAATCTTAGGCACAAAAGACAAAGTCATTTCATTGATTTGAGTGGTCGCTTGAAAAATACTGACTAACAGCCCCACCACCAAGCCCGCTAGTAATACCGGTAAAGAAATCATCAAAGTGATTTTATAAGTCTCAATGGCGAGTTTCATGAGTTGTGATTCCATAACATTCCTTTTATCTTAAGATTTCTTCTAATTGCTGAAAGCTTTGTTCAAAAGGCTGTAAAGCGTTTTCATCTTGCGCTAAAAACTGCTCCATTAAAGCCTTTTTCTTAATCGCTTCATCAAGCTCTTTATCGTTCCCCATTTGATAAGAGCCGATGCGAATGAGCATTTCATTTTCTTTCAACAACGCATACAAACGGCGGAATTTTCTCGCATGCAGGTTTTGAGACTCGCTGATGATGTCTTTAGCCACCCTTGATGCGGAGTTTAAAATATTGATAGGCGGATAGATCCCATAATCGGTTAATTCCCTGCTTAAGACAATATGCCCATCTAAAATACTCCTTGCTTGATCGGCTATGGGATCGCTCAAATCATCGCCCTCTACTAGCACGCTAAAAAAAGCCGTAATGCTCCCCTTATTTTCTTCCTTGCCCGCCCTCTCCATTAATTGAGGCAATAAAGAAAGCGCGGATGGGGGGTAGCCTTTGGAAGTGGGCGGTTCGCCTAAAGCTAAACCGATTTCTCTTTGAGCCATAGCGAAACGAGTCACTGAATCCATGATAAACAACACGTCTAGCCCTTGGTTTTTAAAATACTCCGCCACGCTCATCGCACAAAAGGCCCCGTATTTGCGCATCAAAGGGCTATCATCGCTCGTAGCGACCACCAACACGCAAGAGCTTAAATCCCCTTTTAAGTTTTTCTCTATAAATTCAGGGATTTCTCTGCCCCTTTCCCCAATCAAAGCGATCACTTTAATCGGCGCTAAGCAACCCCTAGTGATCATGCCCATTAGCGTGGATTTACCCACCCCAGAGCCGGCAAAAATGCCCAGTTTTTGCCCCTTACCGCAAGTCAAAAGCCCATCAATGCTCTTCACCCCCACGCTAAAAACCTCATCAATCAAGCCTCTTTTTAAAGGGGCTATAGGTGTTGTAATCACAGGCGCTAATCGTTCATAATCTAGCGCCCCCTTATTGTCAATGACTTGCCCTAAAGGGTTAAGCACCCTCCCTAAAAGATTACGGCCTACAGGGAAATTCAACCCCTCTTTTAAGAACAGCACCTTATCGCCAGCCCTAGCCCCCTCTATAAAATTAAAGGGCGTGAAACCAAACTGCTCTTTTTCTGCCACCACCACCATTCCCACGCATTCGCTGCCATCGCTTTTTTCAATCTTCACCACATCGCCCACAGAGGGGTTAAAACCATCCGCATAAACAATATTGGGCATGATTTTTTTCACGCTCCCGTAGCGAGGCGATAGATCAAAATGCTGATTCAAGCGGTTTTTTAAGGATTTTAGGGGCATTTAAAGCTCTTTAGTCCATAAGACTTCAGCGATTTGGCGCTCATTATTGATCCTATTCACATGCACGATCACATCAATCGCACTTTTAAAATACGCTCGCATTAGATCTTTATCCAAAGAATGCGTATAACGCATGCTTAAATTCAGTGAAAGGGCTTCTAAAGTGTTTTGAGCACTATTAGCGTGAATGGTTGAGAGCATGCCCTTATGCCCGGTGTTTCCTAAACGCAAAAAGAGCGCTGCATTCCTGGTGTCAATCTCGCCCACAATGAGCCTGTCCGGGTTTAAGCGCATGGCCATATTGAGAGCGTCTTCATAATTAAAGCGCGTGTTCTCTTGCTTGCCCACTAAAAGCCCCACGCAATTGCTGAACGCTTTTAAATCCAATTCTTGGCTGTCTTCAACGCTCACCACCCTTTCATCTTTATTGACGCAGTCTAAAAGAGCGTTTAATAAGCTTGTTTTACCGCTTGAAGTCTCCCCACTAATGAGAATGTTATGCCCTTTAAGCGCTAAATCTTTCAAACCCTTTGGATCGCTTGCTTTGAAAGTGAAATCGTCTAAACTTAAGGGCTTAAGCCTAGGCACACGGATATTGAGCGTGATTTGATTGTTCGTAGTGATACTGAAGTGATTCGCGCTCACCCTATAGCGCGTGAAAGGGATAGAGCAATTTAAAGTGGGGTGCTCTTCATCAAAAAACAACCCCCTAAAACTAGCCAATTGCTCGCAAAACCTCAATAAAAACGCCTTATCAAAAAGCGCATGCCCTCTTTTTTCTCGGGTGTTATTGACTTTATAAAGCCAAAATTCCTGCTCGGTGTTGATGATTAGCTCGGTGATCCCGCTTTCTAAAAAAGGGGTAAAATGGCTAATTAGGGCTTGCAAAACTCTATGGGTTTGTAAAGTTTCCAAAAGCCCTATCCTTTTATCATCGCTCTTTTAAAACCTGTTCGCAACGCTTGCAAGGGGTGTTTTCTAACTCGCTTTTAAAACGCCAACACCTGGGGCATTTATAAAAGGGGGCTTTAAAGAGCGTGAATGCTGGCGTTTCGCTCAATCTTTCTTTTGCAATCCCCACAAAGCTTACCATCAGCAATTCTTCTACTAAATTTTCACGCAACGCTTTTTCTTTCACTTCAATAGCGCATTCCAACGAATTTTTCACCACGCCTTCTTTTTTCAAGCGGTCTAACTCTTCATTAAAGGCAGAACGCAAGGCTAAAACGGCTTCAAAATTTTCTGGTTTTTTAAACTCTTTAAGGTGGAGTTTTTCTAAAATATTAATGTCTTTTAAATCAAACACGTCTTTGGCTTGTAAAAACGCGCAAAGCACCTGACTATGCTCTAAAACTTCTTCAATCGTGTGCGTTAAAATCGGGGCTAAAAAGTAACACAATTGACTAGCCACAGCGAGTAAGACCATTTGAATGGCTTGGCGTTTTTCATTATTTTTGCTATCACAATACAAACTATCCTTACAAGCGTCTAAATAAATCCCGCTCAATTCATTGGTAACAAACGCCATTAAAATATTCAAGCCTTTCACAAAATCATGCTCTTCAAACGCGCTATTGACTCCAGCGCTTGCTGTTTCTAAAGCCTCTAATATAAAATGATCTAAAGGGCTGAAGCTATGGGATCGTTCTAAATCCTTAAGATCCATATCGCTAAAATTGGCGAGTAAGAATTTTAGGGTGTTGCGGAATTTCTTATAATGCTGTTCTGTTTGAATGAAAAAGGTTTGAGAGACTCTCAAATCGTTTTGATAGTCATTAAACGCTACCCACAAACGCACCACATCGCTCCCATGCTTTTTGAGTAAGTTGTCCAAAGACACCACATTGCCCTTAGATTTGCTCATTTTTTCGCCCTTTTCATCGACGATAAAGCCATGCGTAATGACTTTTTTAAAAGGGGCTTGGTTGTTTAAAACACAACCGATTAGAAGCGAGCTTTGAAACCACCCCCTATGCTGATCGCTCCCTTCTAAGATCACATCGCTAGGGCTTTGCCCTTTTTCTCCATGGTAGTCTTCTAAAACCGCCTTAAAGGTGCTACCGCTATCAAACCACACGTCTAAAATGTGCATGATTTTCTCATAATGCTTGGCGTTATCTTGATAATTAGGGGGTAATAAATCTTTCACGCTATACTCCCACCACACATCACAGCCTTTTTTTTCAAAAAGATTGGCCACATGCTCTAAAACTTCGCTTTCAAAACAAGGCTTACTGGTGCGTTTGTCTATGAAAAAGGCCAATGGCACGCCCCATTTTCTTTGTCGACTCAAGCACCAATCAGGGCGGTTTTCTATCATGGTTTTTAGGCGGTTTTTCCCGCTGCTTGGCACAAATTCCACCTTTTCAATCGCATCTAAAGCCACTTCTCTTAAGGTTTTTTGAGAGCCATCATTTTGAATAAAAGGCTCATCCATTAAAATAAACCATTGCGTGGTCGCTCTGTAAATCACAGGCTTGTGCGTCCTCCAGCAATGCGGGTAGGAATGTTCAATCTCTTGCTCTAGCAATAAAGAATCGCCCAATTGCTCTATAATGCGTTTTTGAGCCTTAAAAACATGCTCGCCCAGATAGCTTTCATCTAATAATTTCTTATGGATAATGCCCTCATCATAGCAACCTTTCTCATCTACAGACATTAACACTTCTAAATTATATTTTAAGCCTAAATAATAGTCCTCTTCACCATGCCCGGGTGCGGTATGCACGGCTCCTGTGCCATCTTCTAAACCGACA
Organism: Helicobacter pylori; assembly: GCA_008032935.1. NCBI lineage: Bacteria > Pseudomonadati > Campylobacterota > Epsilonproteobacteria > Campylobacterales > Helicobacteraceae > Helicobacter > Helicobacter pylori. The sequence continues at coordinate 433,610 of CP032039.1, read as the reverse complement.
TGCTCTCCTAGAGTGATTAGGGAATCTCTTTGGTTTAAAGGATTGGTCGCTTTCAAGTATTCTAAATCATTGGAATTGAATTCATGTGCAATCTCACTATCCACCACCCCTAAAGCGGCTAATTTTTCATGCAAGGCTTTAGCGACTAAATAGCCTTTTTGGGTGAGTGCATAAACAGCGTCTTTTTTCAAAGCGATCGCTTCATTCGCATACAAAGTCCAAGGCGTGGTCGTCCAAATCACCAAGCTCGCTTTTTTGACTTTTAACTTTTCTAAACTCTCCTTTTTCAAATCAAACGCCACGAAAATGGAGGGCGATTTTTTCATCTTGTATTCCACTTCAGCTTCCGCTAAAGCGCTCTCGCATGCATAACTCCAATAAATAGGCTTGTGGCGCTCTTTCAAAAGCCCTTTTTTAGCCACTTCCACTAAAGCCCTATAAATGCTCGCTTCAAATTTAAAATCCATGGTTTTATAAGGATCTTCAAAATCCCCCAAAACGCCTAATTGCAAAAATTCATTCTTTTGGATTTCTAAAAATTTTTTCGCATGATCTCGGCACTTTTCTCTAAACAGCGTGGGGTTTTCTAGGCTCGTTTTTTCTTTTTCTAATCGCTCTAAAATTTGCTGCTCAATGGGCAAGCCATGGCAATCCCAACCGGGCGTGTAATAGATTTTCTTCCCCTTAAAATATTCTCTTTTAACGACAATGTCTTTTAAAATTTTATTTAAGGCATGCCCTAAATGCAAATGCCCGTTCGCATAAGGCGGCCCGTCATGCAAGGTGAAATCCCCATGGTTATCTTTCCTATTTTGCATGCGTTTGAACGCTTGTTGCTTTTGCCATTTGGCGTAAGTTTTAGGCTCATTAACGCTCAAATTCCCTTTCATAGAAAAGGTGGTTGTGTTTAAGTTTAGGGTGTCTTTGTATTCTTTCACTGATTGTTCCTTAGTCTTTTATCTTATGATTCTTTTGTTTTAGGAGCGATATAAAGGTGCGTGTCTTTTCGCGGCACATTTTTTAAAGTAGGGATTTGTAAAATCGTGTATTCTTCTATCCCTTTTAAATAGTGCAAACTAATCGCATCGCCTATTTTCACTTCTTTACTGGCCTTAGTGCAACTCCCATTGAGCCACACCGCCCCTATGTTGCACATATCTGTCGCTAAAACGCGCCGCTTCACTAAACCCACTGATTGTAAAAATTTGTCTATTCGCATGCGTTTATTTTACCCTATTCTTTAAGTTTTTATCCATAACTTATAAGGGTTTTAGTTTTAGCATGTTAGCATTCAGCCACCACTCTTTTTAAGGAATTTGCTTGAAGTTTCAAATTGTGAGTTTGTTAGCCGCTCTTTTATTAGCCTCTTGTTTGCCCCCTAAGGGCCATCATTCTGGTTTGGTGAATATGTATATCGCTCATCAAGGCCAAAGCGTGCGCACTTATTGGCGCAAAATAGATAGAGGAGTTGTCGCCAAACACAATGAAACGCTTGAAAAAAACCCTAAAGCAAAGCTCAAAGACCCTAGGGGGCCTTTGTTCATGCTAGGGAGTGAGCGCTTCATGCTCTTATGGAAAAACCGCTACGCTTTAGCCAAAGTCCAATCGTTCAAGCTAGAGCCTGGGTTTTATTACTTGGATTCTTTTAGCGTGGAAACTCAAAAAGGCATCTTGCAGAGCGCCCCCGGCTATTCATACACCAAAAATGGCTATGATTTCAAAAACAACCGCCCTTTTTTCCTGGCCTTTGAAGTCAAACCTGATAGCAAAATCATTCTTCCTAGCGTGGAATTGAGCCTGATTAAAACCCCTAGAGGCTTTTTAGGGGTGTTCTTGTTTGATAATAATGAAAAGGGGGCTAACGCTAAGTGGATTGAGGGGAGTTTGAATTTAAAGCTTAAAAACGCTTCCTTTAAAGACGCGTGGGGGTTGGAACCATAAAGCATGAAGCGATCGCTCGCTTTTAGTAAGCTCTTTATGTATGATTAGATTGTAAAAAACGCTTTAAGCATTTTTTAGATTCTATTACCCCTATTCAATTGGAACAAAGCCATTAAATTTTTAAAAACTTTTAAAAACGATAAACATAATCCGCGCTCCAAGTAACATAGCTTTCAAAAATGCCCCTAGGGATTTTTGCTTGTAAAACCCTCACACTTTCGCAACTCTTTAGCTTTTTTAAAGAACAACTAGGAGCGTCGCCATGAACGCTTGCGCTCAATTCTAGCGTATGGTGCTTATCGCCCATTCTTAGCCCTAACGAACCATAGCCCTGAAATTGCGCTAATTGCACTAATATATTACCAAAATCTTTAAGAACATGGGCTGTTACGCTCTCACCCCCTAACCCAGCCCCTATAAAATAACCAATGAAAAATTTCTCATTTTCATACACATTGTGTAAAAAATCCATAAAAAAGCTGTAAGTTGACATTGTTATAATACCACCATTAAAAAAAGAAACAGGACTTATTATGTCTATGGGTATCACTCCAAATAAGTATTGTTGGTATTTATCTTTTTCCATGTAATTGCCCGCTTTATAGGAATATTGGAACCCTCCCCTAACGCCAAAACCCATTTTTTTAATCTTAACAGGAGCGGCATGCTGATACCCCACCTTAAAATTAAAGCCGTTTAAGATTGTGCTAGGATCTTTTCTTTCTAAGAGTCTTCCACCAAAATTGAAGTTATAGTGACTTAGCAAAACAAAACTATCTTTATAAGCTAAATTCCATGAAAACATCCCGCTATAGCCAAGACCGGCAAAAAAAGCACTTTTATCCGCTCTTTGATGTTTAGCCTTAGCTTTTTCTTTCGCTAAAGCTTCTTGAACTTTCTTTCCAACGAGTTTATTAAGCCCGCTCTCATCTATAGCGTGGCCAAAATGAAACCCTAGCACAGAATAAAAAGCTAAAAATAAAATGTTGGTTTTTAAAAAATGGGGGGGTAATTTGCATACCCTTTCCTTGATTGAAAAATTGTTTTAATATTTTGAATATTATAAAACATTGAAGCTTAAATTAAAAGTCTTAACAATATTATTGGATAAAAAATTACTTTTTATAGGCATTGATGAGTATTGATGAGCGTTTGCAACAACGAAAACCAAGCGTGTTGCGGTGGTTGGATTGGATTTAATAGGTTTGATTAGAACGGGTTAGATTTGAATGGATGGTATTTTAAAGTCAAAACCAGAGACAACCCTAGTCAAGTTGCCCCTAGCCACACCGATATTACTCGTGATGCCCGTGGCAGCAACCTTCTTCTTGATGATGACTATCGCTAGCGCTGCAACAACCTTCTTCATGATGAGAGCTGTGGTGGTGATGGTGGTGTTCACCGCCGTGATAGTGGTGGTGGTGTGTGTGGTGGTGATGGTGGTGGTGCCCGCCGTGTTGTTCTTCATGGTGTGCCATGATGACTCCTTTGATTAAAAATTTAAATTCTAGCTCACTGGCTAGGATTTTATTCTACAATATAAAATCTAATTAATTGTTAATGAAAGAAAATTTAGCGCTAATTTTTAATCTATATTCCCTAAATTTTGAAAAAAGAGTTTTCAAATTTGCTGAGAGAGTTTTTTCTCCCTCAATTGCCCGCAAGCCGCTTCAATATCCAAGGCTTTAGACTCTCTAATGGTGCATAATAAGCCTTTGGCGTTTAAAAAATCCGCAAACATTCTAGCGCTCTCTAAGCTAGGGCGTTCAAACTTAGAGCCTTCATGCGGGTTGAATAAGATCAAATTCACTTTGGATTTAATGCCGTTTAAAAGTTTTAAAAGTTTTTTAGCGCAGTCCAAGCTGTCGTTTAGATCTTTAATTAAAAGGTATTCAAACATCACTCTTTTTCGTTGTTCTAAAGGCCATTTTTTCACTTCATTCAAAACGCATTCAATGTTGTATTTTTTATTCAAGGGCATTAAAGATGAACGCGTTTTGTCATCTACGGCGTGTAAGGATATGGCTAATTGCACGCCTAAATTTTTGCCCGCTAAAATGGGGATTTTATCGGCCACGCCGCTCGTGGAAATGGTGATTCTTTTAGGTGAAATTTGCATGCCGGTATTAAAAATTTCAATCGCTTTACACACCTCATCTAAATTGTTCAAAGGCTCGCCCATTCCCATAAAAACAATATTGAGCGCTTTTTCAAGGGGGAGGTTATTATCTTCTTTAATGAGTAGGGCTTGCTGGATAATCTCGCTCGCTTTTAAATTCCTTACAAAACCGCCTTTTTGAGTGAAACAAAACGCGCAACCCACTTGACAGCCGATTTGACAAGACACGCATACGGTGTATTTTTCCCCCTCTAAAATGGCGTTCGTCTTTTCGTCAATCTTTTTATCCTTCATTTTCAACAACACCGCTTCAAAAGTGTGGTTGTCTCTTAAAGATTTAAAAAGGTATTTTTTAGAGCCATCAACGCTCTCCCTCACATGCGTGATTTCTATCGTGCGCAAAGTAAATTCTTGCTCTAAATAAGCGATAAAATCTTTTGAAAAATTATTTTGCATGTCTTTAAAGCTTGTTTTATACTTCGCATAGAGCCACAAATAAAGCTGCTTAGCCCTAAAGCTTGGTTTTAAAAGCTGGCCCAATTCCTTTAGAGTGAAATCATAAACGCTCGCTTTCATGCTTTAAGCCCTAATTCTAAAAGTTGGTGCAAGTGCAAGACCCCTAAAACCTTATTATGATCATCTACGCACACTAAAAGCTGGATCTTATGGCGTTCTAAAAATTCTAACGCTTCTAAAAGAAGAGCGTCTAAATTCTTAAAGCTTTTAGGTTTTAAAGTGGCAAAATGCCTCACTTCGCTCTTTAAACTCACCCCTTTTAATAACGCCCTACGGACATCGCCATCGCTTAACACCCCCACAAGCTCGTTAGCTTCATTGACTAAAATCGCACTGCCTAAGCGTTTTTCACTCATTTCTATGAGTGCGTCTTTAAAACTTGTGCTAGGAGCGATTAGGGGGAGGTTCGTGGTTTGCAATAAGTCTTTAACTTTGACAAAAAGTTTTTTGCCTAAAAGCCCGCCCGGATGAAAGGAGGCAAAATCTTCTTGGCTGAAGTTTTTCGCTCGCATCAAGCATGCCATTAAAACATCGCCTAAGGCTAGAGTTAGGGTAGTAGAAGTCGTTGGAGCGGTGTTAATGGGGCAAGCTTCTTTTTTAATTTTCAAGCTCAAATAATAATCGCCGAGTTTAGAGATCGAACTATTAGGGCTTTTAGTGAAAGTGATGATTTTATGGCTTAAGCGTTTTAAATGGCTCACCAGATTCAATAATTCTAAAGACTCGCCCCCATAGCTAATCATTAAGATCACATCGTTTTTTTCCACCATGCCCAAATCCCCATGCATGGCTTCTGTGGGGTGTAAAAACGCGCTCCTGTTACCGGTGCTTAGCATAGAAGCAGCGATTTTTTGCGCCACTAAAGCGCTCTTACCCACGCCCACTATCACAAGCTTACCCCCTTTTTCTTGGCTTTTTAAAATGAGCTTGACAACCGCTTCTAAATCGTTAGGTTCTTGGAATTGCTTAACGCTTTCTAAAAGTGCACTCGCTTCATCTCTTAAGACTTGCACGGCGATAGCGTTGTAATCAGGTAGCATGGACATGACAAATAATAGCCGGGTATTTTCTAAACTTTTTAAAGAGCGCTTTTCTGATGAAATTACGAGTGTGATCTTCTAATTTTTTAGGGTTATTCAAAATTTCGGCGTTGCTGGATTTTAATAACATTTCTAAGCCCCCTTGAATTTCTTTCATCAAAGGCTTTTCATCTTTAAAGCCCACAAGCCCTAAACTGGAAAATTGAGAGCTTTCTAAAAGCGCTTGCTTGTTTTTATTCACAAAAATCGTAGCCACAAACACCCCCAAGCTAGCGACTTCTTCTCTTTGTTGCACAATACTTGTGTCAATACTCAAATTGCTTTGGTTATCCACATAGCTTTTACCGCTTTTAATGGTGCCTACTTTTTTGATAAATGCAGGGCCGACTTCCACCTGATCGCCATCTTCCATTAAATAGATATTTTTTTCAGGCACCCCGCAAGAAATAGCGGTTTGCTTGTGGCGCGCGACATGGTTATATTCCCCATGCACGGGCAAGAAAAACTTAGGCTTAATGAGTCTTAACATGAGCTTTTGCTCTTCTTGGGCGGCATGCCCGCTCACATGGATATTGTCAAATTCTTGATAAGCCACTTTAGCTTCTTTTTTGATCAAGAAATTCAATACCGCTGAAACGCTCGCTTCATTGCCAGGAATGGCTTTAGCGGAGATGATGACTAAATCGTTGGGTTTGATAGAAATGTGGCGGTGCTCATCAGTCGCCATGCGATAAAGCGCGCTCATGGTTTCGCCTTGTGAGCCGGTCGTTACGATTAAGACTTCATTGTCCGGGTATTTAGCGACTTCATTGGCTTCAATAAAAGATTGATAAGGCAAATGGATATAGCCCAATTCTCTAGCGATGTCTAGGTTTTTTTCCATAGAGCGCCCGATCACAGCGATCTTGCGGTTGTATTTAATGCCGTATTGTATGGCTTGATAGACCCGGTGGATATTGCTAGAGAAGGTGCTCATAATCACCCTCCCTTGCGCTTCTTTAAAAAGCGTGTCAAAAGCCGGCGCTATGGTGCTTTCACTCGGTGTAGTTCCGGATTTATGGGAGTTGGTGGAATCGCTTAAAAGAAGCATCACGCCCTTTTCGCCATAGTGCGCTAAACGATACAAATCCGTGGGCAAATTATCCACTGGAGTGTGATCGATTTTAAAATCGCCGGTGTGAATGATCGTTCCCGCTTTAGTTTGGATCGCTAAAGCGCTGCTGTCAATGATAGAATGCGTGATGTGGATCCATTCAATGATAAATTCGCCCACGCTAATGGGGCAGCGCTTTTCTACGATTTTAAAATACGAGCGGTATTTTTTCAAACCATGTTCATCAAACTTGCTCCCAATCAGCCCTAAACTCAAGGGCGTTCCATAAAGGGGGAATTGCAGCTCTTTAAACAAATAAGGCGTGGCCCCTATGTGATCTTCATGGGCATGGGTGATGATAATACCGGCGATTTTGTCCTTGATCTGGTGCAAATAGGAAAAATCCGGGATTAAAATATCCACGCCAAAAAGCCCTTCTTTAGGGAAGCTCATGCCCGCATCAATCACGATCGCGCTCTTTGGGGTTTCAATGACCATCATGTTCCCCCCAATCTCGCCCAAGCCCCCTAAAGGCGTGATCTTAACGCTCGCTTTAGAGTTTAGATTCATCTTATAATGCGGGTTTAAATGCTCCACTTGGATCTTGTTGTTAGCTTCAACGCCCTTTTTGAGCTCCTTATGAAAGCCTAAAGTCCCTCTCTCATTCACATGCAAAATTTCCGTAACGCCCTCTACTTTGTTGCTATCCAATTCTTCTTTGGCGTAATTTCGTGTTTTTTGGGGGGTGTGTTTAGCTTTGTGGTGGTTGTTTGGTTTTTTGTTGGGGTGGCGCTCTTTTTTATGGTGTGAAGGCGCTTCATGGTTTGAAGACTCTGCGTTTTTTTGCGCGTTTTCTCTGAAACGCTTTTTGCGGTTGGTGAAGCGCTCAAACGCTCCGGCTCGCATCTCATCAGCTTTTGAATTTTCACTGCTGTTTTCATGGTTTTCATTATTTTGGTTGTTATCAGTCATAACGATTATTCCTTTATTTCAATTTTTATCTTTCAATTTTTAAAAAGGCACTAGCCTTTTAAAACGGATTTTAAGAGCTTGAGATAATCTTTTACCTCAGACGCCCTCACGCTTGTTGGTTGGTTTTCTAACGCTAAAAAATCTAACACCTTATCAAGCTTTTCTTTATAAGAAACGCTTTTTTTAAGATTGTTTGAAAGCGTCTTCCTGGGAGATGAGAAACAAGCTTTCAAAAAATCTTCTAATGTTTCAAACCCTTTTTGTAGGGCTTCTTCAAAAAATGGCGCTTGGACTAGTGAAGCTAACGCCTTTTCTTTCAGCGGCTCTTTAATCACTTCAAACACGCTAGAAAACACCTTTGGAGGCGGGCTAAACGCGCTAGGCGGCACATCAAACAAAAGGGTAGCATCCCCTATCGTGTGAGCTAAAACGCTTAAGGCATTTTGCGAACCTTTAGCACAAAATTTGAGCGCCACTTCCTTTTGTGTCATCACCAATAAACCCCTGCATTTAGGGTCTTTAAGCGCGTTTAAAACAAGCCTAGTAGCAATATAATAAGGCAAATTAGAAATCAAAAAATAAGGCTCTTCTTCTTTTAAAAAAAGAGCGTCTTTTTCTACCAATTCTAATTGAAAAGGCTTTTTTTGCACCTTTAGTTTTGATCGCATTTTCTCGCACAAATTGCTATCTATCTCATAAGTCTTTAAAGGATAGCGATCCAACAACTTAAGAGTCAAATCCCCTAACCCCACGCCGATTTCAATTAATCTTAACGAATTTAAGGGAGGCAAAGCATTAACGATTCTGTCTAAAAACGACTCATCCGTTAAAAAATGCTGTCCTAAAGACTTTTTAGCTACTACCATAGCACGCTTTTAATTCCTAGTATTATACCTTAAAAAGGGGATTTGTCTTTCCTTTTTAATGCAACTTCTTTATTATAGCTTTTTTCATTCAAAGATGTTGGTAGTTTTGACAATAGAAGCGTTTAAATTGGTGCTCGTATTAAAAATTAGTATTAAAATCTTTTCCGTTAATAATTGGTTAGATTTCGCATTATAAAATGAAATCCTAGCCAATGAGCTAGAATTTAAATTTCAATTAAAGGAGTCATCATGGCACACCATGAACAACAACAACAACAGGCTAACAGCCAACACCACCACCATCACCATGCACACCACCACCATTACTATGGCGGCGAACACCACCACCATAACGCGCAACAACACGCTGAACAACAAGCAGAGCAACAAGCTCAACAGCAGCAACAACAACAAGCACACCAACAACAACAAAAAGCACAACAACAAAACCAACAATATTGATTGGGGCGTTTGTGGGGGCGGCCTTAGGGCTACTCCTAGCTTTTAACCCTTTCTTTTAATCCAGTAAATCTATCCGTTTAAACTAGCCCTTTTAACTCCATTAGATTTTTAAACTTTTAAATTTCCTCTTTTTTATGATTGCCAAATGGCTCTGTTTTTTGTCAAATAAAGACAAATTCTTAGGGGTTTGCTTTGGGGTTTGTCCTTGACTTTTGGGGCGTTGGTCATTTTGGCATAAAGCTTATTTTCTTAAGGGGATAGAAATAATTCTCCCCTCTATAAAACTAAATCCTCTCATATAGAGCGCTTTTAAAAAATACCGCTTGCTCTAGCTTTTTGATTATTTGTCTTAAAAATCACTCCCTTAAAAACCCGTATTCATAGACTTTAGGCTGTATTTCTTTGGCGAGATCTTTTAGAGCGTCTTGCAAGTTAGCGTAAAGCTGTTTGTAATATCCATCTTTGGCTTTAGCGGGTAAATTTAATTTGCCTTGCGCGTTACGGCCTTGAAAAATTCTTTGATGTCATAAAGGCTTATATTAGCGTTGTAGGGGCGGTTTGTGAAATCTTGTGTGTGGTAATAGCGATAAATTTCTCTGCCAGCATCAAACACCTTTGAAGCGCACAGGCTGAATTCTAGGGGCTTGTTTTCTTTTTTGGCGTTTAAAAAGAGGCTATCGCCCTCCTCTTTTATCCCACCCTTTAAAAAGTCTAATAAAGCGTGACTAGAATATCTTTCTTTGGCATTGACTTCAGTTTCGCTAAAGGGGATAAAATGGTTAGTCCCTTGAGTGGTAGTGATGCGGTTTTGGGTATGAAAAAGCATGAAAATCAAACAATTGTTTTTAAACTCGCTGTCGTCTTGGAAAGCGTCATCATAGGGAGCGTAAAACTGATCCCTATCGTTTTGCCATGTGGCTTTGATGCAATGGCGGATGGAAAAGTAGATTGCACCGATGAGAAGGTTTGTGGGGGTTAAACCAAAAAAGTAATGTTGCGTTTAGGATTTTTGTTATTTGCCAGATTAACAAAATTATTGTTTTGAAAATCCACGCCAGCGCAATCAATAAACCCTAAAATATTAGAATTATTTATATTGTATTGTTTTAAATATTGATTTATATTTTTAACCCTATCCACTATCGGCTTAAAAGTTTTATACCCCAAAAATCCGCCAAGCGAGTCAAACACTTCCAAATTGAGCGCGTTGGTTGGTTTTAAGGGGGGGTAGCGGTATCCCACACCAAAAAGCCGATGGGGAATTGCCCTTTCACATTATCAAAGCTATCCGCAGGCACCATAAACCCCTCTAAAAATTTGGCTTTAAAGACTTCTCTGAATTTTTTAAAATTGCTAGAATTAAGGTATTTGAGCGTTGAAAAACTCGCCATAATGCAGCCATTTAATTCCTTATAAATGCGCATGAAAAATTGAGCGAAAAGTTCGTTATTGGCTTTATTCAATTCATCTTTATACTTCTTGCAAATAAGATTGCCCCTAGCCACTAAATCTTTATTCTTCCCTGTGCCGCTAGGCGTTTTAGCTGAAGTCGCTTCCGCATACGGCGGGTTGATGTAAATGATGAGCTTTTTTCGTTTCTCTTTGTCGTTTAAGATTTCTTGCAAGCTTTTTGGCGTTTTATCGCTCTTAAAGTCATCGTTTAAAAAATCAAATTGGAAAACATGGTTTTCTAGCAGATTCAGTTTGTTGGTAGCGGCCAATTCTTTAACGATCGCCACATCGTTGCTGTCTAAAGTGGATAGAAAACAATTAGCTTTATTAGTCAAGCCATTCAAAAGATTCCCAGTCCCCCCAGCGCAATCCCAAATGATATAGTCCTCTTGATAATCTTGCCCCAAAGCTTTAGCTAAATATTCTTGACTCTTTTCCACCCAGATTTTAGGGGTGAAAAACGCCCCTTTCCTCTCTCTCACATCGCTTGGCACTAACAAATCGCGCCGCTCTAAAATAAAAGCTTGAAACTCTGATTTAGGAGGCCTTTCATAAATGCTCCAAAATTCTTTGTGGGCTTGTTGGCCGTCTGTGAAACCAACTTCCATAAAATCTATTTTGCCTAACTCATTCACACCCCTTTTCAATCTATAATAACTGGAGTTTAAAATCGTTTGCAATTTCTCAATAATGGTTTTATCGCCATCGCTGAGCAAATCCGCTAAATAATAGTCTGCGTCTAAAATGCCTTTGGTTTTAGCCACCTCCCAATCTATATCAATGGTAGGTTTGACAGCTTCAAACCACTTTTGATAGATCGTAGGGAAATTGTTTTTATCAATCTGGATTTTGTTGAGTAAATGGCTAGAGTTTAAATTGTTTTCAATAAATTCTTTGCATTCCTGGCTTTGGTTTTTAAAGTCAAAAACGAATTTATGGGATTTCATGGTTTTAAACGCATCTAAAGCGTGTTTAAAACCCTCTGTGTTGTGGTTGCTTGGAGTGATAGAAAAATCTATATCGCTTTTATAAAAAAAGCTTGTGATTGCATCATCATAAGCGATAAATTCCATTCTAAAAGCGTTAAAAGCGCACAAATAAGGCGGTGTGTGGTGGTTATAAAGCCTGTGCTTGCCTATGGTTAAAAGAAGTTGCGTGAAAGCTTTGTTTAAATCGTCAAAATCGCCCCTTTTAGCTTCGCCCCATAAAATGGGTAAGATAGCGTTAAAGTGCTTATAGCTTAGCATGAAATCTATTTTACCCCCGCTATAAAGGAATTTTTTATCCTTAAAGAACTCGGCTTTGATCTGGCTTTTTAAGGGCTCTTCATTGAGATTGCTAAAATCTAAAAGCATTCAAAACACCACCGTTTTGTTTTCATGCACAAACACCCGATCTTCTAAAACCAGTTTTAAAGCCCTAGCCAAAACCAGTTTTTCTATATCCTTACCCGCTAGGCGCATTTTTTCCACGCTGTAATTGTGGTTAATGGGCAGAGTGTCTTGTATGATAATTGGCCCAGCATCAAGGCTTTCATTCACAAAATGCGCCGTGGCTCCGATGACTTTCACGCCCCTTTCAAACGCTTGCTGATAAGGGTTAGCCCCGATGAATGCGGGCAAGAAACTATGATGGATATTGAGAATCTGGTTTTCATAGCGCTTCGTAAAATCATGGCTTAAAATGCGCATGTATTTGGCTAAAACGAGCAAATCCGCGCTCGCTTTGTGTTTTAATTCCAAGTTTTTAATGATTGCTAAAACTTCTTTTTCATGCAAAGCTTGATTGTCGCAAGGTGCATAAAAATAAGGGATGTCAAATTTTTCCACTAAAGGGCGTAAAATCTCGTGGTTGGAAATAACGCCTAAAACTTGAGCGCTCAATTCCCCTCCATACACCCTTAAAAGCAAATCCCCTAAGCAATGGCTCTCTTTAGTAGCGAGCAGAATGATGTTTTTTTTATGCGTTAAAATGACTTCAATCAATAGTTCGCTAAAGTTTTCTAGGGCTTTAAAAAGAGCGGTTTTTAAGGATCGCTCTTCTTGCTCTTTAATTCCAGTATTCAAGGGCTTAATTTCTTTTTGGATCTTTAGCCGCATGAAAAAGCGCTGTTTTAAGGGATCAACAAATTCATCGTTTTTAACGATATTATAGCCCTTGTTAGCGATAATGGTGCTAATCGCACTCACCAAGCCTTTAGAATCTCTAGCTTGAATTTTTAAAATAAATTCTAACATCTTTATCTCATTAATAATTGATAGCCAAACGCTTGCGTGATGATATTTGTGGCTGATTGCGTGGCTTTTTCAATGAAGCGCTCCATGGGGCTTTTTTCTAGCCAATAGGCTTTTTTAACCTTACTCAATTCCATTAAGCGATTTTGCGCTTGCTTGATCGTGCTGATTTTATCAATGAGTTTTAATTTTAGAGCGTTTTGAGCGCTAAAGACCTTCCCTTCAGCAAAATCCTTATAATCCTTAGCGTTTAATTTCCTAGCTTTTGCGACATCATCCACAAACATTTGGTATTGCTCATTGACTAAATTTTGCAAAAAATCTTTTTCGTTGGGTTTCCACGCTCTGGTGAAAGTGCCTATTTCTTTGTATTCGCCCGCATGCACGCCTTGAGTGGCTACGCCGACTTTATTGAGCAAATTTTCCACATTCGCACCCGAAAAAATCACCCCAATCGATCCGATCAAACTCGCTTTAGAGGCATAAACTTCGCTCGCTTGCATGCCCGCATAATAACTCCCGCTCGCCATAACCCCCTAGCATACGCTAAAACGGGCATTTTTTGCTTCAAATCAGCGATTTTTTCGCTCAATTCCACGCTCGCTGACACCGCCCCACCAGGAGAGTCAATCAACAATAAAACGCCCTTAATGCTAGGGGTTTTTAAGATTTTATCCACTTCTTTGTCAAAATCCTCGGTGCTAAAAATCGCCCCATTTAAATAGAGTTTAGCGAGATTGGGCGGGGTGCTTGGGGTGCTTTCTTTAGCGCTAAAAAAGACTAATACAATGAGTAACAGCACAAACGACTTGAAATACTTCGTGATAAAATCTAAAGGCATAATGATTAAAGCCTTAAAGATTTTTTGAATGAAACTCCACATGCAGCTTTTCCTAAACTTAATATTTGACCGTAAGAGTGTATTATACTTCAAATGTTTTAAGGATTAAATCATGGCGTGTAAATTTTGCCCCAAGATCAGAAAAACAGATTGGATTTTTATCTTAATCGCTGCTTTAGGCTTTTATGCAGTCAATAAACTAGGGTATGTGCCCCAATTCAATACCCCCACTTCAAAGATTTCACACTCTCTTTCACGCCCTATTGAAAAGCCTGACAATATGACCGAAGAAGAAAGGAAAAAGCGTTTTATAGAGCTGCAAAAAGCATGCTTACTCCATAAAGACAAGAAAGCATGCGAAGAGGTTTTTTAGATTGCATTTGTTGTTTTTTGTGCTTTTTAGGGTCATTGTAGTTTTATACGCCCTTTTTGTTTGCAAAAAGGCTTTTTTTAGCGGTGATTTTTTAGCGATCTAACACCCCCCAACACCCCAAAATTCAAGCACTCTTAAGCTAAGTCTAAGTCTACTATAATCAAAGGATTTTAAAGGGAACTTAAAATCGTGTTTGTAAAGGTTTGGAATGAGTGAAAACATTAAAGAAAAAACCACGAAAGCTTTTAGGGTTGATTTAGATAGCAGAGAAAATCAAAGTATTTTAAAACCCATCGCACGCTATTCTTTTAACAACCAAGCCTATCAAGTTGATGAAGCGCCTGAAAAGATTGCTAAAAAGATTTATGAATTGATTAAAGACGCCAAACATTCTAACGATGGCATCGTTTTAAACCACATTAAAATTAAAGAAGCCTTTTTTAGCCCGTTCAAACCGCAGCTAAAAAGCGCTCAAGTGTTCCTATCGCATTTGCATGCGGATAAAAATGAGGCTTTAGAGGTTAAAGGCTATTTGGAAAGCAAAACAAACCACAAAGTGTTTGTAGATTCGCTTTTTTGGGATTATAAAGACGATGTCTTAAACAAATTGGCAGAATACGATGATACAAGTAGGATTAAAGACGCTTTCACGCTCATTCTCAGGGAATCTTTACAAGACATGATTGAAAAATGCCCCTATTTCGTGTTTTTACAAAGTAAGAACAGCGTTTCTCTTAATCAAGGGCTATCACGCAATCAAGATCTATTAAAAATCACTTATTCCGCATGGATTTATGAAGAATTAAAAATCGCTCATTCTACTAGTGAGAGTCGCCCAATTCCAATGATGGAAAGCATGCAAGTCTTTCATGATATATCGCTATTTTTAGAAAGTTTTGAGACCATAACCCTTAAAAAACTATCGCAACAAATCAATTCATAGGAACAAGCATGTTTTTTAAAACTTATCAAAAATTATTGGGTGCGAGCTGTTTGGCGTTGTATTTAGCGGGCTGTGGGGGCGATAGTGGCAAACCACTAGTTGGGATTGAAAAAAATAGCTTCAATTCTACCGTGAAAATCATTTCTAAAACCGACAACATAGAAATCCAAGACTTGAAGCTCAATCGTGGCAATTGCAAGCATGATCAAAATTTCTTGGTAAAGTTAATACAAGAAACAGCCAATGCATACCTGTTTGTATCAGAAAAAGAAAAAGCGATTAAAAACCACCAAGCAAAAATCGCAAGACTTCAAAAAGATTTAGAAGAGCTCACGCAGTATGTGCAACAATTCAACAATCTTGATAAATTGTTAGAAAATATTAGTGACATTCTCAACGATAAAGCTCATGGAAAATTCAAGCTTCTTAACAAAACAATTAGTTATGGTGTAACTGCTAATGACTTTTTTTTAGCTAAATCCTTAACAGGAATAGGAGTATTCTTCTTAGATGGTTCTTCTCATAAATATACAAAAAATGATAACCAAATATATGTTGCTAAGAGGATACTTGATAACTATAACTATCAATATGAACCAAGTAAAGAACCACCAAATGAGAAACTATGGAATGTTCTAGACAATATAATAGGTGCTATTGAAGACACCAAAAACCCCAAAGACTACCCTTATATCAACCTTAAAGAACTCAAAAAATTACTATATAGTTTTGCTGTTGATAATCATGGCAATTCAGCCGATGGCTTTTGGGTTAAAGTTGAAAAGGAAGGTTTTGATGACTATAATTTGTATGTGTCAAAAAAAGGTCTCCAAGGCCTTGCTAAACTAAAATCCATGTGGCCTAGCGTAGGGAAATTTTATTTCGCTTATTTGAAAGAAGCTATCCCAAGGCATGCCAAAGAATATACTGAAAAGCAGATTAGTTCTGAAGAAAAGTCTATCAAAGCCAATCAAGTCAAACTCACTGAAGCGACGCAAAATATTGACAAAATGGAAAAACTCATTAAAGATCTAGAAAGCAAGAAAAACACCTTATCAGTGTATTTAAAATTTGGAGAAAGTTTCACAGTGCATTATAAGTGTCAAAATCTCATAGAAGTTGGAGTCAAAACCGACAAAGGCGCTTGGACTTTTAACTTTAAGAGATAAATATCAAACATGGAAAATACCCCGATAGACAGAGCAAAAATCCTTATAGAAGAGCTTAAAATCTTGCAAGGCGTTATCAACAGAATGGCGCAAAATTCTTTAGAGTGCAAGAAATGGACACTCGCGCTCGCTGTGGGTGTCTTATCCCTTAAAATAGAAGCGATTTCTAATTCTTATGGGTTATGCGTTTTAGGGGTGCTACTTCTATGTTTTTGGTTTTTAGACGCTTATTATCTCATGCAAGAAAAATTATTCAGGAAGCAATACCAATGGCTGATAGAAAACAGACTTAAAACCGATGAAAGGTTGTTTGAAGTCTTTCCTGCTCATCAAACTTGCCAATTAACGCAATTCTTATCTGCCATGCGTTCGCGTAGCCTTTTCCCCTATTGGGTGTTAGGTCTTTGTTTGGTAGGCTATGGTTTGTTTTTAATTCTGTTTTAATGAAGCACTGGCTATAAAACAACTTGACTCCAATCAAACGACAACTTTTAAAGCGTTTTAAGATTTAGGGTATCGCAAAATAACCCCACCACTTTCCATATCCATTCCCATAAAACTTGATACAAGTTTTACCTAAACTCACACTCTTCTAAATGGAGTAAATGGTTGATTTATCTATCTCTTTAAACGCACTCAAACTAATTTTTGATAAATCCCAAAAACTTTCTGTCCTATTGATAGGGTTTATTCCTTTTACAAATTCATTTTTTTTATGAATGTTTTACACTATAGTGAGACTTTACAACCCACTAAATACTGGCATTTTTGAATTGGTTTGATGATCTGATTGGTGGTTGATTTATGAGTGGTTTTTGCTATTTTCTAAATATCTATTTAAATAATACTAAGCCGTTTCTCTAAATCAAGCTTTGAGAAATCTAATTGTATGTTTATTTAATACCGCATGCCTAGTAACTTAAGACTCCTTGATGAGAGTTTAAATTATCTCTAAAACAAAATTAAAACCATGTTCAATTTAAAATAACAGTGTCCAAATTTCCGAATTTGAACAAAAATGACACTGCTACTGAGATATTTTAAACCCCCTATATCTATCTACTCCACCACATAGGGATAAAGCATGGAAGATCTCTCTCTTTTAGAGTCAATGCCAACAAGTTTCCCAACAGAATTATTATCATCTCCTTTATAATATATAAATTTTTGGTTTGGGGTATCCATCTTTTCTAGAAGCAAATCACACATTCTTTCAACATTATCATTAGTTCTAGAAAGTTCAGAGCGAATCTCTCTCATCCCAGCTTCAAGCTCCCCTACTTTATCTTTAAGCTCTTGGTTTTCAGATTCAAGTTTTTCACATTTAAGCTCAAGCTCTTGATTCTTAGCTTTTAGTTTTCGATAGCTATTCATCTATTTTCCTTTTTTTAGAATTTTAGAATAAAGTTTATAGAGCGGACAATCCAAACCTTGCTTATCGGCAAACTGAACAAATCTACCACATGAAACAAATTCGTTTGAATCGTTAATGTTGCTGAATTTAATTTTCATATATACCTCCTATAGAGTTGAATTTCGCTTTTTAGTGCCTAGGAGCAGGAGACAAAGCCGAATACACGACAGCAATCTCCAAACACCAAGGGCAGTTATTATATCCAAACTCAAAATTAAAGTCAAGTTCTAAAGTTGTGAAAACCAAAAACCGATTAAAATCAAGGAGATAACAAATAAGACAAAAGAAAGAATAAGCTCAATCTTTCAAAACTAAGCAAAAGAAGTTCTTTTGTCAGGTAATACTCTTGGCTTTTAACAAGCGAATGTTAAAAGCTTTTCTCTAGAAAGGAGGTGATCCAACCGCAGGTTCACCTACGGTTACCTTGTTACGACTTCACCCCAGTCGCTGTGTGTGCCGTGGGCAGTAGCTAATTTAGCATCCTGACTTAAGGCAAACACAACTCCCATGGTGTGACGGGCGGTGAGTACAAGACCCGGGAACGTATTCACCGCAACATGGCTGATTTGCGATTACTAGCGATTCCAGCTTCATGCAGGCGAGTTGCAGCCTACAATCCGAACTGAGAGGTGTTTTGAAGATTGGCTCCACTTCGCAGTATTGCTTCTCTTTGTGCACCCCATTGTAGCACGTGTGTAGCCCTAGGCGTAAGGGCCATGATGACTTGACGTCGTCCCCACCTTCCTCCTCCTTACGGAGGCAGTATCCTTAGAGTTCTCAGCATAACCTGTTAGCAACTAAGAAAGGGGGTTGCGCTCGTTGCGGGACTTAACCCAACATCTCACGACACGAGCTGACGACAGCCGTGCAGCACCTGTTTTCAAGGTCTAGCAAGCCAGACACTCCACTATTTCTAGCGGATTCTCTCAATGTCAAGCCTAGGTAAGGTTCTTCGTGTATCTTCGAATTAAACCACATGCTCCACCGCTTGTGCGGGTCCCCGTCTATTCCTTTGAGTTTTAATCTTGCGACCGTACTCCCCAGGCGGGATGCTTAATGCGTTAGCTGCATTACTGGAGAGACTAAGCCCTCCAACAACTAGCATCCATCGTTTAGGGCGTGGACTACCAGGGTATCTAATCCTGTTTGCTCCCCACGCTTTCGCGCAATCAGCGTCAGTAATGTTCCAGCAGGTCGCCTTCGCAATGAGTATTCCTCTTGATCTCTACGGATTTTACCCCTACACCAAGAATTCCACCTACCTCTCCCACACTCTAGAATAGTAGTTTCAAATGCAGTTCTATGGTTAAGCCATAGGATTTCACACCTGACTGACTATCCCGCCTACGCGCTCTTTACGCCCAGTGATTCCGAGTAACGCTTGCACCCTCCGTATTACCGCGGCTGCTGGCACGGAGTTAGCCGGTGCTTATTCGTTAGATACCGTCATTATCTTCTCTAACAAAAGGAGTTTACAATCCTAAAACCTTCATCCTCCACGCGGCGTTGCTGCTTCAGGGTTTCCCCCATTGAGCAATATTCCCTACTGCTGCCTCCCGTAGGAGTCTGGACCGTGTCTCAGTTCCAGTGTGTCCGTTCACCCTCTCAGGCCGGATACCCGTCATAGCCTTGGTAAGCCATTACCTTACCAACAAGCTGATAGGACATAGGCTGATCTCTTAGCGATAAATCTTTCCCCCGTAGGGAGTATCTGGTATTAATCATCGTTTCCAATGGCTATCCCAAACTAAGAGGCACATAACCTATGCGTTACTCACCCGTGCGCCACTAATCAGCCTTCTAGCAAGCTAGAAAGCTTCATCGTTCGACTTGCATGTATTAGGCACGCCGCCAGCGTTCACTCTGAGCCAGGATCAAACTCTCCATAAAAGTGTTTGTCCTAAAGCTCTTTTGTTTTTTGATAGGCTGTTATCATTTTCTAATAACAGCTTTAGCGTATCACAAGAACTCGTTTTAGACTTTATTGAATAAAACGGGTTGTGTTCTTAAGTATTACAACAACAAAACAGAAAGAAACTTTTTAAAAAGGTTTAGCTAAACGCTAACCTAAAAATACTCTCATGCCATTCAACCATCAATTATATACGCAATCATATACGATAATACAATCAATGGTATTGACCAGCACTCGTTGGGTAAGAATTTCTTATACAAGAATGGAAGTTATTCAAACTCTCACTCTTTCAAATAAGTTATCCTTAAATAGTATTAGAATATCCCTTTAAAAAGAACTTCTATCAATTTGCTTAGTTTTCAAAGATCGTTTGCTTTTAATCAGCTATCCTTGTAAGGTATCAAGCGGCTTTTTAAAAGCCCTTGCTGAAACAAGGAAATGAAAGTATAGTCATAGAAAGCTTAAGGTTTGCTTAAATTTAGGGAATGTTTTGAAAAATATTTTGATTTTTTAGAGCGTTTAAAAATTGCACGATCTTTTCTTTAGGGATAATCACCAAACTTTCTTGGTTTTCTAAAGTGCTGCTAGCCATTCCCATAAACTCCCCCACTTCGCTAAAATAAGGCCTCCCTCCCCACAACACGCTCCCCTTCTTAAAAGAAGCATCAAGCGAAAGAAACTTTTTAGATTTCAAAAGTTCAGCCACAGAAATATCCGTTATCTGTATGGAAAAAGAATTCCCCTCATTCAACGCCGGGTAGTAGAGATCAGAATTGGGTGTTTTTTGATTGGTGTAAGGATTTGAATGGAAAGTTTGAGCGTATTTGGTGTAAATCCTTGCATGATAATAGCTCTCTTCTCTTTTATGGCAATAATCGTCTCTAAAATCGGCGGTTTTTAAAAGCGAAAGCCCTTGATTCCTATCCATCGCTTCAAGGCGTAGGCTGGCTATACAAATCAGCTCTTTAGCGCTGCTGTCTTGCATTTTGGCTAAAATCGTTTTAGGGTATAAGCCGTTAGAATAAAGCGTTTCAGAAGAAGCGATATAACGCCCGTTTTTGAGCAAAGTCGCATAGCCTTCTTTATAAGTCCCATCGCTAAAATACACTTTCAATAACGCAACAGAATAAACCCATGCAGGGAGCGTTGGATCAAGAGGCGGATCGTCTCTAGTAATCTGAATGTTATTAGCGTTCATCATGCATGACAATAAAACGATACAACAACCCACCGCCAATCTTTTATGCCAAAACGCCATCATCAAACTTACCGCTTAAATTTCAAAAGTACCCTACAACACTATCGGCCAAAATACCATTTGTTTTAATTTGTTGCTATAATAGATCATTTGAATGACAAAAGCTTATCGCAAAGGTTTATGATGGATCCAATTAAAACTTATGAAATTAAAGAAGAAGAGCTTGCAAAAACCGCTTACGCCACGATCAAAACCAATAAAGGCAATATCACTTTAGAGCTTTTTTACAAAGACGCGCCCCAAGCGGTGAGTAACTTTGTAGCTCTGGCTAAAGAGGGTTTTTATGATGGGCTTAGCTTCCATCGTGTGATCGCCGGCTTTGTGGCTCAAGGAGGCTGCCCTTATGGCACAGGCACAGGCGGGCCAGGACACCGCATTAAATGCGAAGTGGCTCATAACCCCAACAAGCACAAAAGAGGCTCGCTCTCTATGGCGCATGCCGGAAGAGATACAGGGGGGAGTCAATTTTTCTTGTGTTTTGTGGATTTGCCCCATTTAGATGGCGAGCACACCGTATTTGGCAAAATCAAAAACGCAGAAAGCCTTAATGTCTTGGATAAAATCAAACAAGGCGATATTATAGAGAGCGTTGTGTTTAGCCCTTCTCTATAAGGAACAAGAGATTAGACATGCTCATACTCAGCCGCAAAGTTAATGAGGGGATTGTCATTGATGATAACATCCACATTAAAGTCATTTCCATAGATAGAGGGAGTGTGCGTTTAGGGTTTGAAGCACCTGAAAGCACCCTTATTTTGCGCGCTGAACTCAAAGAGGCTATTGTGAGCGAAAACCAAAAAGCTTCTGCGTGCGTAGATGAAAGCTTGTTAGAAAACATCAAAAAGGTCATTAAGCCTTGATGCATGTTTTTGAAGTTTATCCTAAAGTCAATATTTTTTTAAAAATTCTTCACAAAGAAGGGGCTTGCCATAAGCTCATTTCTCGCATGTGCTTAGTCAAAGATAAGCTAAAGGATATTATCAGCGTCAAAAGCGCACTTTCTTTTTCGTTAAAAGGGGATTTTGACTGCCCTTTAGAAGAAAACTCGCTCTTTAAAGCCCTCCAAATTTTAAAGAATTTTTTAAAATCAAAAAATTCCTCTCATTCTGCCATCAAATCCCTAGACACCCTAGCGATTGAAGTGGAAAAAAACATCCCCACTCAAGCCGGACTAGGCGGTGGGAGCGCTGATGCTGGGGGCTATTGTATCATTTAAATCACATTTTTGACTGGCGTTTGAGTTTAAAAGAGCTTTATAGCATGGGATCTTTAGTGGGCACGGACACCAATTTTTTCATCTCGCAATACAAAAGCGCTAACGCTACTTCTTATGGCGAAGTCATTGAAAATTTTGAAGAAGAGCCTTTAGAAAATCGCCTAGAAATCTATGCTCCAACTCATGTTTTTTGCAGCACTAAAGCCGTTTATCAAGCTTATAAACCTAAAACTTGTTTTTCTCAAGCTAAAGAATGGCTTAAAAAACCGAGTTTAGAATGCCTAAAAACTTGCGACCGAAGCGAACTAAATGATCTTTTAAAACCGGCTTTACTCACTAACCAAGCTTTAAGAAGTATAGAAAGCGAACTAGGCAAGGAGTGGTTTTTTAGCGGGAGCGGGAGCGCGTTTTTTAGGCTAAAGCCTGCTCAAGGGGGGCTAGATTGAAACTCATTGCCAGCAACAAAAAAGCCTATTTTGACTATGAGATTTTGGAAACTTTAGAAGCGGGATTAGCGCTTTTAGGCTCTGAAGTGAAGGCTTTGAGGCAAACTAGGGTGAATTTAAAAGATAATTTTGTTAAAATAATCAAAGGAGAAGCTTTTTTATTTGGTGTTCATATATCATATTTAGATACAATCCATGCGTATTATAAGCCCAATGAAAGGCGAGAGCGTAAGTTGCTTTTACACAAAAAGCAATTATTGAAATGGCAAATGGAAGCGTCTAAAGAACGCTTGAGTATCGTAGGATTGAAATTGTATTTTAACCAAAAGAATAGAGCTAAAATCCAAATTGCTTTAGTGAAAGGAAAAAGATTGCACGACAAAAGACAAAGTCTCAAAGAAAAAGCACTCAATAAAGAAATTCTTACCGATTTAAAACACCACTTTAAAGGATAATAATGAAAGAAATGGTAGATTATGGGATCATAGGGTTTTTGATCTTCTTATCCGTCATCGTTATAGCGATCGCAATAGAAAGGTTGTGGTTTTTTGCCACTCTTCGTGTAGATGACTACACAGACAGGCGCAAGTTAGAATTAGCCTTACACAAACGACTGACTTTAGTGGCCACGATTGGCTCAAACGCCCCCTATATCGGTCTTTTAGGGACGGTTATGGGGATCATGCTCACTTTTATGGATTTAGGATCCGCTTCTGGCATTGACACTAAAGCGATCATGACTAATTTAGCCCTTGCTTTAAAAGCGACTGGCATGGGGTTATTGGTAGCGATCCCTGCGATTGTGATTTATAATTTGCTCGTGAGAAAAAGCGAGATTTTGGTTACCAAATGGGATATTTTCCACCACCCGGTTGACACGCAATCCCATGAGATTTATAACAAAGCCTAAGGATTGAGCGGTGAAAAAAGTAGAATCCATGAATGTGGTGCCTTTCATTGACATCATGCTTGTGTTGTTAGTGATCGTGCTTACAACGGCGTCTTTTGTGCAAACTTCAAAGCTCCCTATTAGCATTCCCCAAGTGGATAAAGACAGCACTGATTCTAAAGACGTGTTGGACAAAAAACAAGTTACGATCGCCATTTCTAATAAGGGTTCTTTTTATTTTGACGATAAAGAAATCAGCTTTGAAAATTTAAAACACAAGGTTTCCACTTTGGCTAAAGACACCCCTATTGTCTTGCAAGGCGATAAGAAAAGCAATTTGGATAACTTTATCAAAGTGGTGGATTTATTGCAAACGAACAATCTGAAGCAACTTTACATTCTTGTTGAAGATAAAAAGAATCAAAAAAATTAGTTTTAGTCAATTTTTAGCATTCTTTAGCTAAAATCTGTGTTTATGTTTAATTTTTATCAAGGGAGTTTTAAATGAAACGCACTTACCAACCACACAACACACCAAGAAAGCGAACCCATGGCTTTCTTGTGAGAATGAAAACCAAAAACGGGCGCAAGGTGATTAATGCCAGACGAGCTAAGGGCAGAAAAAAGCTTTCCGTCTAAACCCTATGACTCTTTAAAAAACAAGAGTGAGTTTGACAGGGTTTATCAAAAGGGGTTTAAAAAACATAACCCTTTTTTTTCGCTCTTTGTTTTGGATTTGTCAAAAGATCCGCCAAAAGGAAAAGAGGGTTTTAAAGATCCGCTCTTTTGTAGGCTTAAAGACAAAAAAACGCTTTATTTATTAGGCTTGAGCGTGTCCAAAAAAGTCGGCAACGCCGTGAAACGAAACCTTATCAAACGCCGTTTGCGTTCGCTTACATCAAAGCATGCCGCTCTTTGTCAAGGGCTTGCTTTGGTGTTTGTGCCTAGAAGCGATTGTTACCATTTAGATTTTTGGGCTTTAGAAAAACATTTTTTAGAAATGCTAACTTCCATTAAAAACTATATGAACAAAGCCTTAAAAGACTTGAAAAAAGGAATAACTCATACCTATGCGAAACAATAAAACGCCTTTTTTGAGCGCGATTTTTACGGCATCAATTAGGGGTTACCAACGCTTTTTTTCGGCTTTCACCCCTTCAAGCTGCCGGTTTTACCCCACTTGCTCCAACTACGCTCTGTGGTTGCTCTCTTTTGAAAGCCCTTTGAGCGCTGTGGGTAAAATCGCTATAAGGATACTCTCATGCAACCCTTTTTGCTCTGGCGGCATTGCTTACCCTACTACTCGCTTGAAACGCCCTAGTTTGCTCCAATCTCATAAAGATTTTAACCGCAATTTTAAAACCATCACTTTTTGGCTCATTCCCACAAAAAGCCGCACAACTTACTACATCATTAAGGTTTAATCACAATGGATAGAAACAACAATAATAATCTCCGCTTGATTTTAGCGATCGCTCTGTCTTTCTTGTTTATCGCTCTTTATAGCTATTTTTTCCAAAAACCAAACAAAACAACAACCCAAACCACAAAGCAAGAAACAACCAACAACCACACAACAACAAGTCCTAACGCGCCCAACGCCCAACATTTTAGCACTACTCAAACAACCCCACAAGAGAATTTGTTAAGCACGATTTCTTTTGAGCATGCCAAAATTGAAATTGATTCTTTAGGGCGCATCAAACAGGTTTATCTCAAGGATAAAAAGTATCTAGCCCCTAAACAAAAGGGCTTTTTAGAGCATGTGGGCCATCTTTTTAGCTCCAAAGAAAACGCGCAACCCCCCCTAAAAGAGCTCCCCCTCTTAGCAGCCGATAAACTCAAGCCTTTAGAAGTGCGTTTTTTAGACCCCACGCTCAATAACAAAGCGTTCAACACCCCTTATAGCGCTTCAAAAACCACTCTTGGGCCTAATGAACAGCTTGTTTTAACCCAAGATTTAGGCGCTCTTACTATCATTAAAACCCTGACTTTCTATGATGATTTGCATTATGATTTAAAAATCGCATTCAAATCGCCCAATAACCTTATCCCTAGCTATGTGATCACCAATGGTTACAGGCCGGTGGCTGATTTGGACAGCTACACCTTTTCAGGCGTGCTTTTAGAAAATAACGACAAAAAAATTGAAAAAATTGAAGATAAAGACGCTAAAGAGATCAAACGCTTTTCTAACACCCTCTTTTTATCCAGCGTGGATAGGTATTTCACCACCTTGCTTTTCACTAAAGATCCTCAAGGTTTTGAAGCCTTAATCGATTCAGAAATCGGCACTAAAAACCCCTTAGGGTTCATTTCCCTTAAAAATGAAGCGGATTTGCATGGCTATATTGGCCCTAAAGATTACCGCTCTTTGAAAGCGATTTCACCCATGCTCACAGATGCGATAGAGTATGGCTTGATCACTTTCTTTGCTAAAGGCGTGTTTGTTTTACTGGATTATTTGTATCAATTTGTGGGCAATTGGGGTTGGGCTATCATTCTTTTAACGATTATCGTGCGCATCATCCTTTATCCTTTAAGCTATAAGGGCATGGTGAGCATGCAAAAGCTCAAAGAATTAGCCCCTAAAATGAAAGAACTCCAAGAAAAATACAAGGGCGAACCCCAAAAATTGCAAGCCCACATGATGCAGCTTTACAAAAAACATGGGGCCAACCCGCTAGGGGGTTGTCTGCCCTTAATCTTACAAATCCCGGTGTTTTTTGCGATTTATAGGGTGCTTTATAACGCTGTGGAATTGAAAAGCTCAGAGTGGATCTTATGGATTCATGACTTATCCATCATGGATCCGTATTTTATTTTACCGCTTCTTATGGGAGCGTCTATGTATTGGCACCAAAGCGTTACGCCAAACACCATGACCGATCCCATGCAAGCGAAGATTTTTAAATTCTTGCCCCTATTGTTCACGCTTTTTTTAATCACTTTCCCTGCAGGGTTAGTCTTGTATTGGACCACGAACAACATCCTTTCGGTGTTGCAACAACTCATCATCAATAAAGTCTTAGAGAATAAAAAACGAGCCCATGCGCAAAACAAAAAGGAACATTGATGCAAAATCCTATTGAAATCAAAGCCAAAACCTTAGAAGAGGCTCTCATTCAAGCTTCTATCGCCTTGAATTGCCCCATCATTAATTTGCAATATGAAGTCATTCAAACGCCATCTAAAGGGTTTTTAAGCATCGGTAAAAAAGAAGCCATTATTTTAGCGAGCGTTAAAGAAAGCGTTAAAGAGGTTAAAGAAGAAAGCGTTAAAGAAATTGACACGAAAGGAATCCATCAAAGCGCAGAAGAAAAAAAACAAAACTTAGAAACAGAAACGCCGCAAGAAGAAAGAATCACCCCTAAACCCCCTAAAAAAAACCTTAAAGAAGAATCTCATAATGGAGACAAACTCCATGAAATTAAGCAAGAATTGAAAGACTTATTCTCCCACTTGCCCTATAAAATCAACAAAGTGGAAGTCAGTCTTTATGAACCGGGGGTTTTATTGATCGATATTGATGGCGAAGACTCCGCTCTTTTGATTGGCGAAAAGGGTTATCGCTACAAAGCCCTTTCTTACTTGCTTTTTAACTGGATCCACCCTGCTTATGGCTATAGCATCCGCTTAGAAATCTCCACTTTTTTACAAAACCAAGAAAAGGTTATGGAAACGCAACTCCAAAGCGTGATCATGACCGTGCATGAAGTGGGTAAGGGGCAGATGAAAGCCCCTGATGGCGTTTTAACCTATATCGCTTTAAAGAAATTACGAAAAGCGTTCCCTAATAAATATGTTTCCATTAAAACCAATTTAAACGATGAAAAATACATCGTCATCAACGACTTTAACAATGAATGACACCATCGCCGCTATCGCTACCCCTTTAGGCAAGGGAGCGATTAGCATCATTAAAATCAGCGGCCATAACGCTCTAAACGTCCTCAAACAACTCACCCAAAAACAAGACTTCACCCCCAGATACGCTTACGTGTGCGATATTTTTTCTAATGGCGTTTTATTAGACAAAGCGTTAGTGATTTATTTCAAAGCCCCTTATAGTTTCACCGGCGAAGATGTGTGCGAAATCCAATGCCATGGAAGCCCCCTTTTAGCGCAAAATATCCTTCAAGCTTGCTTGAATTTAGGGGCTAGGCTCGCTAAAGCGGGGGAATTCAGTAAAAAAGCCTTTTTAAACCATAAAATGGATTTGAGCGAGATTGAAGCGAGCGTTCAACTCATCCTTTGTGAAGATGAAAGCGTTTTAAACGCTCTAGCCAGGCAGCTTAAGGGCGAGTTAAAAATCTTTATTGAAGAGGCCAGGAATAATCTTTTAAAGCTTTTGGCGAGCTCAGAAGTTTTGATTGATTATAGCGAAGAAGACATTCCTAGCGATTTTTTAAAGGAAGTGTCTTTTAATTTAGAAAAACAAATCGCCTCTTTTAAGGATTTGTTAGATTTTTCTAATACGCAAAAACAAAGGAATAAGGGGCATGCTTTAAGCATTGTTGGCAAACCCAATGCCGGCAAAAGTTCTTTATTAAACGCCATGCTGTTAGAAGAAAGGGCTTTAGTGAGCGATATTAAAGGCACAACAAGAGACACCATAGAAGAAGTCATTGAATTACAAGGGCATAAGGTGCGCTTGATTGACACGGCCGGTATTAGAGAGAGCGCGGATAAAATAGAGCGTTTAGGGATTGAAAAAAGCCTTAAAAGTTTAGAAAATTGCGACATTATTTTAGGCGTGTTCGATCTTTCTAAACCCCTAGAAAAAGAAGATTTTACTATCATTGACGCCCTTAATCGCGCTAAAAAGCCTTGCATTGTTGTTTTGAATAAAAACGATCTAGCCCCTAAACTAGAGCTTGAAATCTTAAAATCTTATCTTAAAATCCCTTATTCTATCCTAGAAACTAACACCCTAAATTCCAAGGCTTGTTTGAAAGATTTGAGCCAAAAAATCAGTGGGTTTTTCCCCAAACTAGACACCCAAAACAAGCTCTTGCTCACTTCCCTAGCCCAAACAACCGCCCTAGAAAACGCCATTACTGAATTGCAAAACGCTAAAAGCCATTTAGACACTTTGGAGCTTTTTTCTTATCATATTTTAAGCGCGATAGAAAACTTGAACTTGCTCACCCGCCCTTATGAAACCAGCCAAATGCTTGATAGCATGTTCAGCGAATTTTGCTTGGGCAAATGAAATCGCTTAAAAAATGGATTAAAACCCTTTTTAGCGCTGCTTTTTAAGACTTTTTTACCCATTAGCGCCGTTTAATACCCGTATTTGCAAAAAACCATACTGCCATTTTTCAAAAAAAAAAAAAAAAGGTAAAATGAGCTAGTTTAAAATGTATGCATACCTATAAGCTATTTTTGAGTAAAAATGTTAAAAAAGACAATAAGGAGATTTTATGTTAAAACTCGCTAGCAAAACGATTTGTTTGTCCCTAATCGGATCATTCACCGCTGTAGAAGCCTTTCAAAAACACCAAAAAGACGGCTTTTTTATAGAAGCCGGCTTTGAAACCGGGCTATTACAAGGCACACAAACCCAAGAACAAACCATAGCCACCACTCAAGAAAAACCCAAACCCAAACCAAAGCCAAAGCCCAAACCCATTACCCCTCAAAGCACCTATGGGAAATACTACATCTCCCAAAGCACCATTTTAAAGAATGCGACTGAGTTGTTTGCAGAGGACAATATCACCAACTTAACCTTTTATTCTTTAACCCCTGTGTATGTAACCGCTTATAACCAAGAAAGCGCTGAAGAAGCAGGCTATGGTGATAGCAGCTTGATTATGATACAAAACTTCTTGCCTTATAATTTAAACAACATTGAGCTGAGTTATACAGACAATCAAGGCAATGTAGTCAGTTTGGGCGTGATAGAGACTATCCCTAAACAATCTCAAATCATTCTGCCCGCAAGCTTGTTTAACGATCCGCAACTTAACGCTGATGGCTTCCAACAGCTCCAAACTGCCACCACAAAATTTTCTGATTCCAGCACGCAGAATCTGTTTGATAAGCTCAGTAGGGTTACAACCAATCTTCAAATGACTTATATCAATTACAACCAATTTTCTAGCGGTAACGGCAGTGGTTCTAAACCCCCATGCCCTCCATATGAAAATCAAGAAAACTGCACGGCTAAAGTGCCGTCTTTCACCTCTCAAGACGCTAAAAATTTGACCAATTTAATGCTGAACATGATGGCGGTGTTTGATTCTAAATCTTGGGAAGATGCCGTTAAAAACGCTCCCTTTCAGTTTAGCGACAACAACCTGTCAAAACCATGTTATTCTGATTATTCTACATGCGTGAATCCTTACAACGATGGGCTTGTTGATCCTAAATTGATCGCTAAAAATAAAGGAGATGAATACAATATAGAAAACGGGCAAACAGGATCAGTGATATTAACGCCGCAAGACGTTATCTATAGCTATAGAGTTACGAATAATCTTTATGTGAATCTCTTGCCCCCAAGAGGAGGGGATTTAGGGTTAGGGTCTCAATATGGCGGCCCGAATGGCCCAGGCGATGATGGCACCAATTTTGGCGCTTTAGGGATATTGTCTCCTTTCTTAGACCCTGAAATACTCTTTGGCAAAGAATTGAATAAAGTCGCCATCATGCAATTAAGAGACATTATCCATGAATACGGCCATACTTTAGGCTATACGCATAACGGAAACATGACTTATCAAAGGGTGCGCATGTGTGAAGAAAACAATGGGCCAGAAGAGCGCTGTAAGGGCGGGAAGATAGAGCAAGTGAATGGACAAGAAGTGCAAGTGTTTGACAACGGGAAAGAAGTGCGAGATACCGATGGCTCTACCTATGATGTGTGTTCTCGTTTTGGCGGCCAAAATCAGTCCGCTTTCCCTAGCAGTTACCCCAATTCCATTTATACTGATTGCTCTCAAGTCCCCGCCGGGCTTATAGGCGTTACTAGCACTGTTTGGCAACAACTCATTGATCAAAACGCCCTACCGGTGGATTACACTAACTTGAGCAGCCAAACCAACTATTTAAACGCTAGTTTGAACACGCAAGATTTTGCGACCACTATGCTTAGCGCGATCAGTCAAAGCCTTTCATCTTCTAAATCTAGCGCCACCACCTATCGCACTTCAAAAACCTCACGACCCTTTGGAGCCCCCCTATTAGGCGTTAATCTTAAAATGGGCTATCAAAAATACTTTAATGATTACTTAGGGTTGTCTTCTTATGGCATTATCAAATACAACTACGCTCAAGCCAATAACGAAAAAATCCAACAATTAAGCTATGGCGTGGGAATGGATGTGTTGTTTGATTTTATCACCAATTACACCAACGAAAAGAACCCTAAAAACAATCTAACTAAGAGGGTTTTCACTTCCTCTCTTGGGGTGTTTGGGGGGTTAAGGGGCTTATACAACAGCTATTATTTGTTGAATCAATACAAAGGGAGCGGTAATTTAAATGTGACCGGTGGGTTGAATTACCGCTACAAGCATTCTAAATATTCTATAGGCATTAGCGTTCCTTTGGTTCAGTTGAAATCTAGAGTCGTTTCTAGCGATGGCACAACTACCAATTCTATCACCTTGAATGAAGGGGGCAGCCATTTTAAAGTGTTTTTCAACTATGGGTGGATTTTCTAGGGGTTAAAAATATTCTTTAACCCTCTATTGACTCTAAAACGCTCTTTTTAGGCTCTCTTGTAGGCGTTTTTAGTTCTGTTTTGCGCGTGAGCGTTAGCGTTATAGATCGCTCTTTTTGCTCTCGCATCGCTTGCGTGATTTCTTTAAGCTTACTGAAGCTTTTTTCTGTCTCATTGTTTATCTCATGTTTTTGTTCTCCTTTCGCATTCAAACGCCCCTTTTTAGGCGTTTGTTTGGTTTAAAATTGTGTTAGCTTTTAAAAAAGTTTGTTAGTTTGTGGGGCAAAAAGACAGACCCTAGCTTGGGGGTTTGAAAGCCCAAAGTCATTGGGTTTTTTCAAACAATCTCGCTTGTATAGGCTCGTGAAGCACCCAAACGCTAAAGCGATTGGGCTTCCTAGGCTGATGTTGGGGGAAAGTTTGGTTCTCACTCTGTGCCCCTAATCATAGGGATTTTACAGAGTTTGATCTCCAACGCATTCCCTACAGGTCTCACACATCATATCTATAAAGGCGTAACTTTGTGCACTTCCTACGCTAGATACAAATGTATGGGGGTATTATACTACAAAGATGTTTGGGATTTCTGCTTGGGTGGTTTTAAAAAGATTTTAGTTTTTGTTAATTTTAGTTTTTAGCGGGTGTGGTTTTAGAGGAGTTTGTGGGATAAAGAGTATTGAATGATGTTTTAGTTTATTTGGCGAGAACAAAAGCCACAAACCTTTAGAGGGTTTATTTTATGGGTGCGAAAACGCCACGCTAAACAAAATAATGACGCTATAAAACTGAATGAATAAGCATAAAGCAAGATTAATACCTTGCTTATAACCCCGTATTGCCCTGCCCTTCTTTATTGGCATAATCTTTTAATTCTTTATAAAGCAAAGATTGCAAGCGCGTGATAGCAAAATTCTTATTCTTTTCATCCACTTCAAGGCTTCTATTCAATACGGGCGTGCCTTGACAATCGCTCGCGCTAACAACCACTCTAATGCGTGTGGTGCCATTAGCGCTGTCTGTGAAAACTTCATTTTTGATTTGATAGAGTTTTTCTTCATCGCTAGGGGTTAGCACTCTAGCATAAGCGCTTATGAGAGCGTTTTTAATCTCTGTATCGCTGTTGTTATCAAAAGTGATTTGCACTTTAGGTTTGAAAGCGTTTTGATAATAGATTTTTTCATAATTTTCTAACGAACCCACCGGGACAGAATACGCTTTTAAAATCCTTTCTATAGGCATCGCTTTAGCCAATAAATCCCCCATGCTTTTAGATTGCTGTAAAAAAACCCCTTTACAAACCTTAGGCATTAAGGTGGAAAACCGCCCATAAAGAGCGTTATACTTATCCCTTAAACCCTGCAAAAACAAGTTTTGATTAATCCTTACTCTGGTGTAGTAGATCCCTTTTTGTGCTTCTTGATTGACAATTTCTACATTATTCAATTCCAAGTCATCGGTTTTTAAGTTAATCGTTTGCGAATCACTGGATTTTAACTTATTGTCCACACGACTTTTTTGGATATGGATTTGTGAATTAACCACCACGCTAATAGACGCCACTAAATCCGCTAACGCTTTTTGTTTAGAAGCCTCTTTAGAAGTGGCTGAACCACTCCCATAAAGATAGCCTTTTTGGGTGTTTGTTTTGTTATAGGCCTTGCTATACCACTTAGGCTCCGCGCTTAAATTGGCACCCACAAAAGCCATAAGGCATGCAAGAATAATCTTTTTCATTATTAATCCTTACTCGTTCATTAAAGCGACATGCTTCTTAGTGATTCTTAGAAGCACATAAACTTTATCCGTATCAATAAAAGTGGCCTTTAGCTCACTAGCCTTAATCTCTATTTTATCCCCCTTGAAAACTTCCATCACTTTCTCTAAGGCGTTTTGTCTGGCTGAGGACAAGCTATAGTCCATATCTGAAAGCAATATATCGCTCATCCCGCACACTAAAATTTTTTCGTCTTTGGTTTGGGTCTTTTCAATCTGCACTTCTTTTGAGCAATCTTTTGCCCACTTAGGCAAGGACTTCCCCCACACAAACCCCAACACCAAAACAAGTGCAATAGCAAGGCGTTTCATTAAAACCCTACTTTTTAACCATGCCTAACTCTTCGCGCACTTTATCCACAATTTGCTTATCCAAGCCCACTAAAACAAAAACCCTATCTTTACCGACATAGCGGGCAAGCATTTTAGAAGCGATCAATTCCTTATCCACCAATTGAGAAATTTTTTCAGTATCAGTGCCGCTTATGGACCTTTTACCAGAAGCGTCTACCGTTCTGGTTTTTTCATTTTCCAAATCTTTTTGTAAAGTGGATTTTAGATTCGCCGCTAAATTAGCCCTAGCTTTCGCTGTAGCCTGATTCGTAGAATAATCCACATCATTATTAGTGATCAAATCCTCAGCCCTTCCTAAAAAGACCCCTGAATATTTTTCATACTTCGCCACTTTTTCTAAATCCCCTACTACCCAATCAGGAGCGCCTTTAGTCGCTTCTTTGTATGCCTTATTGCTTTTACTGATACCTGATTTTGGGGCATGGCTACAACCCACGATCACCATCGTTGCTATCACGCTCATTCCTAAAATTTTTTTAACTTGATTTTTCATCGTTCATCCTTTCAAATATAAATTTAAAACATACGCTTATTGCTAGCATTTTTCACAATAGGCTTGACATCGCTCCATACCTCTTCACCCGTTTTCCTATTGGTAAGGCTTAGGGTGAAGTCATAGTCTAAGCGCTGCCTAGAACTACTAATAGAGGCTGCGATACTGGATACTTTACCACTTAAAGATAAATCGGCGGCTTTTAAAGTGCCTTTTTCTACAGTGGTGTCTTGATTATACTCTTCGCTCTCTCGTTCTTTTTCGCGCTGTTTCACCATTCTGTTATCTGCTGCAATACCACTCCCTCCACTCGCCCTTGTGATATTGAACCTCCCATTAGATCGCAACCGCAACTGCCGCGCGATTTCGGTCGTCAAAAGATTCATGTCCAAATTGGGTTGCGTGGTGTCGTTAATCACATCTGAAACTTCAATCAAATGCTTGCCCTTGAGTTGCTCAAAATTAGGGTCGCTAAACATGGAATCTAACATCGCGTTAGCGGTTAGCAATAAATCCGTGCTGTTAATACTTGCAGTCGTATTTTTAGTGGCATCATTCACATTTTGATAAGTTGCCATTTCGCTTGAGCAACCCACCCACAATAAAGTACTCAAAATCACCGAGCTTATAATTTTTAATTTTGTTTTCAATACCATAGTGATAGAAACTCCCTATTCAAAATTTAAAACAGATACTTCCGTTCCTAATTTTAAACTTCTAATCTAAACACACAGTGTTTTTGCGGATTTTAGCATTTTATGCGTCTTTTTTTTCACATTTTACAAGTTCTAGCCCTACAAATTTCACACTGCAAGCATTAGTACCACAAATTCGCTCATTTTTAGCTTAATTAAAGAAACTTTTTTAACAAACATGCTGATTTAAAAACGATAAAAACGATTTTTTGAGATAAAGAAAGATAAAAACTATTTGAAGTTAGCCCCTTTATCAAAAAAAGGAGCTAAAAAAGATTCCTATGGGTTCTTTTTAACAACAAGGCTCTTTAACGCCCTTTATAAGAGCGTTTTAATCGCATCTTCAATCGGCTTTGAAGATCCGGGCTCTACAAGCCTTTCACCCACTTCTTTCCCGTTTTTGTAAAAAATCAAAGTGGGGATCTTGCGAATGCCTAAGCTCTCTTTTAAATCCTGGCTCTCATCAAAAGAAACCTTAAAAAATTCCACCTTGCCTTTGTAAGTTTTGGCTAAATTTTCCATAATCGGCTCAATCTTCCTACAATCTGGACACCAACTCGCCCCAACATTGACCACTACCGCTTGATGAGCGGTTTTTTCTGCGTAATTCTTCCCATTAATCACTTCTAACATGATAATCCTTATTTTTTATTTCCCCCAACTTTGAAGTATAGCATAACTCAAGCGCTAATCCCCTTTAACATTAGCCGCATTAGCCATAAACGCATGCAACTCATTGTATTCTTGGCGGTTCAGAAAACGCACTTTCCCTACCGGCAAGGCATTCAAATTCACAAAACCATAACGAACGCGCCTTAAATCCAACACTCCAGCGTTAAAAAACGCAAAAAAACGCCTCAATTCTCTGTTTTTCCCCTCATTGATAATGACTCTAAGTTTGGAGTATTTGGCATGGTTTTTGATGATTTCATAACCAATAAAGGGGGCAAATTCCATGCTTTTAATGGGGGTTTTTTGGTGCGCTCCCTTAGTGGCGTTTTCTAATTTCAAGCCCTCTTGCATGGCGTTTTCCATCTCTCTTGTAATAAAGCCTTGAATTTTAATGAGATACTCTTTTTCTAAATTCGCATGCATTAAAGCGCTCACCACTGCTTTACTATCGCTTAAGAGTAGCACCCCCTCGCTCGCAAAATCCAAACGCCCCACCGGCGCGAAATGGGCGTATTTTTTCTCCAAGCTTTCATAAATCACGCGCCGTTTTAAGGGATCGGCCTTACTCACTAGTTCGCCCTTTGGCTTGTGATAGACTAACACGCTGAATTTTTTGTTTTTTAAGGGCTTAATGAGTCGTTTGTCTAAAAACACCTTGTCGTTTTCTTTAACCACGCTAGCGAGTTTGGCATGCTCATGGTTGATTTTCACCCGCCCTTCTAAAACCAATTTTTCAGCTTCTCTTCTGGAGTGCTTGGTGTAATGGGCTAAAAACTGGTTGATCCTCAAGCTAAATCCCTCCACTCTAATTCTTTAAAATCGTCCTTAATCTTTTCATTTACCATTAGATCGCTTTGAATTTTGAATTGCTTATCCTTATCCTTGATGATCAAATACAAGGGGCGTTTGCCCTGGTGTTTTAGAGCGCTCTCTTTGATTTGTCTTAAAAACTCTTTTTTCACATCGTTTTCTAACACGATCGCTAAAGAGCAAGAACTAGAAGCGAGTATTTCCATGGGGGGGATTTCGCGCACCTCTTCTTTTTGCTTGTCAGGGTCTTTATAGTGGGCTTTAGGGATTTTAACCTCTCTAGCGCTCTCTAGATCCAAGATTTCAAAAAGCCTCAATCGCGCCACTTCTTCTTGCTCTTCAATCTTGCATTTAAACACTAAAGGCTTATTAATATCCAACTCTTCTAAGGCGTTTAATTGCTTTTCAAACAGCATGAGTTCAAACTTGCCGTATCGATCCAAAATGTCCGCTGTGCCATAAGGCTTACCGCTTCGTTTGCCAATTTTCTTTTTAACTTCCATGATTTTACCCAGCAAATAAGCCTGCGATCCGATTTCTAATTCTTCAATATCAATGCTTTTGACTAAATTTTTAAAGCCCTTAATTTCTTCTTTAAACTCGTCTAAAGGGTTGCCTGAAACATGGATTCCTAAAGTTTCATACTCGCATTCTAAAAGCGTTTTAGCGTCATGCTCGCCCAAATCAATCATGTCCAAAATAACCTGCTCTTTAATTCTGCCTTCCATGGCTCCAAAAAGGGAGTTGCCCCCTTGCATCATTTCATTAGCCTTGTCTTTAGCGCGCCCGGCATCGCAGATCAAATCCAAGTTAGCGAGCATGGTTTTTCTAGTGTAGCCTAAATTGTCCAAGCTCCCTGATTTCACCAATGGCTCTAAAGATTTTTTAGTGAGTTTAGAAAAATCCACCCGTGAAATAAAATCTTCCAAACTCTTATAATCCCCTTTAGCCCTTTCTTCAATGATGTTTTTAATCGGCTCACCCCCAACCCCTTTGATCGCTCCCAAACCAAACACGATTTTCTTTTCTAACTCGCCTTTTTGATTTTTAAACTCCGCCACGCTGAAATCTTGCATAGAAGAATTGATGTGCGGAGGCATCACTTCAATTTCTAAAGCCCTAACCTCATCAATATAGCGTGCTACGGATTCGATCTTATTGGATTCGCTAGTGAGCATCGCTGCCATGAACTCATGCTTGTAATAAGTCTTT
Source organism: Helicobacter pylori (assembly GCA_008032935.1). Taxonomy (NCBI): domain Bacteria; kingdom Pseudomonadati; phylum Campylobacterota; class Epsilonproteobacteria; order Campylobacterales; family Helicobacteraceae; genus Helicobacter; species Helicobacter pylori. Next base: position 396,770 of record CP032039.1, on the reverse strand, counting down.
AAATACGCCGTTTGGAAAGTGATCATCGCATAAGCGGCTGAATGCGATTTGTTGAAACCATAGCCGGCAAATTTAACGATCAAATCCCATAAATTAGCCGCCTTTTGGCCATCATGCCCTAAATTTTTAGCGCCTTCAACAAACTTAGCCTTATTATCTGCCATGATCTGAGCGTCTTTTTTCCCCATAGCGCGGCGGATGAGATCCGCTTCACCCAAACTAAAACCACCGATAGTTTGCACGATTTGCATCACCTGCTCTTGATAGACGATCGTGCCGTAAGTGGGCTTTAAGATCGGCTCTAATTCTTTAAACGCATAAGCGATAGGCTCAACGCCATGCTTTCTGTTCACAAAATCATCTACCATGCCTGATTCCATGGGTCCTGGTCTCCCTAGCGCGATAATGGCGATAATGTCTTCAAAGCTTGAAGGCCTTAAGCGCTTGTTAAGCCCTTGAAACATTCCGGATTCAATTTGGAAGATCCCCACCGTATCCCCGCTTTGGATCGTTTTATACACTTTCGGATCGTCCATATCCAACGATAAAAAATCCACATCAATGTTATGCTGCGTTTTAATGATTTTAAGCGCATCATCAATCACGGTCAAGGTTTTAAGCCCCAAGAAGTCAAACTTGATCAAATCCACCGGCTCTAAATACTTCATGGAATATTGCGTAACGATACCGCCGGTTTTTTCAGAAGCAAACAAAGGGGTTTTGTGCCACAACTCTTTTTGGCTATCCACCACTAAAGCTGCGGCATGCACGCCTGCGTTGCGGTTTAAATTCTCTAAATTGAGCGAATATTCCCACACTTGTTTGGCTAATTCATTACTCTCTACTAATTCCTTGATTTTAGGCTCTAATTCCCACGCCCCCTCTATGAACTCGCCATTTTTTTCATAGCCCTTAAGCGTGATGCCTAAGCGGTTAGGAATGAGCTTGGCAAAATCATCGGCTTCTTTATAGGGCATGTCCAAAACCCTTGCAACATCTCTGATCACGCCTTTAGCCAACATCTTATTAAAAGTGATGACCTGAGCCACATTGTATTTGCCGTATTTTTCAATCATGTATTCTATGATTTCCTTACGCCGGCGCTGGCAAAAATCCGTATCAATATCAGGCATGCTGATTCTTTCAGGGTTCAAAAACCTTTCAAAGAGCAAATCGTATTTCAAAGGGTCAATATCGGTGATTTTTAAGGCAAAAGCCACCAAACTCCCGGCCGCACTCCCCCTACCAGGCCCTACAGGAATACCCATTTCTTTAGCGTAACGGATAAAATCCCACACAATCAGCATATACCCTGGGAATTTCATGTTCGTAATGACTTCAATTTCTTTTTCTAAGCGTTCTTGGTATTGATCATGCTTTTCTTTTGGCACTAAGATTAAGCGCTCTTTCAAGCCCTCTCTAGCCTTATAGGCGAAATAAGAAGCGTCATCTTCAAAATCCAGCCCCTCATTTTGAGCGTAAGCTTTAGTGAATTTGAAACTTGGGGGGTTGGGGGGTTCTTCTTATCGTCTTTTAAATCAATCTCTAAAACGCATTTATCCGCAATTTCTTGGGTGTTTTCTAAGGCTTCTGGAATATCTGCAAAGAGCTTTGCCATTTCTTCGGGGGACTTGATGTAAAACTCATGCACGGAGTGTTTCAAGCGCCCCTTATCGTTTAGGGTTTTACCCATCGCTACGCACATCGCTACTTCTTGAGCCTTAGCGTCATTGGGCATGGTGTAGTGGGTGTCGTTGGTGGCAATGATTTTTAACCCTGTTTCTAAAGACATTTTAATGACTTGTTTATCAATGAATCGCTGATCCAAAATGCCATGGCGCATGATTTCTAAATAAAAATCGTCTTCAAAAATCTCTTGGTATTCGCAAGCGATTCTTTTAGCTTCATCATAGCCTTTAGCCCCATACTTGCGGTTTCTCTCATTATTGGTATTCAAATGGTAATTGACTTCCCCTTGCAAGCACGCGCTAGAAGCGATAATGCCTTTAGAATGCTCCCTTAAAAGCTTTTTATTGATGCGCGGAAAATAATAAAACCCCTCTAAATACGCCATAGAGCTTAAGAACATCAAATTTTCATAGCCCTCTTGGTTTTTAGCGAATAGGCACAAATGGAAACGCTGCTTGGTTTCTTTGCTAGAAAGATTATCATCGTTATGGATATACGCTTCCATGCCGATAATAGGCTTAATGCCTTCTTTTTTCATGCTCGTATAAAAATCAATCGCTCCAAACATGTTCCCATGGTCGGTTACGCTCACGCTTTTCATGCCCAATTCTTTAATGCGTTTGGCTAGAATTTTAATCTTGTTCGCCCCGTCTAAAAGCGAATATTCTGTGTGCAAGTGCAAATGCGTGAAGGCTTTATTCTCTTTCATTGTATAACCCCTATTTGGATTTAATGCCATTATACCTACCGCTCTTTAAAAAACTCTTTATTAGATTATTTAGTGGTGAATTATTTTAAAATGGTGGTTATAATAAGAAAGTTTTGTTTTATTTTTAACGATATTTTAGGAGTTCATCATGAAAAAATCCATTTTGTTGGGCGTTTGTCTGGCTTTTTCTTGCGCTCATGCCCTAAACGATTTAGAATTGATTAAAAAAGCGAGGGAAAGCCAGTTAGAACCCATGCCTATGGGCAAAGCGCTCAAAGAATACCAAATCAAAAAAACCAGAGATGTGGGTATTGGCACCAAAAACAGCGAAATCATGACCTCCGCTCAAGTGGAATTAGGCAAAATGCTCTATTTTGACCCTAGGATTTCCACTTCCTATCTCGTGTCTTGCAACACATGCCATAATCTGGGCTTAGGCGGAGTGGATTTAGTCCCAAGCACGGTAGGTTCTCAATGGAAGAAAAACCCCCACCTTTTAAGTTCCCCAACGGTGTATAACTCTGTGTTTAACGATGTGCAGTTTTGGGATGGTAGGGTTACGCATTTAAACGAACAAGCGCAAGGGCCGATTCAGTCTTCTTTTGAAATGGGGGCTGATCCTAAAGTGGTGGTAGAAAAAATCAATTCCATGCCAGGCTATGTCAAACTCTTTAGAAAAGCCTATGGCTCTAAAGTCAAAATTGATTTTAAATTGATCGCTGATAGTATCGCTATGTTTGAAGCCACGCTCATCACCCCAAGCCGTTACGATGATTTTTTAAGAGGCAATCCTAAAGCGCTCAGCAAAGCCGAAAAAGAGGGGCTGGATTTATTCATTTCTAAAGGCTGTGTGGCTTGCCATAACGGCATCAATCTTGGGGGAACGATGCAGCCTTTTGGGGTGGTCAAACCTTATAAATTCGCTAATGTGGGCGATTTCAAAGGCGATAAAAACGGGCTTGTGAAAGTGCCTACTTTAAGGAATATCACCGAAACGATGCCTTATTTCCATAACGGGCAGTTTTGGGATGTCAAGGATGCGATTAAAGAAATGGGCTCTATCCAGTTAGGCATTGAAATCAGCGATGAGGAAGCGAAAAAAATTGAAACTTTCTTTGGAGCCTTAAGGGGTAAAAAACCTAAAATAATCTACCCAGAACTCCCCATAATGACAGACAAAACCCCTAAACCCTCTTTTTGATTTTAAAAAGTCCTTTTAGGGGGCTTTGGCGCCAAATCTAAAAACCGCTCAAAGTATCAGCATCTTTTGCGATCAAAATAATAAAAAGCTTTCAAAAAACAAGCGATAACCCCTTAAAAAGCGATCTTTATGGGGTTTAGAGGGATTTAGTTGGAGGGTTGTAGGGGGAGAATTGTTTCAAAATACCCCTATCCCCTTAAAAGAATGAGTTTTACTCCTATTTTTTAAAAATTTTTTAATCTCTTTATCATTTAGAATGTTTTTTGATTTTAGATCGCATTTAAAACACAAAACATAAACTCAAGGCGTTTTCAAATAAATTTTCATTTTTTGGTTGTCTAAAATGAGCGTGTCCTTGCCCTTAGTTACCGTAAAATTACCCTTAAAATTCTCCATAAATTCCAATTCAAACGCCATTAAATGCTCATCTTTACACACTTTTCTTGAAATCCCGCTATCTTCAATCCCAATGTGCCTATCGCCCTGCCATACATAGCTGGCAAAATACCGGTTGCAATAGCCTTTGCCATAAATACGATTTTCTTTTTGATCAAACACAAACTCTCCCATAGAGCTTTTAGGCTTTGGCTTCTTTTTAAAAAGCTCATACCAGTGTTTTCTTTTTTCTTTTTGTTCCTGCTCTTTGGCTTCAATCGCTGTTTTATCTTCAGGCAAAGCGGTATTTAGAGAGGAATCTTGCTCTTCTTCATGCTCTCTAAAAGCGCTATCAGCGAGCATGGTTTCAATGTCATACACTTGATGGTTCATTTCCACTTTTTGGATATGCCAATCGTTACTAGAAAGTTTTTTATCAAACATTTTTAAGAAAAAACACCCCGAAAAGACACAAGCCGTTAAAACGCTTGCTCCAGCCAATCGTAAATTCAAACAATTCCTCCTTATTTTTTTAACGGGCTTACGCTTTGCGCTTCAATGGCTTTTTTAATCAAAGAAATCGCTTCTTGCATCGCTTGCGTGCTGACATGTTGGAGGGATTGTATCGCGCTTTCTTGAAAATCTTGATTGCCATTTTTACTCGTTTTGGTGGTTTTATTTTCCAAGCTAGAAATATTTTCATGCTTAATGATCACTCCAGAATGCGAATCGCCTTTCACGCTAATGTCATAGCCTAGCGCGAATTCCGCCCTGTAGGTAGAATTTTCTTTTTCTAAAAGAGAAAACGACAAAATCGTAAAACGAACCGCATAAGTGGGTGCACCCGCGCCATAAGGGGGCAAAGCCACGCCTAAGCATGCTTTTTGCGCTTCTTGCATGAACATGGTTTTTAGCATGTTGCGAGGCAAGTCTATCCATTTTTGGTGCTTCCCATGCGTGATCTGCCCGTCTTGCGCTTTAAACACGATCTCTTTAGTGTTGAATAAATCCGCGCTCAAAATACTAATAAGTCTCACTTCAGTCAAAGGTTTAGGGCATTGCGTGATTTCAAAAGAACTCGCATTCAAATCATAAGTTCTGATCTCTGGTAGCATTTGTTTTAAATTGATGCTCAAGCAACCCTGAAGCAATAGGGCGAATACTGATGAGAATGAAAAGATTTTTATCGCCGTAGCTCTCATGGTTATTTCCTTTCTCCAAAAATCGTTTTATAGGGGTTAGCGTCAAATTTGTCTATCAAAGCAGAGCCTTTTTCCACAAAATTATCAATGTTTCTTAAGCTCAACTGCGCTTGCATGATTAAAGGAGTGAACATCGCCTTAAAGTCGTATTGCCCCTGTTTGACGCGTTTATCCACATCTAAAGCCACATTATTGACATTAGAAACAAGGTTGTTAGCGTTGTTGATTAGCGAATCAAATTGAGTCTTTCTTGAATCCAAGTTAGCGATGAGATCATCTACTGAAGCGAGAATGTGCTTGAATTTTTCCACATTTTCATCGTCTAAAATCCTATTCACATTCCTGATCGCTTTCATCACTTCTTGCACCACTTGATTAGCATCACCGCTCAAGCGATCCATAAGCCCTTCTTTAAAGATTAAAATCCGCTCCCCCTTATCGCCACTACCATAAAATTCTTCATTGTGGCTTTGCTCTAAGGCTAAAAATTTTAACCCCATAAACCCTCTAGAAGAAACCGCCACTTTGGAGTCTTTGCGGATCTTAACGCTGGATTTGATCATCAAATCCAAACGGACCACCCCCACTTTATCCTTTGCAAAACCCACTTTGATGACATTCCCCACTTGAATCCCTTTGTAATTTATGGGCGAGTTGGTCGCAATGCCTCCCAAGTCTTTGTCCGTATAGACCACGTATTCATAATACTTCCCGTCATCTAATCCCAAATGGCCTAGCCATAAAATAAAGCCTACCATGCACACTAAGCATAAAAAGAAGAGCCCGCCGATTAAAGTGTAATTCACATGCCTTTCCAAAATTTCTCTCCTCGTGTTGAATTGAATAAATTGCCTTCATCTAGCCCTTGAGTTTGAGCTTTTTTAATAAAATCTTTTAAATCCCCATTAAACTCCAATAGCCCGTCTTTGAGCATGATAAATCGATCCACGCAATCATGCACGGAGTCTAAATCATGCGTAATCATCACCACCGTAAGCTGTAAGCTCTCTTTGAGCGTCATAATCAATTCATCAAATTTGCCCGCGCTATAAGGATCTAGCCCGCTTGTAGGCTCATCTAGAAATAAGATCTCTGGGTTAGTCGCCATAGCCCTAGCTATACCCACGCGCTTTTTCATCCCCCCGCTCAATTCATAGGGGTAAAGGTGGTAAGCCCTAGGGGGCAAACCCACTCTTTCAATCCACATTTTAGAAATTTCTTCAACAATTTTTTTAGAATAAGCGCCGTATTGCTCTAGCATCACGCCCACATTTTCTAAAACGGTTAAAGAGCTATAGAGCGCGCCAAACTGGAAGCAAATGCCGCAACGGTTAAAAATCTTCTGTTGCTCTCTTTCTTTGAGTTTCCATATATCTTCCCCAAAAAGCAACACTTCCCCCTTTGTGGGGCGATTGAGCAAGATCATGCACCTTAGAAGCGTGCTTTTACCGCTCCCTGAACCCCCTAAAATCGCCATCACTTCGCCCTTATGCACGCTAAAACTCACGCCCCTGTGGATAATGGTACTCCCAAAAGCGCTATGGAGATCCTTCACTTCAATTAAGACTTGATTGTTAGTAGCGTTCATTATATGTTCAACTTAGAAAAGACAATAGAAAAAATAGCGTCTAAGAAAATGATCCAAAACAACGCATTCACGACGCTAATGGTGGTCAAGCGCCCAATGCTCTCGGTATCCCCCTTGACTTCAAACCCGCGCATGCACCCCACCATCGCAATCGCAAACCCCCAAAAAGGGGCTTTGACAATCCCTACCAAAAAATGATTCCAACCCACTGTGTCATGCAGTCTGTCTATATAGCTTGGAAAGCCCAAATCCAATTGGTATTTAATCGCAAACATGCCCCCAAGAATGGCGAACGCATCAGCGATAAACACCAATAAAGGCAAAACAATCACTAAGGCTAACACCCTAGGCAACACTAAAAATTCAAAAGGGTTAAAGCCCATGGTTTTCATGGCGTCCAATTCTTCAGTGATCTTCATCACCCCAATTTGCGCGGTAAAACTGCTCGCGCTCCTCCCAGCCACCACAAGGGTCAAAATAAAAGGACCGATCTCTCTTAAAGCGAGTTTAGCCGTCATTTCCACCGACATTAAAGGTGCACCCATGTCTTGTAATTGTAAAGCCCCTTGTAAAGCAACGGCAAACCCCACGATAAACACCGTTAAAATACTCACTGGCAAAACCTTAAACCCGGATTCATTGATGTGATAGAGCAAAGGAGTGATGCAAAAGCGTTTGGGGTTGAAAACGCTTTTAATGAAGTAAAATAAAATCATGCCGCAAAAATTGAACGCGTTTAAAAAGGTGTTGTAAGTCTCTACAAGACTCTTACCCAATTTAGTGATCAAAAGTTCGTATTTTTTGCCCGCTTTTTTAGACTCTAAATCCTCTTCTTTTTCAAGCCAGTCTTTAACCACTTTCAAAGCGCATGCGTTATTCTCGCTCACGTTGCACAATTCAATGTTTAAAGAACGCTCCTTAACTAAATCAAATAAAAACATGCCAAAAACAAAATCCACTTTTTGGCACCCTGAAAAATCCATTTTTAAAGGCCCTTGATGATCTAATAAATTTTTTTTCAACTCATCTAAACGAAACACGCTCGTTCTAAAATCCCAATCCCCTCTTAAAATCAGCACAGAGTTAGCCCCATCTTTACGCATCTCTAAAAATTTTTGTTTCTCTGTCTTCATTAAAATCTATTCTCTCTCAGATTAGGTAAAATCTATTAACAAAATTTTGTTTGTTAAAACGGTTATTTTAACACAATGATAAAACAAAAGGTTAAACAATATTCTGTTTAATAAAGGATTAGTTATTTTTAAAATGTTTAAAAAAATCATTTTTTTTGGCGTTTTTTTAATGGGGGGTTTTGTTATCTCGCCCCTTGAAGCCATGCCTATTTTGCACGATAAAACCCCTAAAAAAAATTACCAAGAAGCCCATGAAAAGCTCTATAGAAGCATCATTAACCGCCAAAAGCTCACACGCAAAAAAAGCGGGTGGTATTTTTTAGGAGGGTTTGGCGCTGTAGAGGCCATTAAGGACTATCAAGGCAAGGAAATGAAAGATTGGATCGCCACGCTCAATTTAAAAACCGGCGTGCAAAGTTTTTTTAAAAAATACATCGGGATTAGGGGGGTTTTTGCATGGGATCTTGGGTCAGGAAAAGTGAATTACCAAAGCCATGAAGATCCTACCAACTCTTTTTTTACCATGCTTGCGGTGGGTTTGGATGTGATTATGGAATTTCCTTTAGGGAGTTATAAGCATTATTTAGGGGCGTTTGGAGGAGCTAGGGGGGCTTTAGTCGTTTATACAGACAAACAAAATTTCAAGTTTTTTAAACATTCGGTGGTTTCAGGGGGCTTGGCGATTAATGGGGGGTTATGCTCACGCTTTTTTTAAGGCACCGCATTGAATTAGGGTTTAAAATCTTACCCACCGCCAGATTGCTTTCTAGCTCCAAACGCTTTGAGACTTCGCCCTTATTTTATGCGGCATACAGCTATAAATTTTAACCTTTTAGCCAACTTCAAAAATCCAATCTTTAGGGGCTTCTTGTTCGCCTTGCTGGATGGATAAAAGCAAGTCATAAAGTTGTTTAGTAATATGGCCCGGCGCTTCAAAAAAATAAGACTTGTTGTTGTGCGCGATTTCTTTAATGGGCGTAATGATCGCAGCTGTCCCGCACGCTCCGGCTTCTTTAAACGCGCCCAACTCATCCATTAGGATTTCCCTCTCTTCTATGTTGAGGTTCAAATACTCTTTAGCCAAAACCATCAAGCTTTTTCTGGTAACGCTTGGTAAAATGCTTGGCGAATGCGGGGTGATAAAGGCGTTATCATGCGTGATGCCAAAAAAATTCGCCGCCCCCACTTCTTCAATTTTAGTGTGCGTGGCAGGATCTAAATAAATGCAATCATCATAGCCTTGCTCTGTGGCCATTTTGTGGGCTAACAGGCTTGCAGCGTAATTCCCCCCTACTTTCACCCCCCCGGTGCCTTTAGGTGCGGCCCTATCAAAAATCGTAGTGATAAACCTAGCTCCCCCTTTTTCTATACCCCCTTAAAATACGCCCCCACCGGCGCGCAAAACACGATAAAAAGGTATTCATTAGCCGGCTTTACCCCCAAATTATCCCCCACGCCTATGACAAAAGGGCGCAAATACAAACTCGCCCCGCTTTTATAAGGAGCGAGCCATTTTTGATTCGCTTTCACTACTTCAGCGCATGCCTTTAAAAACAACTCTTCGCTCACTTTGGGCATGAGCAGTCTTTCGCATGAAGTTTGCAAGCGTTTGGCGTTTTCTAAAGGGCGGAAGAGTAAAGCTTTCCCCTTTTGAGAGCGGTAAGCTTTCAAGCCTTCAAAACAAGCCTGCCCGTAGTGTAAGACCGGCGAGCCTTCGCTGAGTTGTAACACATTTTCGCTTACCAATTCGCCTTGCGACCAAGAGCCGTTTTTATAAGTAGCGATGAAGCGAAAATCCGTTTTAATGTAGCTAAAGCCTAAATTTTTCCAGTCTAAATTTTCTAAATCTGCCATTTTCACACCTTTAAATGGATAGTTTCAGGTGTGATTGTATCTAAAAAGGGGTTAAAAATCCCTCAAATAACTGATTTGAAACGCATAAACTCTGCGCACATCAGCCTGCAAGGTGTATCCCTTTTCGTTGGTGATAGAGAAAAGCCGGTGCGTGATCGTAGGCACTTTAATCCCTAATTCTAGGCTATTGTGTTTAGCGATATGGGTGCGGACCCCAAACTTCCATAAAAACTGGAAATTGGCCGGGCTATAACTGGAATCGCTGTGGTGCTTTGCATAATTAGCAATTTCTTTACTGATGCTCGTTGCCCAACTATCCCCCGCTAATTGGATCCCCACCACAAAACCAAAAACCATGTTTTCTTTATTCACAAAATCCCACAGCGTATCTAACCCTACACCATAAGTGAATAAATTGACATAATATTGCCCTTGATAGGAATCCCTTTCGGTTAAAGTCGTCCCACCAAAACTAAAACTATTGTAAATAAACCCGCTCTCGCCCACCGGAATGCCCTTTTTCATCACGCCAAAGCGGTTGTGCGCGTAGTCAAAAAACCCATAATAACGCGCACCAAACCATTTTTTCTTACCAAAAAATTGCTTATAGCCCACTTCAAAACCCGCTCCTGCGTAAGGCGGGAACTTTATCAAAGGCTTTTGCAAGCCGTTGTCATTCACCATTTTAGTCTGATTTTGTATCATGCTCACCTGGTAATTGACTCCCACAAAAGCCGCGCTCTCTTCAGCGCTCGCTAAAACACCCAAAGCCCCTAATAATATAATTCTTTTCAACATTCAGTCTTTTCCCTTTATTTTTTGATAATCGCTCTATATTATATTAGCTTAAAATGGCTAAGTATTACTTATAAAGAAATAATAATATATTTTTTCTTAAACTCAATTAAAAAACTAACCTTTTAGTTCATTCCAACGATTCGCCACAAACGCGCTCGTTTCTAACGGCACCCTCAAAGGATACACTTCATCATTGAGAATGCGTTGGATTTCTTGCTGCAACTCTATAGCGTTTTTTTCTTCAATCTCAAAAATCAATTCGTCATGCACTTGCAAAAGCAGCCTCACTGAAGGGTTATTTTTAAAACGCTCGCTCACTTTGAGCATGCCTAATTTCAATAAATCACTCGCGCTCCCTTGAAAAATTGCATTCACGCCCTCTCGCAAATAATTGCCCTTGATGTAATCATTCACGCCATTAAAATCAAACACCCGATAACGCCCAAGCAAAGTGAAGGCTTTAGAAGTTTTTAAAATCTCTTCTTTCATGCGGTTTAAATAATCTTTGATACTAGGGAATCGCTTGAAATACGCTTCTATGTAGCTTTTAGCCTCACTTAAAGAGATGTTTAAAGTTTCGCTCAATTTCTTACTCCCCATGCCATACACCAACCCAAAATTAATGCTTTTAGCGATGGATCGTTTTTCTTTGGCCAAATCTCCACCAAACAACGCCTTAGAAGTTTCTAAATGGATGTCTCGCCCCTTTAAAAACGCCTCCATTAAATCCTTATCCTGGCTAAAATGGGCCAATAAGCGCAATTCAATTTGCGAATAATCCACCCCTAATAAACAATATTCTTTAGAGCTAGCGATAAAGCCCTTACGAATGAGTAAGCCTTTAGGCGATCGCACCGGGATATTTTGCAAATTAGGCGAATGCGAGCTTAAACGCCCGGTAGCTGTGCCGGTTTGGATGAAAGTGGTATGGATTTTATCGTCTTTGTCTTTTAAGCGCAATAAGGGTGTGGTATAAGTGTTAAAAAGCTTGTTCAATTCTCTGTATTCTAAAATCAAAGCGATGCTTGGGTGCTTGTCTAGGATTTTTAACAAGCTTTTTTCATCGGTAGAATGGCTTTTATTTTTAGGAAGCCCTAATTTTTCATACAAAATCTCGCCAAGTTGCTTAGGCGAATTAAGGTTAAAATCCACGCCGATTAGATCCAAAATTTGGCGCTCTAAAACATGCAATTCATTTTTAAACTCCTGCTCTAATCGCTTGAAATAAGGCGCATCAATCTTAAAGCCTTGAAATTCCATGCCCATTAAAACTTTCATAAACGGCGTTTCAATGTCTCTAGCTAAAGTGAGCAAACCCTCTTCTAGCCCCCCTTTTTCAAAATATTCGCACAAACGCTTTAAAGCGTTTAATTCCACGCTTAAAAGTTCTAATTTCTCCGCTTTAGTCTTAAAATCTTTGATTTTTTCATGCGGAACTAGTTCTTCTTTTAAATATTCCTTTAAAACTTCATCAAACCCCACTTTTTCCGGATTTTTTAAAAACGCTAAAATTTGAGTGTCTTGGATGCGAATGTTTTCTAAAGGCACCTGGTATTTGGCTTTTAAAAAGCTCAACAAGGGCTTTAAATCATGCCCAATGATACACGCATGCTGTAACATTTGAGAAAAAGCGTTTTCTAAAAACCCTAAAGAAAAGGGCGAAAATAACGCCTCTTCTAAAGGTAAAAAATAGCCTTGATCTTGTAATAAAAACGCTAGGGCCAGAACTTTTTTTTCTTTATCCAGCACCAAGCGCATAAAAACCCTAGCGTTAGGATTTTCTAGTTTTTCTAAAAACATGTTCAAAGGCTCAGCGCTTTCTAAAACGATCATGCGCGATTTTTTAGGCGCGTTGTCTAAGGCGGAGGCGTTGTCTAATATAGGCGCGTTGTCTAAGGCGGAGGCGTTGTCTAATATAGGCACGCTATCTAATATAGGGGCGTTTTCTACAATTAAAGGCGTAGGGGAATTTTCTAAATCCCTTAAAGTGGAAATAAAACCATATTCTTTCAATTCATCTTTAATTTTCAATAAGGGATTTTCGCTAGGAAAAGCGCAACTCAAAAAATCAAATTCTTTAATGCATTCTCTTTCTAAAGTGGCTAATTCTTTGCTTAAAAACGCGCTTCCTTTGTCTTGTATCAAGGCTTGATACATTTTAGGGCTGAGTAAATTTTTCGCCAAGTCTAAATTTTCATAGATTTTTTCCAAACTCCCCAATCGCTGCAACAATTCCTTAGCGTTCTTGCTCCCAATGCCTTTAACCCCCTTGTAATTATCGCTGCTATCCCCCACAATGCCCTGATAATCCGTGAATTGACTCGGCAAAATCCCGTATTTTTCCACGCAATCTTTCGCCAAAAACTCCGTTTTGCCATCAAAAAGCGCGATTTTATCGCTCAAAAGCTGGTTAAAATCCTTATCTTTAGAATAAATGCGCGTTTTATAAGGGCTTAGCGTGGCTAAACTAGCGATCACGTCATCGGCTTCAAACCCACTTATTTCCACGCAAGTAAAACCCATTTTTTGCAACCATTCTAAAGCGATAGGGATTTGTAAAAGCATCTCTTTAGGGGCGTCTTTACGATTTTGTTTGTATTCGCCTAATTTTTCGGCTCTTTTAGTTTTAGTCTGGCTTTCTAGGGCGAACACGATAAAAGGCATGTTTTTTTATCCTTATAAAATTTTTTAACCATGCCCACAAGCCCTGTTAAAAGCCCCGTAGGAAAGCCCTTATCATTCGTTAAAGGCTTATTTTTAGCGCTCATGTAATAGCTTCTAAACAAATACGCAAAAGTATCAATTAAAGCTAAAGTCCCTTCTTTAATGACTGGCTGCTCCATGATTTAACCCTCTTCCATCAAGCAAATTTTAAATTTAATTGTAACACAAGCTAGTGCGCTTAAAACCCCTTTTAAAATAACGAGTCTTTTTGAATAGGTGTTTCTTGGTTAATAACTTCTTTTGTAGCCTGGATTTTAGCGCTGCAGTATTCAGCCACGCCTTGAATGGTTTGTTTCATCAGGGCGTTGATGAGGGTACGCATGAAATGAAAATCAATGTCATCAAGGGTTTGAACGTTAGCGGTGGGTTTTAGGGGTAGAGAAATTAACTCGTTTTTAACTTTATTCCAACTCGCTTTATTTTCATAACTAAATTTTAGTTTAATAGCCTTATAAATACAAGGCGTAAAAAATAATAGCGTTTCTCTTGTTGGCGTGAATTTTGGTTTTATTAAATAGGCGTTATAAAGAACTCCTGTTTTAAGGGGTTGTGGATAAACATTTGCGGTTGAAACTGCCCCATCATTGACAATATCAATTGTCATTTCTGCACTTTCAAAATCGCTTGACCTACCATAATACATAATTCCATTATCACCATTTTTAGCATTGACAAGAGGTAAATCAAACTCGCTCGTTTGGACTTTTGAAATATCCTTTTGCTTATTAAAGATTTTTTTCTTAAACTTTAAGTCTAATTTTTCAAACAAATCCCCTAGTTTGAAGTGTTGCCATGTTAAGCCGCATGGGGTATTACCCCCCCCCAGAATTGTTGCCGTTGAAAACATTAAGGGCGTTTTCTTCAGCGCTAGAAAGGGTGGTGTTTTCTAGCCCTGTAGCTTTTAAATAAGCCTGAAGTTCGGCGAGCCGACACTGCTCAAGTTCGGCTATGAATGTTTCCATGAAATGAAAATCAATATCCTCAAGGGTTTGAGTTTTAGCGGTGGGTTTTAGGGGTAGAATGACCTTATCGTTTTTAATTTTTACCCATGAACACATGTTTTCATAGCCGAATTTTTTAGGGTAACCAAAAAATAGCGTGGATAAAAACAAGCCGATTTTATGGTTGATTTTAAATTTAGGTTTGAGAGAAAATACCCTAGCGTGTGTTACCATTTTATAAGGGAAACTGCGATAAAACGCGCAACCAAACATGTCAATAGTAATGCTATGGCTTTCAAAAACTTTTGCTTTTATATCGCTTTGCCCTAAAACGCCATTATTGCTAAGCCCTGCGGTGATGACAAATTCGCCCTTATGATTGATGTGGCGTTTTTGAATGTCAAAATCGCCGTTACTCGCTTCAAACAAATCCCCTAATTTGAACTCGCCCCACTTAATAGCGTTGAGTTGGCTGCTAAGGGGGCCAATCACTTTGGGGGCGTTTGGTTTTTTAAAATCAAGCCCACTTCATAAGAAAGGTAATCGGCTATCGTTCTTTTAAAATCCTCTAATTCGGGTTTAGTGTCGTTCTTTTGGTGCGCTTCAAAATTAAAGTCTTTAGCATGCTTGTTTTCGTGCGGCTTGGCGATAAAGTCTTCAATATAGATTGTTTCTAAAGCGCCCCACAGCTCTTTAGAAACTTGAGCGTTTAAGCCGGCTTTGTAAATTTTAATGATTTCTTCGTAGCGTTTGGTGGGGTTAGAGGTTTCATTTAGGCCTCTTTTGGTGCGTTTGAAGCCGTCGTTTCTAAAGTCTATGAATTTAACGGGCTTTTCATAATCGTGCGGCTCATGGGCTTTAAAAATATAGACGCTCGTTTGCACCCCGGCTTGAGGCATGAATAAATCGGTGGGCATTTTAATACTCGCTAAAAGCGAATGCTTTTTTAAAATTTCCACATTGGATTTTAACGCTTGCCCGCTCCCTGCACTATCTTGGATAATGATCGCGCCTAAACCGCCCTTTTGCATGTGCTCTAACCCGAACTTGATAAAAGGCATGCCGTTTTCTTCGTAGCTAAAAGGAGGGTTTAATAAAAGAATATTGGGCTTAAAATCTTCATAAATCTTTTTACTGGTTTCAAAAGTGTTGCCTTTGATGATTAAACTTGATCCATCGCCTCTTAAAATCATGTTAGTGGTGGCTAGAGAAAACATTTCAGCGTTAAGCTCCACGCCTAAAAGCTGCGTGGTTTTCATGGCTTTGATTTTTTCGTTCGCTATAGTGGTGTTTTTACCATAGGTTTTTTCAATGTCTTCAATCATTAAGACCATAGAAGAAATTAAAAAACCCGCACTCCCTGCGGCTAAATCCATCACAAAGGATTTCGCGTTAACCCCTAAAAGTTCGCTCATCATTTTAGTTACATAAGGCGGGGTTAAAACAATGCCTAATTCCTTACCATCCCCTAAAGCGTATTTTAAAAATTCGCTATAAAGTTCGCCCATGATGTCTAAATGACCGGTATTGTCGCTTTCATTAATGGGCTTATGGACAAATTCATAAAGAAAGGTAAAAATTTGCTTGGTGATGCTTGAATCTTTTTCTAAAAGCATGCTTATGGCTTTATCCAGGCTCGTTTCTTTATCGCGCTGAGGGTCTTTACTGATTTCTTTAAAACTGGCGAGCATCAGATCTCGTTTTTCTTCGCTCAAGTTTTTGGTTTTTAAAAATTCGCTAATTTGGTTAAACACTAAAACGCCATCACGGCTAGTGTCGGTTATTTCGCCTTTTAAATCGCTTGGTTTTAAGCCCCCTTTTTTGCCCTTAATTTCTTGCATGGATAAAAGCATGCCGCTCACGTATAGCACGCGCTGAGGCGCGGTGATGTTGTGGTTATGCATAAGGCGGTTGAGTTTTTTAGCGGTTTCGTTTAGATCGGCTTTGGTTTTGATTAAGATAAGATGCTTTTCTTCTTCAGTGAGCGTGCATTCTTTATAAAAAGCGTTAAACGATTCTTGATTTTCTAAAAAATGCAGGTTTTTAGCGTTAGTGAGCTTGTGCGAATTGATCCCGCTCGCAAAAACGTAATACACTTCTATCAAAAGGTGTTCTTCATCATCGCCGGCTATGCCTATGGCGATGCATTCTTTATATTTTTCTTTGTTTCTTAAGATGTTTTGAGCGTAGTGTAAAGCCCCATTCACGGCGAATTTTGAAATGGAATTGTCATCGTTTTGCAACGCGCTGTTTTTGAGCTTTTTTAAATTTTTAGCGTAGAGCTTGTTTTCTATGATTATAGGGATAACGCTTCCTTTATTTTTAGGGTGCGTGTATTTTTCTAAGCTAAAATCTGGCTCGCCATAAGAAGTTTTATCTTTGGTTTTACTCGCATTCAAAAGGGCGTTTTTAAGGCTAGGACTCATTTGGCTTTTAACATTAAAATCCTTATTCTTCACAAGCCCTAATTTTGTCAATTCTTTTTTAACATAGTCATCAACATCATCTTCTAACCGAAAAGCTTGCATGGTTTTATCCTTTTAAAAATAAAATTATAACTCATTCGTCCGCGCTGCAAAGTGCGATCGCAAAGTGCGCTTTAATGTTTAGGGTTTTAAGGTATTTTAGGGCTTCTTTTAGGGTGGTGCCGGTGGTGATAATATCATCTAATAAAAAATAATCTAAATTCTCATCGCCTTTGAAGGTGAAATCCCGTGGGTTATTGGTGCGAAATTCCAGGCTTTTCCCGGCATACGAAACAGCATTATTAGCCCTTAAACGCCCGTAAGTGGGCTTTAAATTCCCTTGACAAAAGCCTTTTAAAAGCGCGGCTGAATGCGAGTAAAAGGATTTGATTTTATCATCAATGGCGATGCCATAAAAGGGAATATTCAAGCCTTTTTCTTGTAAAATCCTTACAAATTCCGCGCCGGCTTTTTGAGAAAGCAAGGGCAAAATGCGAGAGCCAATCAGCGCGTATTTGCTTTTAATGAGTTCTTCTATTTCGCTATAAGCGTAAAAACTATACACGCTCACGCCCTCTAAAACCCTTACTTTTAAGCTTAAGGGCAGATCGTTTAAGCAATTTGGGCAAAGAGGCTTAAAAGAAAGCTTCAAGCAAGTTAAACAACGCATTCTATAAAGGCGGCGATTTGTTCGTGCAAGTTTTTAACGCTTTCTTTGGCGTTTAGTTCCAAAACTTCGCACCCGAATTTTTCTCTTAGTGCATAAGCGTGGGTTTTGATCTTTTGCTGGATATGAAGTAATTTTTCTGTGCCTTGGTTTTCTATTTTGTCTAAACTTTTAAGGCTTAAGCGCTGTTTTAAGCCCTCTTCATCTATCACTAAAAGAATGATTTTTTCAGGCAAGACGCTTTGAGTGGCGAGCAGGTTTAATTCTAAGCTTGAAAATTGGCTATAAGCCATGCCAGAAATCAAACTCCTGTCGCTAATGATGAGTCTTTTTTCTTTCAATGCCGGTTTGATCACGCTTTCTACATGCTCAGCCCTATCGCTTAAAAATAAAAACGCTCTAGCCAATTCGCTGATGTTTTCATTTAAAGCGATACGCCTTAAACTCTCGCCCATTCTCGTCCCCCCTGGCTCTTTGGTAAAAAGGGCGTTTTTAAACCTGTTTTTTAATAATTCCACTTGAGTGCTTTTGCCCGCGCCATCAACGCCTTCTAACGCCACATACATTTTAAGCCTTTGAAATCAAAGGATAAATTTCTTTAGGCACTAAATGGCTCGCATCGCCCTTATGCGCGATAATGGATCGCACGATAGAAGAGCTAATGAAAGCGTTTTGTAAAGTGGGCATGAAATACAAGGTTTCTAATTCGTGGTTTAAAGATTTGTTCGCATAGCCCATTTGCAATTCGTATTCAAAATCGCTCACCACCCTTAAGCCCCTAACTAACACCTTACAATGGTATTCTTTAGCCAGGTTGGCTAATAGCCCTTCAAACGCAACGCATTCTACATTTTTAAAACTTTTAGTGGCGAGTTGCATCATTTTTAAACGCTCTTTTAAACTGAACATGGGGTTTTTAGCGCTTGAGTGCGCCACAGCGACAATGAGCTTTTCAAACAATTCGCTGGATCGGTGGATGATGTCTATATGCCCGTTAGTGACCGGATCAAAAGTGCCCGGGTAAATGCCGATTTTTTGCATCAGTTCATTCCCCATCGTGGGTATAAGTCATTTTCTATCCCTAAGCTGTCAAACCACTTCCCCACTAAAAAATCTTGCATCGCTTCTAAAGTCTTGCTTTGGGTGTAGTAAGTCATCATCGGCGGCGCGATGATCGCATTAGAATGGGCGAGTTTGAGTAAATTTTCTAACATGATAGCGCTTAAAGGCATTTCTCTAGGGGCAATGAGTAAGGGGCGCTTTTCTTTCAGCATCACAGAGGCGCTCCTAGAAATCAAATCCCCCCCAAAGCCATGCGCGATTTTAGCCACCATGTCCATACTCGCCGGGATGATCGCCATTTTATGGATACCATAACTCCCTGAGGCGATGCTCGCATGGATGTCTTGCTCGTTAAAAAAAGTCGTGCTAGGCCGTAAATCTTTCATGGCGTTTTTAAGGTTGATGTTAGACTCTTCTAACGCCACGACATGCGCGTTTTTAGACGCCACGACAAACACTTCAATTTCTTTGGGTAATTTCTCTAAAAACCGCAAGGCTAGGGGTATCCCGCTCGCCCCGCTGATGCCTAAAACTAATTTCATGAATATCCTTTATAAGATTTGCGCTTTAGAGCTGCTCAACACTTTTGCTTTTAAGATTTTATTGCTTTCTAAATTCTTGGCTTGAATGATTTGATTAAGCGCGCCATTTTCTAGGGCTTTTAGGCTTATTTCTATGCTGATTTGCCCCTCTTCATACACCCCGGTGATGATGTCGTTTTTACGCACGATGATTAAAGCCTGGGTTTTATCTGCACTTAAAAGCGTGTCAGGGGGGATAAAATGTTTCGCGCTCACTTTATCGATCGCACCCTCTAATAAGGGATTAGAAAGCGTGCCAAACAAAACGCGCTCTTTTTTGGTGTTGTTAGCGGTGATGTTTTCATCTTTTTTAATCGCGCTAACGCTTTTAAAAGCCTGCATGCTGCCTATCACGCTATAACGCACCGGCAGGCGTAAATTAGGCTCATTTTCCAATTTTAAAAACACGACCCCATCTTTTTTAAGCTTGTTAGAAGCGCTCAATTCATAGCTTACAATGGAAGCGTGAGAAAAACGCTCTGGGATTTCTAAGTTAATGGTTTCAATTTCTAATTTTAAGTCTTGGTATTCTTTAAGGTAAGCTTCTTTAATCTCTGCTTTAAGCGCGTTTGAATCCAGAGCAAATAGCGCGTTTAAACAGATAAAAAAAAGGATTAAAATTTTCAAAACCCGTTATCCACTTTTTCTACAAATTTTTCTGAGATTTTATCATAGACATTCCCTCCGCAATTGATTTTCAAGCACAAACCGCTCAAGCCTTTTTCTACGCCTAAAACCCTCCCGGTGCCAAAAATCTTATGCTTAATCAAGTCCCCCACTTTAATGGGCATGTCTTTTTTATGATCCTGTTTAGGGGCTTGATCGCTTTTGAGCAACTGGGCTTCTTCTAAAAACACAGAGGGCGAGCAAGAAATTTTCCTCCCAAAATACGAACGCTCTTTCACATAAGAAAGTTGCAATCCTTCTTTAGCCCTAGTGATCGCTACATAAGCCAAGCGTCTTTCTTCTTCTAAATCGCTTTCTTGATTGAACCCCCTATGCGGGAAAAACCCTTCTTCTAACCCGATCACAAACACATGCTTAAACTCTAAGCCCTTACTCATATGCACGCTCATGCAGCTCACTTTTTGCGCGTTTTCTGTGTTATAGACATCTAGCACGCTTTCATTCAAAAAATCCAGTAAAGAATGCGTGGGGTTAGTTTTAAAATGCTCTTTCAATAAGGTTAAAAGCTCTTTAACAAAGCCCTCCCTTTCTTCGTAATTGTCTTCTTTTTCATAGCTTTTTAAAAGGTTAGTCTCTTCTAAAAACTGAGCGCAAAACTTCTCTACTGAAATTTCAAAAGCCTCCCTCAAACGCCCTATCATAGCGGTGAATTTCTTTAAAGCGTATTCGTTTTTAGGGTTGAGTTTGTCTTTAAACGCCCCAAGTTTTAGCGCCTCTTCTAAATCCAAATCCTCTTCATCTAAAAGAGAAAAAATCCATTCTTGAGTGATCTTGCCAAGGCCTCTTGGGGGCTTGTTTAAAACGCGCTTGATAAAAAAGCGATCGTCTTTTTTCGCCACTACATGCATGAACGCCAAAGCGTCTTTAATCTCGGCTCTTTCATAGAAACTCACCGCCCCAATGAGCCTATAAGGGATATTCAAAGCGTTCAAACTCTCTTCAATGCTGCGGCTAAGCCCATTTAGGCGGTACAAAATAGCGATATTTTCTAAATTTTCGCCTCTCTTTAAAAGGGCTTTGATTTGATAAGCCACATCCAAACTCTCTTCTTTTTGCGTCAAATATTCTTTACAAACCACGCTTTTATGCGAACCTTTGAAACTTTGAAGCGTTTTAATGTGGCGGTGTTGGTTATGGCTAATGAGGGAATTAGCGCACGCTAAAATTTCAGCGCTGGAGCGGTAGTTGGTCTCTAATTTCACCACCTTAGCCCCTTTAAAATGCTTGGAAAAATTTAAAATGTTAGAAATATCCGCCCCTCTAAAACCATAAATGCTCTGATCGTCATCGCCCACCACGCACAAATTATGATGCACGCAACTCAATTGTTTTAAAAATTCCAATTGTAAGGCGTTCGTGTCTTGGTATTCATCTACCATAATGTAATGGTAGCGTTCGCTAGTTTCTTTGGCGAGTTTTTCATTATCTTGTAAAATCTTAAGGCTCAAACAAAGCAAATCGTCAAAATCCACTAAATTGTCTTTTTTGAGCGCGTTTTGATAAAGCTCATAGGCTTTATGACATTCGCTATCTTGCATGCTCAAATCCATCATGCCGTTTTTGATTTGAGAAATGCTTACCCTGAAGTTTGAAATTTTGAGCTGTTTGCACAGCGTTTTCACTTCATCGCTATCTAATACCGAAAAATCGCACGCTCTTTTTAAAAGGCCCATGTGCTGCCTTAAAAACAGCAAACCAAAACGATGGAAAGTGCAAAGCAAGGGGGGGATAAGGGCTTGGTTTTTTAATAATTTCAAAGCCCTTTCTTGCATTTCTTTGCTCGCTTTATTGGTGAAAGTGAGCGTTAAAGTGTTCTCGCTAGGCACGCCACAAACGCCAATCAAATACGCTAAACGGCTCGTTAAAGTCTTAGTCTTACCGCTCCCAGCTCCTGCTAAAATGAGCAATGGCCCTTGAATGTGGCTTGCAGCGATTTTTTGTGCATCATTTAAATTGTCTAAAATGCTTTTTTCAAAACCCATTATTCTAAAAACTCACCCTTTTCTTCTTGGTTTAAACGCTCTTTTAAAAGGTTGGTATCAATTTCAAAATCAAAATAGGGCGAAGAAAAATCAGAGGTTTTAATGGCTAAAAAATGGTTTAATGCTGATTTCAAGTCCCCTTTTCTTTGATACAACAACCCCAAAGCGTAACGGATATTTTCATTATTCGGATCGTCTAATTTCCCAAGCTCTAGCCATAAAGCGGCGTTATTGTAATTATTTTGCGCGATGTAGGTTAAACCCGCTAGGATTTTTAAGCGCACCTCATTGTCCTTAAGATCGCTAATTAAGTTTTGATACAATGCACTTGCTTTTTCATACTGGCCTTGAAACAAACTCACTAACGCTAAATTTTCTAACCAATCGTTAGGGGCTTCTCTCTCTTCTAAACTGGCGATTTTTTGCTCTAATAATCTTTCTTGATGATCCAAATCATTGACCATAAATCCCATGTAAGTGTAGAAATGACGCCCTAAAATGGGCCCTTGCATGGTTTGATCCCAACTGATTTTACGCGAATCTAAAAGGGTGTAAATGCTTAAAGTGTGCCGGATGCTCGCATCATAATACGAAACGATTTCATAAAAGATATTAGAGATGAGATCTTTAGGGAGCATTTTTTTCAAATTCCCAAAAGATTGCACCATCAATTTTTTATCCTTGCTCTCTTTAGCGAACACCGCTTCTAGTGCGTAATAAAAGGGGAGCTTTTTAGGGGCGTTTTTAAGCCAGTCCATATCCCAATTGGTGCGGTAATTCAAATAAGCGATGAGCGAAGAGAGTAAGGCTTTTTGCGTGGGGCTAGAAAAATCCTGACTGTAAAAATTCTCTGTGATTTCTCTTAAAAACTCCGTGGTGTCTTCGTGGGTGAAATGCGAGGCTAAAATCGCAAAAACCGCGCTCAAGTAATCCGCAGAGTTCAAATGGAAAGCCCTTAAAAAATGGAAATAAGCTTTGTGGTAATTTTCTAATTGCGCATAAATCAAGCCCGTATTATAATGGAGGAGCGCGTTATTGGGGCTATTTTTTAAAGACAAATCAAAAAAAGAAAGGGCTTTTTTTAAGCGCTTGTTTTCTAACGCTTTCAACCCTTTGAGCGCGTTTTTATCCGCTATCGCCATCAAACGCCCCCTTTTAAAAGCAAGGCTTGCCCCCTCTAAATCCTTTTGTGCATCAGAATCCAAAAGAAACAGCCCCTCTTCAATCACGCCTAAGGTTTCTTTAGAGTCTAAAACCTTAAAAGGAGCGTAATAAAACAGCAAGCGGTAGATAAAATCCCTTTTGCCTTCAAAATATTGCGTGTTCCACAAACGCTCTTTGGCTCTTTCTTTATCCAAAAAAACAGGGTTTATCGTGGGCTTGATGGGGTAAAAAGAGTTGGCTAATAGCGTGTCTTCTTTTGTGTGGCTGGCCAGTTTTAAGGCTTCGCTCGCTTTAAGGGTGTCGCCTTTTTTCAAGCTCACCAATTCCAAAGCCATTAAAGCGTTTAAATCTTTAGGGTAGTTGTGCAAATAATGCTGCAAATGCTCCAAAGCCTGCTTGTAATGGCCCAAACGGGCCTGCAAAAGCCCTAAAGCAAGCGCATCTTGAATATCCGCGCTTTTTTGCAATTGCTTGTAAGCGTTCGTTTCATCTTTAAACATCAAAAACAATTTAGACGCCAAGCGCGCGTTAGGCTTTAAAAAGGCGTTGGAATTAGGGTGCATTAAAGGCGAAAGGGCTTCAAAATACTCTCCAGCGTAATAGGATTTGAGCGCGTAAGCGTAGGAGTAAAAAGACTTTTTATAGTCTTTATACAAAGTGTCTCTTACAATTTTTAGATAATGATAATACAAATCCTCATCTTGCAAATGATAAGCGCTCACTAACGCATCAATCGCGCTCACGCTCGCGTTTTCTTTAGAAGCGATGCTAGAATCAAACAAATCCAACGCCCCGTTAAAATCCTTTTCCTTAAACTTAATCACCCCTAAATTATGGCTCGCAATCCCTTGCGAGAAAGAAGCGGCCTTGTCAAACAAATGCAAGGCTTCATCTTTTTGCCCTTGCTCATACAAAAGGCTCGCTTTTTTCATGATCGCATCCACTTGATTTTCATCGCTTCGTTTGAGGGAATCCTTGCCGATTAAATCGGGTAAGTCTAAATTCTCTATTTGCCCCTCGGCTTGTGTGCTGTTAGCGTTGTTGGTGTCGTTAGGCGTTTCGTTATTGGTGGCGATGGTATTAGTTTGTAAAGAAGTTTGTTTATTTTCTTTTTTATGCCCTAGTAACAAACTCAAAGCCACAATGAGCGCGATGAGTAGAAGCAATGCTCCAAGTGCGATATAAAGCTTTTTTTTATTGCGTGAAAGCTGTTTAAAAAACTCTTTAGAACTTTTGATTTTATTAATCGTCTGCTCCAAAGCCTGCTTCAAAGAGGGGATTTTAGAATGAATGCCCTTTAGGGGGGTTTCTTTTTCGTTTTTGTTTTCGCCCCCTTTTTCTTCTAATGAATTTTGCTCTTCATTCAGCACAAACTAGCCTTAAAGGTATTTTTCTAACGCCTTAGGAATGTGGATGCTCCCATCCGCTTGCTGGTGGTTTTCCATTAAAGCGACCATCGTCCTGCCTACCGCTAAAGAAGAGCCGTTTAAGGTGTGCACTAATTGGTTTTTTTGATTTTCTTTGAAGCGGATTTTGGCGCGCCTGGCTTGAAAATCTCTCGTGTTAGACACCGAGCTGATTTCTCGGTAGCAATTTTGCCCGGGCAACCACACTTCAATATCTATCGTGTTGCTCGCGCTAAAGCCTAAATCCCCACTGCACAATTGCACGAACCGGTGCGGTAATTCCAAAGCCCTTAAAATTTCGCTCGCGCTCTCTAGCATATGCTCTTGCATGACATCGCTTTCTTTAGGGTGCGTGATAGCCACTAATTCTACTTTATCAAATTGGTGCTGTCTTATCATCCCCCTTGTGTCCTTGCCCGCGCTCCCTGCTTCGCTCCTGAAACAAGGCGTGTGCGCGGTCATTTTAATGGGGAGATTTTCAACGCTAATGATCGTGTCGTTGTAGAGATTAGTGAGCGTTACTTCAGCGGTGGGGATCAAATACAAATTTTCATTTTCTATTTTGAAAACATCTTCTTTGAATTTGGGTAATTGCCCGGTCCCAAAAAGCATTTTTTCATTCACTAACGCCGGCGTGTAGATGATTTCAAAGCCATTTTTTTCATTAAAATCTAACATTAAATGAATGAGCGCGCGATAAATTTTCGCCCCAAAACCCCTAATGACCGAAAAACGGCTTTTAGCGAGTTTCACGCCGCTTTCAAAATCAATCCAGCCGTTTTTTTGGGCGAGTTCAAAATGCTCTTTGGGTTTGAAAGTGAAAACCCTTGGGGTTAGGATTTTTTTAATTTCTATGTTGTCTTCTTCATTCGCACCTAAAGGGGTTTTTTCATCCACTAGATTGGGGATTATGGAAAGCTTCAAGTCAATTTGTTGCTCCAATTCGCCCACGCTTTTGGAAAGCTCATTCAATTTGATTTTATTGTTTTCTAGCTCTTTTTTGAGATCGCTTGCATCCGCTTTTTGAGCCATCTTGATGCCAAATTCTTTAGAAACCTTGTTTTGAAAGGCCTGCAAGCCTTCTAATTCAATGAGTTGCTTTTTATAATGCGTGATGGCTTCGCGCAAACGCTCTAATTCATCGTCCATCGCATGGTTGCGCTTTTTTAAAGAAAGAGCCACCTTGTCAAAATCTTGCAACAAAAGTTTTTTATCAATCATTCAACCCTCTTTAATCGTTCTAAAATGCCACAATTTAGCCCATTCATCAATTTCGTTTTTATCTATTTGAGCGCTCAAAGCCCCCATTTTACCCTCTAAAGAATCTTCAATAGCGCCATTAGGCAAAGCCACAAAACTATCCCCATAAAATTTCCACAAGAATTCGTTTTTCTGATCTTCTTCTACAATGATTTGGCGATACGCTCCGATCCTATTGGCCCTAACCACCACGCAAGAAGCGCAAAAAGCGCGCATCTGGCACAAAAGCCGCCACCTTTCATTGGATTCAAAAGTGGCCACGCTGCTTAAAAGCACCACATCCACGCCCTGATTTTTAGCCTGAACCCATATTTCATCAAAATGCGCTTCAAAGCCAAACAAAGGAGCGATTCTTAAGCCGTCTCTTTCAAACACGAGCAATTCTTTAAAAGCGCTTTTCTCATTGTCAAAAAAGCTCTCTTCATCCCAGTGAGGATAGGAAATCAGGCGTTGTTGCGTGTAATACTTCACGCTTTCTTTAGAAATGAGGGCGATTTTTTTATAGATTTTAGAACGTTCTTCTAAAAGCACCGGGGCCGAGACAATTAAGTCTAACTCTTCGCATTTTTGCGATAAAAATTCAACCGCTCGCGCAGACTGCACGCTGATTTCATTCAAATCCAATCCCATGTTATGATGGAAAAAGGGGTTGATCACGTATTCAGGCAACACGATTACGCTCCGCTCGGGTATGGAGTTGAATAAGGATTGCATGAGGGTTTCTTTAAAAGACTCTAGCTGTAAAGCAAACACTCGCATCCTTTAAGCCTTTTTGTCTGGCGTTTGGAGTTTTTCATGCTCTAAATAAGCGTTTTCTAAAAGCTTTTGCGCCAAAAACAACTCTTGCATGGCCGTTTTATACAAATCCATCCCGTCTTTTAAGGATAAATTGGGATCATTCAAGCGATCTATGGCTTGCTCTAGGGAATGAACATGCTCTTCAAAACTTTTTTTAGGGGCGTTTTTAGCGTTTTTAGTGTTCTTAGTATTTTTTTGGGGGGCTTTTTCGGTTTCAAATAATTCATCTTGCATGGCATTCCTTTAGCTTTTTCTAACAAGCATGGTCGTTGAAATTTGAGCGATATAATCTTCAGTCCTTAAAATCTCAAACCCTGCGTTTTTTAATTCATGCTTCAAACCCTCTAAACTCAAAAACCCCTCAATGGATTGCGGTAAATAAGAATAAGCGCCATAATTCTTACTGATAGCCCCTCCCACTAAAGGCAAAACCTTATTCGTGTAAAACCCTGAGATTTTATCCAACCATGTGGGGTTGTCCTTTTTTAAAAATTCTAAAATCACTAAAACGCCCCTGGGTTTTAACACCCTAAAAAACTCTTTTAAGGCTTCTTGTCTTTCCACGATATTACGCAAGCCATACGCAATGGAGAGGATATCCACGCTGTTGTTTTCAACGCCTTTTAAATCTTTGGCTTGAGCTTGGATGAAAGAAGCTTTATTTTCAAGCTCTTCACATTTTTTAATGGCTAATTCAAGCATGTTATTAGAGGGGTCAATCCCCAAACATTCCTTAAACTCTATGCCGCAATTCAGAGCGCTTTTTTGCCAAGCTATGAGCATATCCCCTGTCCCGCATGCCACATCCACAAGCCTTAACGCTTTTTTATTCTCCAAAAACAAAAACGCATGCTCGCAAGCCCTTTGGCGCCATTTAACATCTAATCCAAAACTCATCAAGCGGTTGGCTTGGTCGTAAGAGCTGGCTATATCATCAAACATGTTGATGATTTTTTCTTGTTTGAGGCGATTTTCTTTTTTCATGACTTTTCTTTTTTCATGGCTTGTCTTTAAAAAGGCTTGACAACCACTAAAATCACAATGAGGATCATTAAAATCGTGGGCACTTCATTAAACACACGATAAAACCTTGCGTTTCTTCTTGTGGGGTCTTTTTCTAGCTCGCGCATGCATTTTTTGCAGTAAAAATGATAGATTAAAAGCAATGCCACTAAAGCCAATTTAGCATGCAACCACCCCCCGCTTTTAAACATTTCAGGAGCAATCAACAACATTAAAATCCCTGTGATAAGCGTGAAACCCATAGCCGGCGAAGCGATAAAGGAATAAAGCTTTTTTTCTTGGATTTTAACCACTCCTACAAACTCTTTTTTATGTGCGTTTTCTGCATGATAGACAAAAAGGCGCGGCAAATAAAATAACGCCGCCATCCACGAAATGACCGCTATCACATGGAAAGCCTTAACCCATAAAAAATACCCATTCAAAAATCCCATACCACTCTCCCTAATTTATCTTATTTTGTTGTAAAAACGCTTGCAAATTTTCTCTTTCGCCGCTGATTTCCACTTCCACGCTTTGGCTTGAAAAATTCTTTTTGCTTAATTGTAAGCTAAATTTCTTAATTTCACGCTGAAGAGCGTCTAATTCTTTGTAAGAATAATGAGCGCTTAAAGTTTCTAACTCCACAAAATCCTTCAAAGCGTTTTCTCTTTGAGCGTTTTCTACGCACAATAACGCGCTTTTGGCATAAGCTTTCATCAAGCCCCCCACCCCTAAAAGCGTGCCTCCAAAATAACGCACGCTCACTAATCCTATATTGATCAAATCTTCTCGCCTTAAAACGCTAAGCATAGGCATTCCTGAACTCCCTTTAGGCTCGCCATCATCGCTAAAACCCTCCGTGATTTTGCCCTCTAAAGAATAGCGGAACGCCGTTACAAAATGCACGGCTTTAAAATGCTCTTTTTTCAATTCTAAAAGGGTTTTTTCAAAATCATCAAAAGGCATAAGATACCCTAAAAAACGAGACGCTTTAATCTGGTGCTTGGAGGTGATGAGGTTTTTAAGCGTTTTCACAAGCTTTCTTTAAAGAGCTGAGTTTGAACACGCACCCTATAAAACTCGCAATAAAAATCGCAATAAGCGCGTAAAAATGGACGGACACATCCACAAATTCCGCATGCATTTGATTCAACCGCCCGAGCAAACTGATCCCATGGTAAGCTGGCACTATTTGAACGAAAACCTGTAAATAAGAGGGCAAGGATTCAAAAGGCCACACAAAACCCATCATAAAAATCAAGGGCAAAGAAGAGATTAAAACGATTTGAGTGGTGTGGGCTTCATCTTTGATCCATGCGCCTAAAAACGACCCCAAACTCAAGGCCGCAAGCATGAAAATCAAGCTATTCAAAAACACCATTAAAGCGCTCCCATGCCGTTCGATCCCATAAAAAGAAAACAGCGCCCCAAAATACCATAAAATAAAAACGCTAAACGCCCCCATGAACACCAAGAGTCTTGCGCACAGCCTTAAAGCGATTTGCTTTTTATCTAAAAGGGCTAATTCCAAACGCCTGGAGCTCGTAAACATGCTGCTTGCAATGAGCATCACCTGGTGTAAGATGAAAATAAACACGCTAGAGAGCGCGTAATTCAAATACCCCTCACTAGGGTTATACAAAGCGATAGGCTTAATCTTAATCCCGTCTGTCCCTAATTCAGCTTCTTCTATTTGGGCGTTGCGTTTGAACCTTATTTCATCGTTTAAAGCGTTGATGCTCTCCACCACCGCATTCGCTAACGCGCCATAAATCAAAAAGTAATTGGAATTCGCATAAAAATCTATCGTTACAGGCACTTGTTTATGGATATTGGCTTCAAAATGCGAAGGGATATGCAAGATCCCATAAATTTTTTCTTCTTTTAAAAGCTTTTTGGCTTCCAGCATAGAGGGGCTAAAAAAAGCGATTTCTAACTCGTTGGAGCTTTGCGCCATGAAGGCTAATTGCCTGGAAAGGAAGGAATTGTCTTCATCTACAAGGGCGATTTTTTGCTGCGTTACAATGTCTTTCAAATAAGGCAAAGGGTATAATAAGCCATAGATTAAAGGAGCGCCTATAAGGATTAATAAAACGCCCTTATGAGAAACAATAGCCCTTAATTCCATTAAAAGGATTTTAAAAAAATTCATGCGCTAGCCCTATCTTTTTTAAAAGAAAAATAAAAAATCAAAAGCCCTAAAACTAAAAAGATTAAAAAGAACACAAGCGGCATTAACGAATTTAAAGACTCGGTAAAATCCATCTTATAATAAGCCTCTTGTAAAAAGAACTTCATAAAATGGCTAATGGGCAAGCAATGGCTCCAAAAATCCCCAAAAATTTCCATGTTGTTTTGCGGGTAAGTAACCCCAGCAAACGCAAAGCTTGGAGCGGTATAGACCCCAATCGCACCCGCGGTTTCAATAACGCTTTTTGAAATGCCATAAACTAGCACCACAAACCCGCTCATAATGAGCGTCATTAAAACTACCGCCAAAAAGACCAACAACAAATGCGCATAATTCCCCTGCATGCCAATGAAATTAAAATAAAACGCCATACCCATCCCCCAAAAACTAAACACGCACGCATTCGCTAAAATACTGATTAAAAGCTCGCGCATGTTAGAGGTTTTTTGAATGAAATTGAGCATGCCAATCGCAATAAAAATAAGCCACATGCAAGGCAGCATCACGCTTAAAAGGTATTGCGTGTAATTGTTTTCTTCATTGTATAGGGCATGCAATTGCAAAACAATAGGCATTGCTTGAGCTTTAGCAGAAATCAAATTGGAATCTCGCACTAAAGCTTTGGTGGCTAAGGTTTTAGCGTCTAAGGTCAAAGCGGTTTGCAAAAAAGCGTTTTTGAGCGTTTTCCCTACCAAAACATATTCAGCGTTATAATAAAAGGGCAAATCAATCTTTCGCCCCATTTTGATTTTTTTCTCTAAATCTCTAGGCAAAATTAACGCCCCATACACTTCAGCGGAGTTTAAAAAGCGTTTGGCTTCTAAAAGGCTAGCCACTTGGTGTTTGATTTGAAGCGCGCTCGTTGCACCCAATTCAAACGCCACTTGATGGCTTGTAGAGGTCTTATCCAAATCCACCACCACGATAGGGAGCTGTCTTGGGGTTTCTTGTTTAAAGATTTGCGTGCCTAAAACCCCTAAACAAAAAGGCAATATAAAACACACGACAAACAAGAACTTGTCTTGTAAAACCCATGCGCTTATCAATCTGAACAAAACAATCCTTTTTAAGGTTTAATGGTAACTAACACGCTCATCCCTACCCTAAAATTTTCCAACTCTTCTAAGGGTATGGCCTCCACTTCATAGCTTTTCATGTCGTAAGTGTTGGAATTATTTGTCGCTTTCCAAGTCGCAAAATCCCCCATCACGCTCAAATATTTGACCCTGAATTTCGCGCTTCTTTTCAACGCTGGGATATAGCCTTCAAATTCCTTGCCCACCTTAAACTCGTTCAAATACTTTTCAGGCACGCTGATTTTTAACCAACTATCCTTTAAATCTATCATTAAAACCACAGGAAAGCCCTTAGGGCTAAGCTCGCCACCGCTTAAAAGCACATTACTCACTTCCCCATCAATTGGGGCTGTAGCTTTGACATCTTTTAAATAAGACTCCACTTCATTCACTTGCCCTAAAGCCGCGCTCTCTTTAGCCTTAGCGGCAATCTTGCTTTCAGAGCTCGCCCCCCCTAAAGCCATTTTATACTTTTGGTAAGCCGCGCTCTCGTTGTATTTAGTGCTTTCATAGGCCGCATAGGCTTCATCGCGCTTTTGCAAACTCGCCACGCCGTTATCATACAAATCTTGAACGCGCTTATAAGTCTCTTTGGCTAAAGTGGCTTGAGATTTTGCCGCTTGCCAAACGTCTCTTGCAGAATTAATCGTTTCATCTCTTGAGCCTCTTTTGACTTCATCGCTAAGCGCTTTAGCGGCTTTATGCCCGGCTTCAGCTTGAGCGAGCTTGGCTTCTAATTCAGGGCTGGAAATGCTAAAAACCAAATCGCCCTTTTTAATGTGATCGCCTTTTTTAACAAACACCTTTTCAATGCGGCCAGGCACTTTAGAGCTCACGCTGTATTCTCTGGCCTCCAAAAACCCTTGCAACACTTCAGCCTTAGGGCGGTAAGCCAAATAAAAAAGCACGATTAGCCCTAACAATAAAGCCCCACCCCCTGTAAGAATCGCTTTATTTTTATCCAACATGCTATTTGACATGATTCTTTCCTTTAATAAACAAATTCATAAAATAAATCAATGTGATCGCTTAACGCCATTAAATTCGCCAATGAAACAATGTATTTATAAGCCACGCTTTTTTGCTCCACGATGATAGAAGAAAGCGTGTTCCTCGCATCAATGACTTGAGCGTTCGTGCTTAAGCCTTGTAAAAAAGCCTGCTCTTGGAGTTTTAAATTTTCTTTGGCTAATTCCACGCTAGAAAGCAAGCTTTTGTATTCTTTCAAATAAGAAAGCGTCTCTTTATAAGTCTTATTCACTAATAATTCCATGTTTTTTTTAGCTTGGATTTGTTCGCTACTCATTTGCAACTCGGCTAATTTGCTCGCTTGGTATTTTTGGATACGCCCTGTGGGAGAAAGAATAGGCATGCGCCCGGCTACGCCCACAAACCAACTAGGGATCATGTCTTCAAACACCGAATTGTTTTGCTTCATGATATAAGAGCCAAAAAAACTCACTTGGGGCAAGAATTTAGCGATCTGTAATTTCGTGTTTTCTTTAGAAATTTGAATCTGATTTTCTAAAGTCTTTAAAACTGGGTAAGAATTGAGCGTGGAAGCAACAAAAAAGCTCAAATCGGGCAGATTTTTCTCGGTGTGGATCTCCAATTTGCTTGAAGGCGCTAGATCGTCTTTGCTAGACAAAATAGAATTGAACGAGAGTTGCGAAACTTCTAACACGTCTTTAGCCTTAACGCTAGCGATATGGGCCTTATCATAAGCCACTTGAGCGCCTAAGGTTTCTACCCTAGCGATTTGCCCTACTTTTTGCATTTTTAAAGCGTTTTGGAAATGCTTATAATGGCCTTTTTCTACTTCTTCTAAAGTTTCAGCCACTTCTGCGTTTAACACCATGCCATAATACACGCTCACAAGCTCTTGAAAAGTGGAAAGCTTTTTCAAGCGATACACTTCATTAGCGTCTTTTTGCATCAAATCCGCAATGCGCACCATCGTGAATCTTGCCCCACCCATATAAAGGGGATAAATAATGCTCAAAGCCCCAATCACCACATTTTGCTTAGAAAACAATAAGGGGGCTTCTAAAGTGCTGCTCAAAGCCCCAAAACCTTGCATCACCCCTTGCATGCCCGCTTGGATTTGAGGGGTTAATACTTGAGGGGGGATATTTTGTTGGATGTTTTGCAAGCCTTGATGGATCTGGTTGGTGGCTTTTTGCACGCCCGGTTGTTTTTGGCTGGCAAAATCCATTTTAATGGGGTTAGAGAGGTACACATAAAAAGCGCTCAAATCAATTTGAGGCAAAAAAGAAAGCTTGGCCGCTAATTTCATTTTACTCGCTCGCTTAATGGCGTATTCTTGTGCATGCAAGCCTTCATGGTTAGACAATACCCTATTCCATGCGTTTTTTAAGGAGAGTTTTTGGGCGTTAGGGTGGTTCAAAGGTGCGCTGTCTTCAGCCAAATTCAAAGAAGAAGGCTCGGTTTTAGGAACTCCATCAACAGCGTTTAAAGAGCTACTGAACAACAAGCTCAATACAAAGAGGGTTGTTTTTTTCATGCTTCATTTTCTCCCTGATCTTGTTTAACCGCTTTTAAGCGTTTTATCCTAGCCCCATCCACGCTTAAGACTTCAAAAGAATACCCATGCGAAACGATTGTATCTCCCTCCATAGGCATGCGCTCTAACAAGCTAAAAACATAGCCCCCAAGCGTTACCTGCTCGCATTCTTTGTCAAATTCAATGTGAAGCACTTCTTCTACGCTCTCTAAATCCAGCATGCCCTCTAATTCAAACACGCCCTCTTCAAGCTTGTTCACGCCCTCTTGTTTCAAGTCGTATTCGTCGCTAATCTCGCCCATGATCTCTTCAATAATATCTTCCATAGTGAGCAATCCGGCCGTGCCGCCGTATTCATCAATCACCAAAGCGGTATGGATTTGCTCTTTTTTCATTTTAATAAGGATTTGAGAAATAGAAGCGCTCTCAGGGACGATGATCATTTTCCTAACGATTTGATTGAAATCATGCATTTTGGGGGTAAAAATAGAGCGCGAGAGCAAGTCTCTGATATGCACCATGCCGATAATGTTATCCTTAGAACCCTTACAATAAGGATAGCGCGTGAAGCGGCTTTTTAAAACAATGTCTATATTTTCTTCATAGCTGTTTTCTTCGTCCAAACACACCATGTCTTTTCGTGGGGTCATGATTTCTTTAGCGCTCGTGTCAGAAAAATCCACCGCGTTTTTAATGATTTCGCCCTCCACTGAATCAATAATGCCCTCTCTCAAACTCTCGCCCACAATGATTTTTAACTCTTCTTCAGAATGCGTGCCATCATGCTCTTTAGGATTGATGCCCACTTTTTTTAAAAAGAAATGAGCGATCACATCAAACAAGCGCACCACCGGGTAAAACACCACCCAAAACACATGCAAAGGGCGCGCGGCAAAAAGAGCGGCTTTTTCAGATTTAGCGATCGCTAAAGATTTAGGCACGATCTCGCCTAGCACGACATGCAAAAAAGTGATGCTTAAAAACGCTATGACCACGCTCATTGAATGGATAAAAATAGGATTTTCTCTCAAATCCATAGACTCAAACAGCGCGGCTAACAATTTTGCGATAGCGGGCTCACCCACCCAGCCTAAAGCTAATGAAGAAAGGGTGATGCCTAACTGCGTGGCGCTCAAATAAGTGTCTAGTCTTTGACTCATCTTTAAAGCGAGTTTAGCGTTGGAATTACCGATTTTAACCAGCTCTTCTAAGCGGGTTTTACGCACTTTCACAAGGGCAAACTCCGAAAGCACAAAAAAAGCGTTCAACAGCACCAATAAAAAAGCAACCATCAACATCAGAATTGATTCAGACGAATCCAAATAAGCTCCTTGATTCCTCCCCATAACTTTAAACCTAAAACCTAACGATAAATATAAAATATATAAAATCTCAGAATTTTAACATAAAAGATTAAGCCTAACTTTAAAAATCAAGCCTTCAAAAACCCTAGAAATACTTTTCTATAAAACCAAGAGCCACAAAAAGAAGTGCACCTAAAAGCGCAGAAACCGGCACGGTTACCAACCAAGCGGTAACAATCTTTTTTAAAATGGAGCGTTTGATCACTTCTTCTTTATACACTTTTTTAAGCGACTTTTTTTCTTTCTTTTTCAATTCCAAAGCGATGGCGGTGTTCTTGCTTTTTTTCAAGCTCTCTAGCATGAGCGATTTTTCTTTCAAATTGGCTTTATCAAAGCGTTCTAAAAAACCTTCAATTTCTTCTAAATCTTCCCCAAAGTGCGCCGCTACAATGTTGTCTCTGATTCTAGCAAAACGCCTTCTGGATTGCTCTCTTAAACGCTCCCTTAAAAAGCCCACCCCAAACACCGCGCCCACCACAATATGCGTAGAGCTTACCGGCAAGCCTAATTGAGAGGCTAAAAGCACGGTAATGACTGCAGAAAGCGCGATGCAAAAAGCTTGCATTTTGTCTAATTCTGTGATTTCTGACCCCACCGTTTTAATGAGCTTTGGCCCATACAAACTCAAGCCTAAAGCGATCCCAGCTGCCCCTACTACCATAATCCACAAAGGCACAGAGCTTAAAGTATTCCCCATAGGGCTATTTGCATCTTCTAAAGTTTGACTGATTGCGGCTAAGGGGCCAATAGCGTTAGCCACATCATTAGCCCCATGCGCAAAGCTTAAAAGTGCGGCGGCAAAAATCAAAGGGACATTGAAAAGCTCATTAATGCTTTCATGGCTATTTTCTAATTGCGGGGCTTTTTTTAACACAAATCTTTTAAAAAGAATAAAAATCAAAAGTGCAAGGATACAGCCGCAAGCCAGCTGGATTTCAAAACCCACCGTATAAAGGCGTTTTAAAACCTTAACCATCAAATACCAGCTAAAGGCTAAGCTCATCAACGCTACCAAATAAGGCACGACCTTTAAAGCCGCGCTCTTTTTATCTTCTTTATAAGCGATAGTCTTTTTAATGAGCATTAAAAAAAACATGGCTATCAAAGCCCCCATTAAAGGCGAAATTACCCAACTGGCCACAATACCTGATAAAAAATGCCAATTGACAGCTGCCATTCCAGCTGCTGCCATTCCAGCCCCCATAATCCCCCCACTACAGAGTGTGAAGTGGAAACGGGAGCGCCTATTAAAGTCGCTACATGCAACCATAACGCCCCACTGAGTAAGCTAGCCAACATGACATTAATGAAAACATGCGCATCGTTAATAAATTCAGGCGAAACGATACGGCCCTTAATCGTAGAAACCACTTCCCCCCAGCAATGATCGCTCCTAGCATTTCACAAATCGCAGCGATCAAAATCGCCCCACCCATGCTAATGGCTTTAGAGCCTACGGCAGGGCCGACATTATTAGACACATCATTCGCGCCAATATTCGTCGCCATATACCCCCCAATCACGGCCGCAAAAATAAGCAACAATCCCTTAGAATTAGCCTGCCCAAAAATGAGAGCGAGCAAAGCGGCACCGATGAGAAACAAAAGAGCGAGAGCGATTTTTAAAGTGTCTTTTTGGAGTTTTTTGGAAGCTTTTTCAAACTCTTTGATGTTTTTAATTTCCATATCGTCACCAAAACCTTATTCTAATAGTGGCTCTATTCTATCCAATTAGCCCTTGAGCCACTCTTAAAAAGCGTTGTTTGATAAAAATGGCTCATTATATGGTATCTTAAAGTAAAATTTTAAAAATAAGGTTTTTAAAAATGATAGAATTTAGCGATGAAGATTTACAAAAACCGGTGCGTATTGTGATAGAAAAGATCCGCCCTTACTTGCTCAAAGATGGCGGTAATATTGAAGTGCTAGGGGTGAAAAGCATGAAAATTTATGTGGCTTTAGAGGGAGCGTGTAAGACTTGCTCTAGCAGTAAGATCACTTTAAAAAATGTCATTGAAAGGCAGCTTAAAATGGATATTCACCCCAATTTAGAAGTGGTGTGCTTAGAAAACGCTAAGGAGTTTGATAAGCTTTAAGGATTATTAGGCATGCAAAAGTTTGATTATGAATTTAAAAAGCGCGCGTTGATTAAAGAGGGATTTTTAGCGTTCAAGCAAGCCCATTACGCTGAAGCGTTACGCCTTTTTTCTGAAGTGTTGTTTTTGGATAAAGACAACCAAAAAGCCAAAGTGGGGGCGTTATTAAGCGACATCGCTAAGGATTTCCCTAAAGAAGCCCATAGCTTTTATGAATTGTATCAAAGCTTGATCGCTATGCAAAAACGAAGCTTAAAAAACCAGGCTGAAGAGCAAATCATCAATTTGATCGCTTCTTTTGATGAGGGATTGAACCAAATGACTGAAAAGATTGATGCGCAAATTTCTCAAAAAGGCGAGGAATTGAACGGCATTTTGTACGCGGATTTCAAACGCTTGAGCTTGGAGCGCGGTTTTAAGGAAGCGTTTGAAGATTTGATGTTCAGCTCTAGGGTGATTTTTGACAATAAAGAGGATTTTTATGAATTTTTGAAAGAATTGAACCATTATGGCTATTATGAATTAGCAATAAATTACATTGAAAACATGCATGAAGATTCTTTTATTTACGATAAGTTTTTGCGTTCTCTTTTAGAATACGCTCTCAAATCCAATAAGGCTTAAAGAATGAAGCTTAAAAAAACCCTGACTTATCGCAACCGCGCCTATTCTTTTTTAAGCGATAACACGAATGAAGTTTTAGAAAACCCTAAAGAAATCCTTTTTGTCAAAACGCCTTTAAATGAAAAATACTCCCCTTTAATTGCAGAAAAAAACCTGGCTATTTTAGATTTTAACGAGCTTAAAAACTACTTTGATTTTAAGATTAAAATTGTAGGGATTACTGGCACTAATGGTAAAACGACCACAGCGAGCTTGATGTATTCCTTGCTCTTAGATTTGAATAAAAAGACCGCTCTTTTAGGCACAAGGGGGTTTTTTATTAACGATGAACGCATCAAAGAAAAGGGCTTGACCACGCCCACTCTTTTAGAGCTTTATAGCGATTTAGAAGAAGCGATTCGTTTGGGGTGTGAATACTTTATTATGGAAGTGAGCTCCCATGCGATTGTCCAAAAGCGCATTGCTGGGCTTGATTTTGCCCTTAAAATCTTAACCAATATCACAAGCGATCATTTAGATTTCCACAAAAGCATAGAAAATTACAGAGATATTAAAAACAGCTTTTTTAAAGATGAGGGCTTGAAAGTCATCAACAGAGATGAAACAAACGCCCTTTTTAACCCCATTAACGCGCACACTTACGCGCTGGATAAAAAAGCGCATTTAAACGTTCAAGCCTTTTCGCTCACCCCCTTTATTAGCGCGTCTTTATGCTACCAACAAGATTTAAGAGATCCCAATCTTAAAGAAATCGCCCTTATGCATTCCCCCCTTTTAGGGCGTTACAACCTTTATAATATCTTAGCGGGCGTTTTGGGGGTCAAATTGCTCACTCAATTACCGCTAGAAGCGATTGCGCCGTTATTAGAAAACTTTTATGGGGTGAAGGGGCGTTTGGAAATTGTACATTCTAAACCTTTAGTGGTTGTGGATTTTGCCCACACCACAGACGGCATGCAACAAGTCTTTGAAAGCTTTAAAAACCAAAAAATCACCGCTCTTTTTGGAGCAGGGGGCGATAGGGATAAAACCAAGCGCCCTAAAATGGGAGCCATAGCGAGCTATTACGCGCATAAAATCATCTTAACTTCAGACAACCCCAGAAGCGAAAACGAAGAAGACATTATTAAGGATATTTTAAAAGGCATCAGCGATTCTTCTAAAGTCATTATAGAAAAAGACCGAAAAAAAGCCATTTTAAACGCTTTAGAAAATTTAAAAGACGATGAGGTGTTGTTGATTTTAGGCAAGGGCGATGAAAATATTCAAATCTTTAAAGACAAAACGATTTTTTTTAGCGACCAGGAAGTCGTTAAAAGCTATTACCAACATTTAAAACAAGGATAAAACATGCAAGAATTCAGTTTGTGGTGCGATTTTATAGAAAGGGATTTTTTAGAAAACAACTTTTTAAAGCTCATCAATAAGGGGGCTATTTGCGGGGCGACGAGTAACCCCAGTTTGTTTTGTGAAGCGATCACAAAAAGCGCGTTTTATAAAGATGAAATCGCTAAACTCAAAGGCAAAAAAGCTAAAGAAATTTATGAAACTTTGGCGTTAAAGGATATTTTACAAGCCTCTAGCGCGTTAATGCCTTTATATGAAAAAGACCCTAACAACGGCTACATTAGCCTAGAAATTGACCCTTTTTTAGAAGATGATGCCGCTAAAAGCATTGATGAAGCCAAGCGGTTATTCAAAACATTAAACCGCCCTAATGTGATGATTAAAGTCCCGGCGAGCGAAAGCGCTCTTGAAGTCATTAGCGCTTTAACTAAAGCTTCTATTCCTGTTAATGTAACTTTAGTCTTTTCGCCTAAAATTGCCGGTGAAATCGCTCAAATCTTAGCCAAAGAAGCGCAAAAAAGAGCGGTCATTAGCGTGT
The DNA here is from genome assembly GCA_008032935.1 of Helicobacter pylori. Lineage (NCBI taxonomy): Bacteria > Pseudomonadati > Campylobacterota > Epsilonproteobacteria > Campylobacterales > Helicobacteraceae > Helicobacter > Helicobacter pylori. The sequence continues at coordinate 357,720 of CP032039.1, read as the reverse complement.
TTGTCTCACGATTTGACAAAGAAATAGACCCTTTAGTGCCAAAAAACTTGCAAGCTCAAAGCGGGATTATGAACGCTACGGAGTGCTATTATCAAATCAGTCAGCATGCCAATAAGCTAATAAGCACCCTTTTTGCATCCACCGGCGTTAAATCTAATTCTTTAGCTAAAGATTATTACATTAAAGCGCTGTGTTTTAAAAACTCTATCAACACAGCCCCATTAGAGGCTTTAAACGCTTATTTGCTTGACCCAAACACCGAGTATCAAACCCCTTTAAAAATCACAGAAATTGAAGCGTTTAAAAAAGAATTGAAAAACCAAAACATTGATTTAGAAAACACCGCCCAAAAACTCCTTAAAGAAGGCTTGATAGCGTTCAAACAATCCTTTGAAAAGCTTTTAAGCAGTTTTTGATTTTTAAGGGTTTTTTGGATAGAATAAGCCCTTATTTTATTTTAAAGGATTGACATGTTAGAAGGCGTTATTAGAGAGAGTATTACTAAAGCTAACGCTAAAGCTTTAAAAAAAGATGGCTATCTAATCGCAAATGTTTATGGAAAGGGCATTGAAAACGTGAATGGCGCGTTCAAATTAAACCCTTTCATTAAATACCTTAAGGAAAAAAAGCATTTGATTTTCCCGGTGAAATTAGGGGATAAGACTTTTGAAGTCGTGGTTCAAGAATACCAAAAAAACCCCGTTACTAACGAGCTTATCCATGTGGATTTACTCGCTGTTACTAAGGGCGTGAAGTCCAAATTTAAAGTCCCCGTCAAACACCAAGGCACTCCAGTGGGCTTGAAAAATAAAGGGATTTTGATGCTCTCTAAAAAGCGTATCAGCGTGGAATGCGCTCCAGAGCATTTGCCCGATCACTACTTAGTAGATGTAGCCCCTTTAGACGTGAATGAGTCTATTTTGGTGCGCGATTTAGAAAAACACGAGAATGTGAAGATCTTAGATCATGATTCTATCGCTGTGATCGGTGTGATTAAAGCGAAGTGATTTCAGGTGATGACGCTTTTAGTAGGTTTAGGCAACCCTACTTTGCGTTACGCCCACACCAGACACAACGCTGGTTTTGATATTTTAGATTCGCTCGTTAGCGAATTGGATTTTTCTTTCACTTTTTCTCCCAAACACAACGCTTATTTGTGCGTTTATAAGGATTTTATCTTACTCAAACCCCAAACTTACATGAATTTGAGCGGCGAGAGCGTTTTAAGCGCTAAAAATTTTTACAAAATTAAAGAGCTTTTAATTATCCATGACGACTTGGATTTACCTTTAGGCGTTGTGAGGTTTAAAAAGGGTGGGGGAATGGAGGGCATAACGGCCTAAAATCCATTGATTTATTGTGTTCTAATTCTTATTATCGCTTGAGGGTGGGGATTTCTAAAGGGATTGGAGTGGTTGAGCATGTGCTTTCAAAATTCCACAAAAACGAAGAGCCTTTAAAAAACGCTGTGTTTGAACATGCCAAAAACGCCTTAAAATTTTTTATAGAAAGCCATGATTTTAACGCTATGCAAAATCGTTTCACGCTTAAAAAACCTTTAAAAATAGAAAGTTAAATGCACTCTATCAAAAATTTTAAGTTTTTATCGTGGTTTGAATAAGGGTTTAAAGTGCGTTTGTTTAGATTTGTGGGGTGGTATTATTTCAAATACTTTTTAATCGTGCTTTTGGCTTTGGAATTGTTTTTTGTAGGCATTGACAGCCTGAAATACGCCGATAAAATGCCTGATTCTGCGAACATGATCATTTTATTTTTCACCTATGATATTTTATTTGCGCTCAATTACACCTTGCCCATTTCCTTGCTTTTGGCGATGGTTTTATTTTACATCGCCTTCATTAAATCCAACCAATACACCGCCCTGCTCTCTATTGGATTTTCCAAATGCCAGATTTTAAGCCCTATTTTTTTGATTAGCTTGTTTTTCACGGCTGTTTATGTGGGGTTGAACGCGACTCCTTTTGTGTATATGGAAGAAAAAACGCAAAATTTAATTTATAAAGACAATTCTTTGAGCGTCTCAGAGCATTTGTTAGTGAAATACAACGATGATTATGTGTATTTTGATAAGATTAATCCCTTATTGCAAAAAGCCCAAAATATCAAGGTTTTTCGCCTAAAAGATAAGACTTTGGAATCTTATGCTGAAGCTAAAGAAGCTTTTTTTGAAGACAAGTATTGGATTTTGCATGACACTACTATCTATGAGATGCCCTTAAATTTTGAACTGGGCGCAAACGCTTTAAGCACCACGCGTTTAGAAACCTTTAAAACGCTCAAAAATTTCCGTCCTAAAGTTTTAGACACCATTTATCAAAACAAGCCTGCGGTTTCTATCACAGACGCTCTTTTATCCTTGCATGCTTTAGTGCGCCAAAATGCGGACACGAAAAAAGTGCGCTCGTTTTTGTATGTGTTTGCGATTTTGCCCTTTTTTGTGCCGTTTTTAAGCGTTTTAATCGCTTATTTTTCACCCAGTCTCGCCCGCTATGAAAACCTGGCTCTTTTAGGGCTAAAGTTTATCATTATCACGCTCGTTGTTTGGGGGCTATTCTTTGCTTTAGGGAAGTTCAGCATTTCAGGGATACTCATTCCTGAAATAGGCGTGCTATCGCCCTTTTTCGTATTCTTAGCCCTCAGTCTTTGGTATTTTAAAAAGCTTAATAAGAGGTTGTAAGATTTATAAACTTATAATCAAGATAACTCAAGCTCTCATTAGGGGGCCAAATTAAGAAACTTGCCATGCAACATTAACTTAAGACTTGTAAAATAGCCTAAAAAATTATTAAGGTTTTTGGTGAGTTCTGTTCAAATCCTATCTAATCTCAATTATCCCAAAGTGATTACTGAAGGGCTAAGAAATTCTTTAAGCACTCATATTGCAGTTGCTTTTTTAAAATACAGTGGGGTTGAAGTGATTCAAGATGCTTTGATTGATTCTTTAGAAAAGGGGGCAGAATTTGAGATTATTGTAGGACTTGATTTTAAAACAACCGACTCAAAATCCATACGATTTTTGCTAGACTTAAATAAAACTTATAAAAAATTAAGATTTTATTGCTACGGCGACAAAGAAAACAATAAAACAGATATTGTCTTCCACCCTAAAATTTATATGTTTGACAATGGAAAAGAAAAGACTTCCATTATAGGCAGCACCAACTTAACCAAAGGGGGGTTGGAGAATAATTTTGAAGTCAATACCATTTTTACAGAAAAGAAACCCTTATATTACACGCAGTTAAACGCTATTTATAATTCTATAAAATATGCAGATAGTCTGTTCACTCCTAATGAAGAGTATTTAGAAAGCTATGATGAAGTTTTTAGTGCCATTATTAAAAATGAACAAAAAGTCTCAAAAGATAAAAGCATTCAAGAAAAGATTAAAGAGATTGAAAAACAAGAAAAATTGCTTCCTGGAACTATCCCCTCTATCAAGGCAATGATAGTAGAATTTATTTTCGCTTGTGAGAAAAAAGGCGTTAAACAAGTAGCATTACAAGATATTTATCAGGCATTAGAAGAGAGAATAAAAAAGAAGAGTGGGGATACAAATACAAAAGCGATACTTTTAAAAATAGCATTAGGGGCGAACTCAACCACCATCAAAAAGATAGCCATTCAAAACAAAGTTTAGGACTCTTTGAGAGATTGCAAAAAGGTTTTTATGCTCTAACACCAAAAGGGCGTTCGTATAAAGGACGCTAAAGGTATTTATCTCAGACAATCCAACCTAGTCTAATTTAAACTCTTTGCAAAGCTATCTATCAATCAAAATAAAGAATTGAAAGAAAAATTTGACTCCAATGAATATCTTTAGCAATGAAGAATTAGAACGCATTATAGAAATATCCCCACAACAGCATAAGGACTCATTAGTGGTAATGATAGATTTATCAAAAAATAGAAAACAGCATAGAGTTATTGCAACTCAATGACAACCCAAAAGCTTGACAAATCAAGCTTTCATATATAAGTATAAGCTACAAGCCTTACCCCAAAACCCTACCAAACTTAAAAAGTATAAACATAACGCAAATACATAGAATACTGACGGCGTAAGGTTTGGGTTAAGCTGAAATTGGTTTCTGCTCCGGTGATAGTGGTCGGGTTCCCATTCTCTAGCGGGCCTTGTTTTTTCGCTCTTATGGTAGTAGAGCCTTTGAAAAAGTAATTAGGGAGCGTGGGGATTTTGATACCAAATTCAATGCCATGGTGTTCAAAAATATTGGTTCTAATGCCCACATTCACTAAAAATTGGAAAATCGTGTGATTCACCTTAGCATTTAATCTTCCTGTGGTATAGACGCTATTAGGGTTAATCCCCACATCACAACTCGCCGGCGTCGTGTCCCCGCAAGTGATTGTGCCATCAGCGTTAGTCATGTAAGCGTCAGCGTCCGTATTGACGCCATAAACATACCCGTCCTTAAAATACCCCACACGATTATTAGTCCAAGTGTTACCCGCAAAATTCACGCCTAGAAAAAACCCGGCCGTGGCCTTAGGCTTGTCTATAACGTTAAAAAGCATGTCTGTGCCAAAACCATAAGTATACATGTCCGCTTTTTGATCGCTCAAATAAAAGGGCGATATGGCGTTAGCGGCCCTAGAGTTAGAAAAATTGGTATGCCCGTAATCAAAAAAGCCATAATAGCGCAGCCCAAACCACCTTTTTTTACCCACAAAATGCTTATACCCTGTCATCACGCCTAGCCCATACATCGGCTGGTTACGGCCAGGAATGTCCTTATTGGTGCTAAGCATGGTGCGAGAAGTCCAATTGACCACGCAATTAGCTTTAGTATAGCCTGGCGTTCCTGGCGTCCCTGAAGCTGGCTGACAGCCACCGGTCTGCCCGTCAGGGACTTTACCATTATCATTGGCTGAAACATCGCCAAAAGGCACTTGAAACAACTCGCCGTTTTTATAAGCGTTGGTCTTTTGATCAGCCCTACCCACTTCCAAGCTAATCCCCACAAACGCGCCATTCTTTTCATGGGCATTTAAGAGGTTTGTCAGCCATAACGAACTCAAAAGAGCGCCTAAAATTACCGAGCCTTTTTTAGAAATATCTAAAGATTGAGCTATCAAAACAGATTCCTTACGATTAAAATTTTTACCAACCATTTTGCAATCTTGCATTCTATTTTTCTTCTTTGTCATAAAATTGAACACCACTCTCTAGGGTCTCCGCTTAAGTGTTACTTTTTTAATTATTTTATTATAGCTAATTGCAATCTTAAAAGTCAAACAAAAACCACCCCTAAAATTCCCATAATAGTGGGCTACTTGACAATAAAATCCTTTTATAGTAGATTAAAAACTCTTTAATTTTCCCATGAATAAAGGATTTTAAATGGATGCGATTTATCCTTATGTGTTGGTTGTTCATTTATTGTGCGCCATCATTTTTATTGGCTACTTGTTTTTTGATGGGGTAATTTTCCCCAATGTGAAGAAAATGTTTGGCGAAGAGTTTGCCAATAAAGCGAATGCAGGAATCACTCAAAGAGCGATCAAAATCATGCCCTTATGCGTTTTAGGGCTTGTTTTAACAGGGGGCATGATGCTTAGTCAATACATGGGGGCGATAAAGGCTGGTGTGAAACCCCTTTTCAAAAGATACTCATGCTTAAAGTGATCTTAGCGTTAAGCATTTTTCTTTTGGTGCTTTTTTCTTTATCGTGTAAATTTTTGGGTAAGAAAAACCCTATTGGTAAATATATCCACCCTATCGCTCTAACTTTTGGCTTTTTAATCGCCATTTTAGCCAAAACAATGTGGTTTGTTTAAGAGCGTTTCAACCTCAAAGAATTTAAAACCACCAAGAGCGAACTAGCACTCATGCTCAAACTCGCTATTAAAGGGTTGATGTATCCTAGCATAGCGACTGGGATTAAAATAGCGTTATAAATCAAACTCAAAACAATGTTTTGCAACACCACTTGATAGACTTTTTGAGCGTTATCAAACGCTTTTTCTAGCAAACTCAAATCCTCTTCTAAAAGCAAAATATCGCATGCGCTTTTACTCAAAGCGCTTTTTTCAAACCCCAAAGAAACGCTCGCTTGTTTTAAGGCTAGCGCGTCATTATTGCCATCGCCTATCATCGCGCAAACGCCCTGATAAGAACTGACGATTTGAGCCTTATCTTCAGGGGTCAGATTGGCATGATACTTAGAAATCCCTAATTTTTTCGCGCACTCCTTAACCGAGCTTTCATTATCCCCGCTTAAAATCTCTAATTCCAAGCCTTGATTTTGTAGAGTTTGAATGACTTCTTTAGCGTTAGTTTTCAAACGCTCTTCTAAAATGAATAACGCGCATAAGGTCTTGTTTTTCGCAAAACCTACCATGATATTAGCGCTCTCTTTAACCTTTAAATCAACCCCCATGGATTTTAAAAATTTCAAACTCCCCACTAGCAAAGTTTCGTTTTGATAATTCGCTTTTAAGCCATGAGCGAAAAACTCTATCTTTTCTAAACTGACCTCATCGCCATTTAGAGTTTTAAGGATCGTGCTATGGGCTAAATGCTCCCTGGTTTTTAAAAGGCTCTTTAAAAGCCTTTCATCAAATTCTTCATGAATGATTTTTTCTTTTAAAAGGACTTCTTTTTGCGTGAGCGTGCCGGTTTTGTCTATAAAGATTTTTTTCACTTTAGCCAGAGTTTCTAAAAACAACGCTTCTTTAAACACGATCAAAGGGTTTTTAAACACCCCTATCACTAGCGCAATGGGCGTAGCTAAAGCGAACGCGCAAGGGCAGCTGATGACCAACACGCTAATACACACCATTAAGGCTTTTTCAAAATTACCCCCCAAACCAAATTGCCACAATAAAAAGCTCACAAAGGCTAAAAACAACACCGCTTTAGAAAAAATATCCGCAATTTGATTCGCGCTGCTCTCAATTAAGGGCTTTTCTAAAAAACTCTTTTTTAAAGTTTCTAGCAAACTAGAAAGGCGTGAGTTTTGAAAAGTCGCGCTCACTTGATAGCTAAAAGGCACGCCCACATTCACATAACCCCCTAAAATTGGATCATTAACCTCCAATTCCAAAGGCTTAAACTCCCCACTGATCAAAGACGCATCCACGCTCGCGTTATTTAAAAGCACGCCATCTAAAGCGATTTTAGCCCCGCTTGGCACCCAAACAACAGAGCCTATCGCCACATCTTTAGGGTGTTTTTCTATTTGTTTGTCCTTTTCTACAACAATCACGCTATGGATTTCATGCGATTCTAGGGCCAGGCATTTTTCATTCGCAAACAGCCTAGCTTTTAATTCCAAAAACTTAGAGCCAAAAACAAGCGTTAAAATCGTGCTGCTCGCTTCAAAATAAGTCTCTTGAGACACCAACATCGCATAAATGGAATAAACAAACGCCGATAACGCTCCAAAAGACACGCTCAAATCCATGCCCAAAACGCCATTTTTTAGCCCGTAAAACGCCCCCTTAATGAAAAAACGCCCCACCACCACTAGCACCAACAAGCTTAAAAAGAGCGATACGAGATCCAAATTCCTTTGCATAAGCTTATCCATGCCGCTACCATAACTCGTGCTACCATAACTCGCATATTTGGCAATGGCAATAAACATCAAATTCATGGTGGCAAAAAACCCCACGCTCAAAGTGAGCAAGTAGGAGCGCTGCTCTTTTTGGGCTTTTAGAGCGTAATTTTTTGCGTTATAAATTTTAGCCCCATAACCCAAACTCTCAATTTTTTGAATAATCTCTTTAGGGTTTAAAGACTTGTCAAACACGATTTGTAAATGGTGGGTGGTGAAATTCACGCTCACTTTTTTAACCCCCTTTAAGCGCTCTAAAACCTTTTGATTGAGCCACAAGCAAGCGTTGCAATGCGTTTTCTCTAGCAAAAGATTAAGGATAAAATCGCTTTTATTGTTTTCTTCAAGGGCTTGTTCTAATTCCAAAGTGCTCATTGAATCTTGGGGCGTTACGGGGGCTAAAGTGGAATCGTTTAATTTGTCATAAAAGCTCTCTAAATTCAAATCTAACAATAACGCATACACCCTAGCGCACCCCGTGCAGCAAAAATACAATTCCTTGTGATGGATCACCTCTTTAAAAAGCTCACTTTCTTTAAACTCCAACTGGCAATGCGAACATTTCATTTTTTTAATCCTTAATTTAAGGGCGCTAATTCAGAAGCGCTTTGATAGAATAAGTGTTACAGGTTTGATAGATGCTTAGAACTTCTTTGGTGTTGTCGCTTTGGTTTTTGGAATGGTGCGTGATTAAAGGGGGCAAAACTTTTAGAGCGCTTTTGGAATTATTCCTAGCCGCTCCAAGCATCAAATGGGCGTTTTTGTCTTTAAAACTTTGAACAAACCTTAAAGTTTCTAGCGTGAGTTTAGTGCTTTTTAAACTCTCTATGACCAAGCAAAGCGACAAGGCTTCATAGCAAAAAATAAAATACCCTTTAGGTTTTAAGCATTTTTTCACTTTAGCCACTAAAGAAGCGAAGTCTAATTCGCTCTGGTGCCTCGCATGCCCTTTAATTTGAGATTTAATAGAGCCTAAAGCATAAAAAGGAGGGTTGCACACAATCGCATCATACAAAATCGGAGGGTTAAAATCTAAAAAATCGCTTTCAAACACTTGAGCGTTAGGGAATTTAAGGGCGTTTTTTTGGGAGCAAAACGCCATTTTGTTATCCTTTTCCACTAAATGAACGCTCGCTAGCGGGTTGTCTCTAGCGCAGAGCAAGCCTAGAACCCCACACCCTGAGCCTATGTCCAAAATCGCGCCGCTATTTTTGATAAAAGGGCGTGAAAAATCGTATAAAAAAAGCGAATCGCTATTGTAAGAATAAGCGTTTAAGGGCTGGTATAATCTTAAGAGTTTTCTATCCATAAAAGGGCTTCATTTTCTAAGATTTGTGCATGCAACAACCGCCCCTTAAAAGGGGTTTTTAAAGCGAATGCGCTAAACGCTTCGCCAATCATAGACGCATGCGAATGCAAAAGCAACGCGTCTATTTTATCCCTCAAGCTCTCAAATAATCCCCACCCCCCTTCAATGAAATTAAACCCTTTCTCTAGGGGTAAATCTTTAGGGTTGTTGAAAATATTAACCAAACGATTGGGTGCAAAAAAAACTTTTGAATTAGGATTAATTGAGCGCTTGGATAAAATAGCGATATTGGGGTTTTTATTGTGATAAAAGCTGTCGCAAAAGCGAGCGTCTAATAAGGGGTTGTCCGTTCTTATGGTTTTCCCAGAAATGATGAGCGTGTCGCATACCGCACGCTGGTTGTGCGTGAAAATAACGCTTTTTTGCCCGGTGATCTTGCCATGATGGTAATCCCCATTCATCCTTAAAGCGAGTTTGAACAAATTAAAACGCCCCTTTTGTTCCATTACCCTAAAAGGCAAGAGCAAATCCTTAGCCTTGTTTTCTAAATTGCGACAAATTATTGTTTCAATATAAGCCTTTTGTAGCCTTGCTAAACCCCCTTTTTTGGCTTCGTTTTCTTCTGTGGCAATGACCACTCTTTTAGGTTTTAAAATTTCTAACAATCCGCTGCACGCCGGGGTTTTGCCATAAGAATTGCATGGCTCTAAGGTGATTAAAAAAACGCAGTCTTTAAAGGCGTTATCGTGGCGCGTTTTTAAAAAATCGCTTAAAATTTTAGGGTCTTCTAATTTTTCTAAATCGCTTTTTAAATGGGGGCGTAAAATCTTTAACGCTGATTTAGCGGCTAAGACTTCTGCATGCGGGGTTTTGGCTTTTTTATGGGTTTCTAAACTCAAGATCTCATGGTTTTTATCTAACACCATGCAGGCCACGCTTGGGTTTTCTAAGGCTAGGGTTTGATATTCCCACGCCTTATTCAAGCAAGTTTCTAATAAACTTTCATAAAGTCTCATGGTTTAACTAGGGAAAAAAGGCAAAAGCAAAAAGCCCTTAATCGCTAAAGCGTTAATAATATCAACAAAAAACGCTCCCACTAAAGGCACGACGATAAACGCTACATGCGATGGCCCATAGTGGTTGGTGATGGTTTGCATATTCACCATAGCCGTTGGGGTCGCTCCAAGCCCAAAACCGCAATGCCCCGCGCACAACACCGCCGCATCATAATCCTTCCCGCATACCCTAAAGGTTACCAGCACCACATAAAGGATCATAAACACCACTTGAACGCTCAAAATAACCGCTAACGGCACAGCGAGTTTTAACAATTCCAATAAATTCACGCTCATTAAAGCGTAGGCTAAAAACAGACTCAAACTCACATTCCCTATAACTGAAACCTCTCTGTCAAACACGCTATGGATTTTAAAAAATGACAAAGCGTTCCTTAAGATAACCCCCACAAACAAACACCACACGAAAGTCGGTAAAGTGAAACTTTTAGGCATCAAATGCGATAAAAAAGTCCCCACTAATAAAGCTATTGCAATGAGAGCTAAGGTTTCTACAAAACTGGATGCGGTGATTAGGCGCTGCTCTTTAGGGGTTTCAAAACCTTTAGACACCACGCCCTCTAAAGTGTCTTTTTCTTTAGTGTCTTTAGGCTCTAGTTTGTATTTAGAAATCAAATACTTAGCGACAGGCCCTCCAATAATCCCCCCGCTCACCAAGCCAAAAGTCGCGCACGCCATGCCCACTTCCAAACTAGAGCTAAAATTATAAGGTGGTTGGGTGAAAAAATTAGCCCATGCCGCGCTAGTGCCATGCCCTCCCACTAAAGCGATCGATCCCCTAAAAGCCCCATTAAAGGATTGACCCCTAAAAGGCTAGCGATAGAAATCCCCACTGCATTTTGACACACCACAAACCCCGCCACAGCCAGCAAAAAAACCGCAAGCATTTTCCCGCCTTTTTGTAAAGATTTGAAATCCGCGCTCAAACCAATGGTGATAAAAAAGTCAGCATTAAAGGATCTTTTAAAGAAGAATCAAACTGCAAGCCAAAATTGTAAAACTGACGCGCTAACATGATAAAAAAAGCGACTAAAACCCCGCCCACAACAGGCTCTGGAATATCATAATCGCGCAAAAACTTGACTTTAGAAATCACATAACGCCCCAAAAGCAGCACTAAAACCATGCACACCAAAGTGGCATAAATATCCAACTTAATTTCTTGCAAGCTTGCATCCTTATTAATCAAATTTATCTTATTATAATATAATACCCCCTAAAAGAACGAGATCAGTTAGAAAGTAGGTGTTCCTTGCATACAGTATTACAAATTGGAGCTGGTGGCGTAGGCAGTGTGGTAGTGCACAAAATGGGCATGAACAGGGATGTGTTTAAAAATATCATTTTAGCGAGCAGGAGCTTAGACAAATGCTATGCGATTAAAGAAAGCATGCTCAAAAAGGGTTTGGGGGAAATTGGCGTTGAGCAAGTGGATGCCGATGATACGCAAGCCTTAGTCGCTTTAATCCAAAAACACAAGCCTAAAGTCGTTATCAATGTGGCTTTACCCTATCAAGATTTAACGATCATGCAAGCATGTTTAGAGACTAAAACGCATTACATTGATACCGCCAATTACGAGCACCCGGATTTAGCGAAATTTGAATACAAAGAGCAATGGGCGTTTGATAGGGCTTATAAAGAAGTGGGGATTTTAGGGGTTTTAGGGGCTGGGTTTGACCCGGGCGTTACTAACGCTTATGTCGCTCACGCTCAAAAACACCATTTTGACACTATCCACACTTTAGATATTTTAGATTGCAACGCTGGGGATCACAAACGCCCTTTTGCCACGAATTTTAACCCTGAAATCAATTTGAGAGAAGTCAGCTCTAAAGGGCGTTATTATGAAAACGGCAAATGGATTGAAACAAAGCCTTTAGAAATCAAGCAAGTGTGGGCTTACCCGCAGATTGGCGAAATGGATTCGTATCTTTTATACCATGAAGAATTGGAATCGTTAGTCAAAAACATTAAAGGCTTGAGGAGGGCGAGGTTTTTTATGACTTTCTCTCAAAATTATTTAACCCACATGAAATGCTTAGAAAATGTCGGCATGCTAGGCATTAAAGAAATAGAGCATCAAGGCGTAAAAATCGTGCCGATACAATTTTTAAAAACCTTACTTCCGGATCCAGCCACTCTAGCCAAAGACACCACCGGTAAAACCAACATCGGGTGCTATATGACCGGCATTAAAAACAACCAAGACAAAACGCTCTACATTTACAACGTGTGCGATCATAAAAAATGCTATGAAGAAGTGGGTTCGCAAGCCATAAGCTACACCACCGGCGTGCCAGCGATGTGTGCGGCTAAAATGATTTGTAATGACACTTGGAGTGCGGATCATTTTAGGGCTGGGGTGTTTAACATAGAAGAATTAAACACCGATCCCTTTATGGAAGAATTGATCAAACAAGGCTTGCCTTATGAAGTGATTGAGCGCTAGTTTTAGGCTTCAATCTTCACTTGGCGCAATAAACACCGATTCCCTTTCTATCGTAATATTCTTATCGTCTGTGCTATAAGCTTGTATGGTAATAGGGATTAGAGCGTCTTTAGCGTTCTTGTATTCTGTAGCGTTGCTCTTTAGGGGTTTTCTTAAAATCACTACCGCTTTGATCTTTTGTCCGGCTTTAATGGCGATAGGATTTAAAGGCTTTTTGATTTGGATGTCTTTTTGCCCTAAAATTTTGAAATAAAACTCATGGTCTTTATTGTCCGTGTTGTGGAATAAAAACACGTAATCGTTATCCACATACCCACTAGATCGCAATTCATACAGATCGCTGTTGCGGTTAATGTCTAAGAGCATGCGTTCTTTTTTAAACGAAGTGATGGCTAAAAGAGCGATCACAATAGCGATAACCCCCATGTAAGCGATCGTTTTTAAACGCACTAATCGCACTTTTTGGCGCGTGTTAATGGCGTTTGTTGAAGACCATTGGATGAGTGAAGGGCGGTTGAATTTAGCCATGGTAATCGTGCATGCATCCACGCATTCTAAGCAGTTGATGCATTCTAATTGCAAACCCTTCCTAATGTCAATATGCGTGGGGCAAACCTGCACGCAATGCAAACAATTCACGCATTCGTTTTCTGGGCTGCGTTTTTTGGGAGGTAAGGGAAAAAGATGGCCCTGATTATTATAAAGCGCTCCGCCGCGCTTTTCATCATAAATGGGGTTTAAGGTGTCATTGTCATACAACACCGATTGCACCCTAGCGTAAGGGCATAAATAAATGCAAAAACGCTCCGCAACCACCACTATATCAAACAGCACCACAGCCGTGCTAAAAAGCCAAAAACCCATAGCAATAGGGTGATCGCTAGGGTTTTTAAGATACATAAAAAAGTCTTCAGGGGCGATGAAATAAAAGAAAAATAACATCATTAGCCCCGCCACAACAGGAGCGAACAATAAAACGCTCAATGCTTTACGCGCCTTATAGCTTGGGGTGTTTTTAGGGCTTTCTTGCTTGTTGCTGATCTTTTTATGGAGTTTGAAAATCTTTGTTTCAATCACATCTCTATAAAGCACCCTTAAAAAGGTTTGCGGGCAAGCCCAACCGCACCACACACGCCCAAGGCTAGTGGTGATGAAAAAAATCCCTATAAAAAGCAAAATAACCATAAAAGGCATGACTTGCAATTCTTCAGCGCTAAAGATCTTGCCTAAAAAATGCAGTTGCTTATGCTCAAAAGAGATCAAAAACAAATGCGCCCCATCAATGCGAACAAATGGCGTGATTAATAACGCTAAAGAAATCAATAAAAACCCTATATAACGCTTCAAACGAAACGATTTTAAAAAATGGCTAGAAGTTTCAAGCATTCTCAATATCCTAAAATTTTTAAGCCACTATACCCTAACAACTTAACGCTTTCACTTAAAAAGCAACATGTTATAATGATCGCTATTTTATTTGAAAGGGTATTTATGGAAGGCGTTTTGAATTTCCTAACCAATATCAATGTGATTTTCACCCTTTTGGGCTATTTGATTGGGGGGATTCCTTTTGGCTATGCGTTAATGAAAATCTTTTATGGCATGGATATTACTAAAATCGGATCGGGGGGCATTGGCGCAACGAATGTCTTACGCGCTTTACAAAGTAAGGGCGTGAGTAACGCTAAACAAATGGCCTTATTAGTCTTAATCTTGGATCTATTCAAAGGCATGTTTGCGGTGTTTTTAAGCAAATTGTTTGGGTTAGATTATAGTTTGCAATGGATGGTCGCTATCGCTAGCATTTTAGGGCATTGTTATTCGCCTTTTTTGAATTTCAATGGAGGCAAGGGCGTTTCTACGATCATGGGCTCTGTGGTGTTGCTCATTCCTATTGAAAGCCTCATCGGCTTGACGGTGTGGTTTTTTGTGGGTAAGGTGCTTAAAATCTCTTCACTCGCTAGCATTCTAGGGGTAGGCACAGCGACTGTTCTTATCTTTTTTGTGCCTTATATGCATATCCCAGATAGCGTCAATATCCTTAAAGAAGTCGGCACGCAAACGCCGATGGTGCTTATTTTTATTTTCACCCTTATCAAGCATGCGGGCAATATTTTTAATTTATTAGCCGGCAAGGAAAAGAAAGTCTTATGAAAACTAAACAAGGCGTTCATATCCATAACTTGGTGTTTGAAACGATTTTGGGGATTTTAGAGTTTGAACGCTTAAAACCCCAAAAAATAAGCGTGGATTTGGATCTTTTCTACACGGAATTACCCAACAAGGCTTATTTGGACTACATGGAAATCCAAGAGCTTATTCAAAAGATGATGCAAGAAAAACAATACCTTCTCATTGAAGACGCCCTGAAAGATTTGAGCCATGCTTTAAAAACGCACTATAGTGGAATTTCTGAGCTTTATTTAAAAATCAGCAAGTTAGAAACTTCTCCCAATTCTCAAGTGGGAGCGAGCGTGAAAATTTGCTATGAAAATAATCTTTAGCCTCTTTTTCCTCCTTATGGTTTTAAAAGCACACCCCATAAACCCTTTATTAGAGCCGTTATATTTCCCGAGTTATGCGCAATTTTTAAATTTAGAACCTCATTTTATCATTAAAAAAAAGCGCGCTTATAGACCTTTTCAATGGGGGAATACCATTATCATCAAACGCCATGATTTAGAAGAGCGCCAGAGCAACCAGCCAAGCGATATTTTCCGCCAAAACGCTGAAATCAATGTGTCTTCTCAAATGTTTTTAAAAGGAATGAGCAACGCTTCTTCACGAATAGCGCTTGATTCAGCCGCTCAGTAAAATGCTAAAACTTTTTTTAATCATATTTTTCTTGGTATTTTCTTAATCCTAAAACAAATTTAAGGTATTATTAAATAGAATAATGTAATAATAACCTTAGGTTCAAAACTTGACTAAATTTTTAGAAAAAAGTAAATAAAAAGGCTAAAAGAAATGCTTAGAAATCAATTTCGTATCGTGTTTGTCTCTTGTATTGTCGCTAGCAATTTGCAAGCTCAAGAAAATACCCACACTTTGGGTAAGGTAACCACTAAGGGTGAAAGGACTTTTGAATACAACAATAAAATGTATATTGACAGAAAAGAGCTCCAACAACGCCAAAGCAACCAAATCCGTGATATTTTTAGGACTCGGGCGGATGTGAATGTGGCCAGTGGGGGCTTAATGGCGCAAAAGATCTATGTTAGGGGGATTGAGAGCCGCCTTTTAAGGGTAACGATAGATGGCGTCGCTCAAAATGGTAACATTTTCCACCATGACGCTAACACCGTGATCGATCCCAACATGATTAAAGAAGTGGAAGTGATTAAAGGGGCGGCGAACGCTTCAGCGGGTCCTGGTGCGGTGGCGGGTAAATTGTCTTTCACCACGATTGACGCTAACGACTTCTTAAGAAAGAATCAAACTTATGGGGCTAAAGCGGAAGCAGCCTTTTACACCAACTTTGGATACCGCATGAACGCCACGGCGGCCTATCGTGGGAAGAATTGGGATATTCTAGCCTATTACAACCATCAAAATATTTTTTACTACAGAGACGGGAACAACGCTTTTAGGAATGTCTTCCACCCTAACTACGATTTACAAGATCCAAGCAATAGCGAAATGAGCGTAGGGACTCCCAGTGAAGTCAATAGCGTTTTAGCTAAAATTAATGGCTATATCAACGAAACCGATAGCATTAGCGTGAGCTACAACCTCACACGAGACAATTCTACAAGACTTTTACGCCCTAACACCACTTCAGCCCTCTCTAAAGCCAATGACCCAGGAAGCCAACCAGCCCCCTTTGTGATTGACTTTGGGAAAGAATTAGCCCATACCATTAATTTCAACCACAATTTGAGCTTGAAATACAAGCATGAGGGCGGCCCTAATTTTAACCAGCCGCGCGTTGAATCCACCGCCTTTTTAGGGGTAAGGGGGGGCAATTATAACCCTGTGGTGAATCCTTTCGCTTACAATTCTAACGAGCCAGCCAACCCGGATTACATCCCTGAAGTGAAAGAGTGGTGTAACAACCCGGATAATATCAGCCAATGCACGCAAGGGGCTATCAGGCCTTCTAATGGAGGCTATCAAATAGGCTATGGCGCGCCTAATTCTATTAATTGGCAAGGGGATAGCGATTCTAGTGGAGGGGCGCAAGCAGGGTATGGGCAGCTTAACGCTACCATGCTTTCTACAAGCGCGAATGTTTATCATGGGCTTGTCCCTAAAAATCCTGATTATGACATGACCCCCCCTAACGCTCAAAACCCTAGTGCGAACGATTGGACTTTAGGGAATGCGGACGCTGAGGGGACTTTAGCCAGAAGGATTTTTTTAATCAACTCGGGCGTTAATGTTAAAGTTACCCACCCCATTAGCGAAGATTATGGGAACGTGTTTGAATACGGCATGATTTATCAAAACCTGAGCGTTTTCTCTGGATTGGATAAAGGCAAAAACGGCTATTATAAAAACAATATTGATCCTAACGACCCTAACGGGCCGGGCTTGCCTTACCGCCATTACTACACCGATCAAAGCTCTCAATACCCTCAAAATCTCAACACGCCTAACCCGCTCTATCGTAACATGCCCCAAAATTCGCATGCGATCGGCAATATCATCGGAGGGTTTATGCAAGCAAACTACAACATTTTAAGCAATGTGATCGTGGGTGCGGGAACTCGTTATGATATTTACGCCTTGCTAGACAAAAACGGCCGCACGCATGTAACTTCTGGTTTTTCGCCTTCTGCAACCGTGCTTTATAACCCCATTGAAAGCATTGGCTTGAAAGTGAGCTATGCATATGTAACTAAGGGGGCTTTGCCTGGTGATGGCGTTTTGATGCGCGATCCCACGGTGATTTATCAAAGGAATTTGCGTCCTGCGATCGGTCAAAATGTGGAATTTAATGTGGATTTCAACAGCAAGTATTTCAACGTGCGCGGGGCAGCGTTCTATCAAGTCATCAATAACTTCATCAACAGCTATGGGCAAGACACTTCTAAAAATGGAGGGGGTAACGCGACCGCAAAAAACATGTCAGGGAATTTGCCCGAAACCATTAATATTTATGGTTATGAAGTTTCAGGGAATGTGAGGTATAAGAATTTCTTAGGGACTTTCTCAGTGGCTCGCTCTTGGCCAACGGCTAGGGGGCATTTATTAGCGGACACTTACGCTCTAGCTGCAACGACTGGGAATGTGTTTATCTTAAAAGCCGATTATGATGTTCGCAGGTGGGGGCTTACTTTAACCTGGCTCTCGCGCTTTGTAACTAACATGTATTATGAGGGCTATTCTATCTATTACCCGCAATACGGCTTGATCAAAATCCATAAACCCGGGTATGGCGTGCATAATATCTTTATCAATTGGACTCCGCCTTCTAAAAAATGGCAGGGTTTAAGGATTTCAGCCGTGTTTAATAATATCTTAAACAAGCAATATGTGGATCAAACTTCTGTGTTTCAAGCGAGCGCGGACGCTCCAGCGAGCGATATGATCCCCAAAGGCAAGCGCATGGCGCTCCCGGCTCCTGGATTTAACGCGCGTTTTGAGGTATCCTATCAGTTCTAAAATGAAAGAAATCCTAGGATTTCTTTTTGAATTTTAAACATGGAAACAAGCATGAAAAAGCCCTATAGAAACCGCCAAACTCTATGGAAAAAGTTCCGCTCGCTCAATAAACTCATTAAGACGCTCTTAAGGATTTTAAAAAAGTAGTTTTATCAAAAATTTAGCGGGTTTAGTTTAAGATAACGCTTTATTTTAATTTTCAAAAAGGAAAAGCAAACGCGCTTCACTATGGCTAAAGAAACGCTTGAAATAACCCCGGATCTTTTGAAAAACCCTTATCAAAAAATCATCAACGCGAGTGCGAGCGTTTTTGATGAAACTCATGGGCGATCGTTTTTTAGCCCGCAATTTTATGAAAAAATTGAACCTTATTTAAAAGAAGTTTTAACCCAACCCATTGATTTAGAATGCGATCTCAACACCGCTAAAAAAAAGAACCGCTTAACCCCTTTAAAACAGCTTTTTAAGGCGTGTTTTAACACCGAAGAAATTTTGATTGTGAACAATAACACCAGTGCGGTATTCCTCATCGCTAACGCTTTAGCGCAAGAAAAAGAAATCGTTGTTTCTTATGGAGAATTAGTGGGGGGGGATTTTAACCTTAAAGATATTTTGTTAAATAGTGGGGCTAGGCTGCATTTAGTGGGGAATACCAGTCGCGCTTATTTAAGGGATTACCGCTTAGCCTTGAATGAAAACAGCAAAATGCTCTTTAAAACCCACAACCCCGCTTTCAAAAAAGACACGCCCTTTAAAGATTTGCAAGCCCTAGCTAAAGAGCATGATTTGATAGATTATTACAATTTAGGGGATGTGGATTTGTTAAACAGAACGGCTTTGGAAGAAATTTTAGCCCTAAAACCATCGCTTTTAAGCTTTAGCGCGGATAAATGCTTTAACAGCGTTCAAGCCGGTATTATTATGGGGCAAAAAGAATGGGTTGGAATGTTAAAAAACCACCCCCTTTATAGAGCCTTGAGGGTGGGTAAAATCACGCTCACCTTGCTTTTTTGCAGCCTAAAAGCATGGGTCAATCATCAAGAAGAAATCACCATTCATGCGCTACTCCACCAAACTAAAGACGCCTTATTGCAAAAAGCCTTGAAACTCTACGCCCTTTTAAAGCCTTTGGAATTGAACGTGAGCATAGCCTCTAGCTTTTCTAAAATAGGGAATTTGTTTGGTAGAGAATTAGAATCCTTTTGCGTGAAAATCCAGTCCAAAAACACCCAGAATTTAGATTGCGAGAAACTTTATTTAAAGCTTTTTCAAAAAGGCGTTATTACAAGAATTTCATGCGCATTTGTGTGTTTTGAAGTCTTTAGCCTGAATGAAAAAGATTTGGAAAAAATCGCTCTGGTTTTAGCAGAAATCCTTAACAAGGCTTAAAAATTCGCTATAATAAAATTTCTTTTAAACGCACCGCTCCCCCACAATAGAGAATGACAAAAAACGATAGAACATCAATTTAAAGGAACTTAAAAATGGAAAAAATCAGCGATCTTATAGAATGCATTGCGTATGAAAAAAATTTGCCTAAAGAGATGATTTCAAAAGTGATTCAAGGCTGTTTGTTAAAAATGGCACAAAATGAATTAGACCCCCTAGCGCGTTACTTGGTGGTTGAAGAAAACAAGCAGCTCCAGCTTATCCAGTTGGTAGAAGTTTTAGAAGATGATGATGAAAGGTTGATTAACGATCCTTCTAAATACATCAGCTTGTCTAAAGCCAAAGAAATGGATCCAAGCGTTAAGATTAAAGACGAATTGTCCTATAGCTTGAGTTTGGAGAGCATGAAACAAGGAGCGATCAACCGCCTTTTTAAAGATTTGCAATACCAGCTAGAAAAAGCGTTAGAAGACAGCCACTTTGAAGCGTTTCAAAAGCGTCTTAACAGCGTTTTAACGGGGCAAGTGATTTTAGTGGATCACAATCAAAACACCTTTATTGAGATTGAGCAGCAATTTCAGGGCGTTCTTTCCATGCGCCATCGCATCAAGGGCGAGAGTTTTAAAATAGGCGATAGCATTAAAGCGGTTTTAACGCAAGTCAAACGCACGAAAAAAGGCTTACTATTAGAGCTGAGCCGCACCACCCCTAAAATGCTTGAAGCCTTGTTGGAATTAGAAGTCCCTGAAATTAAAGATAAGGAAATTGAAATCATCCATTGCGCGCGAATCCCAGGCAACAGAGCGAAAGTGAGCTTTTTTTCCCATAACGCTAGGATTGATCCCATAGGCGCGGCTGTGGGGGTTAAGGGCGTGCGCATTAATGCGATCAGTAACGAATTGAATAAAGAAAACATTGATTGCATAGAGTATTCTAATGTGCCTGAAATTTATATCACTCTCGCGCTCGCTCCAGCCAAAATTTTAAGCGTTGAGGTTAAAAAAATCCCTATAGAAGAATTGAATGCTGAAGAAAAAGAATCCGTTCAAGAGCGTTTCATTGTCAATAACCATTTGCAAAAGGCTAAAGTGCGTTTATTGGACATTGAAAAATCTAAGGCTATCGGTAAAGGCGGGGTGAATGTGTGTTTAGCGTCCATGCTTACAGGCTATCACATAGAGTTTGAAACCATTCCTAGCGTGAAAGAAAACGCAGAAAATGAAAACGAAAAAGAAACGCAAAAAGTAGGGGTAGAAGCTTTAGAGTCTTTGTTTAAGAATTGAAATGATTTCTGTGGAACTTATTGAGTCCTTAATCAAAAGGAATTTAAGCTAAGAGCGGTATTAAATAAGCGCGTGATTGGATTTCTTAAGGCTAAACTTGAAAGAAATAGTTCAGGTTTTTTAATGAATGAGTATTGAAATTTTCAAATCAAGTTTTATTGGAATGGACGCAAAAAATGGGTTGGGTTGAATTTAAAGATATTTAGAAACTAATCTCTGTATTATATGCAATTCTCCACAAAAACCAATCACAAGTAGAATTGTAACTATTAAATTAAACCAAAAAATAGGTTTTTTGAAAAAATTTTCTTGTTTATCTTTTTTCTCTTTTGATAAGGATATTTTTGATAAAAAAGAAAAAAGCAGATACAAAATATTCCCAAAAAATAAAGCTATAAAAGCCATAACAAAAACCAAACGATAGGCGTTCGCTTTGTCAATATTTGATAAAACAGAAGTGGAAAACGCCAATCCTCCAACAAATGTTAAAACAATAGAGGCAAAAATACCTAAAATGGTTATGTATTGCGTTTGTTGCTTATTCAATTCTCCGCTTAATTTTTTATAGTTTTTATTTAGATCATCTTTTAACTTTATAGAAACATCTTTAACTCTACTCATTTTCTCATCAAAATCTTGCAGTCTGATACACTCTAAATTCATGTGATCATAAAGCTTTTCTAGTTTTGGCTTAATGCTTTCAACTTCTTTATTATCTTGAATCTCTTTGAGTGTCCTTATATTTTGTGTGAGCGTCATAAAGGCTTGCTCTTTATCCCTTGTGGAATTTAAAATAATAGTTGTGATTTTTGAGTATTTATGCTTGTATTCTCCTTCATAGATTTCTTTGAGATCTTTGATGATTTGATCTTTTTGACTAGACAAATCCCCCCTCTTCGCACAGCAATACAATCATTTCTTCTAGCTTTTTATCTTTATCTTCTTCTTTAGTTTCCATTTGCTTGTTTGGCTTCTTGTCTGATCAAATCTTTACTAATGATTTCTTTTCTATCTTCTTTGAAGCTTTTATGCCAAGCACCATCTTCTTTATGACTCTCTTTCACTAAATCCCAATAGGATTTTTTGTTGCATTTTTCTATGGAGCGATTGATGGTTTCAAGTTCATCTTTTCTAAGATTTTGCAAGAGCGTTTCTTCTTTAGGTTTGTCAATAGGATTGACACCGTAATTACGATATTCGTAATACACCTCTCTTGCAACAGGCCCATATTTCCAAGCTTCAAAATCATCAGAAACTAGGTGTTTGTCAAACTTTTTAATATAGTCAAGCTCTGTGAAATACAAAGTTTTTTGCAATTCCAAGTTGCTCAATTCTTTGTTTGAATGCTTAAGAATATATTTTGCTAGCTCCAAAGTATTGACCATCAATATCTCCTAGTCAGTTTTTGCTGATTTTAACTAAATATTGTTAACTTTTCTAACCATTTCTTCTTCAATGATTTTAATCTCTTTATTTATAAAGATATTTTTCAAGAAAAAAGTAAGGCCAATAACTTAAGCTCTAAAAACAAGCTTTAGGTTAAAAATTTGCTGTGTTGAACAAATATTTAATGGAATTTCAAAAATTTGGAAGAAAAGTTTTTTAATGCGATTTTAAATTAGTGATTTGTAGCTGTTATAGAAATCGTTTTTGCGAGGTTAGGATAAAATAACACTTCACCCCCTAGTTTTTTTGCTAGAGATTAGGGGGTAAATCACCTTCAAAGGATTACTATGTCCAAAAAACATGGTAAAAAGCCCTTGTATTATACTTAAAAATACCTTTTTTTAAGTATAGGGTTAAAATCGTTGTTAAAAAAACCCATTAAAACCAAAGGTTTCCCCTATTTAAGGGGTTTCCTTTAAGGTAAAGCGTTTTTTATTTCTTGTGAAGTTTTTTAATATGATTTTAAATTAGTGATTTATAGCTTTTATAGAAATCGTTTTTGTGAGATTAGGGTAAAATAACACTTCACCCCCTAATTTTTATTCCACTAGAGATTAGGGGGTAAAATCCACTTTTAGGAGCTTACTATGAAAAATCATCGTAGTAAACACTCTTCTCAAAGAATTATACCTAAAAATCAGTTTTTTGGGTTTAAAGTTTGATCTAGTGATTAAACGCTAATTCTTAAAAAGAGTTGCCCCCTAGATTAGGGGGTCATCCTTAAGTGGGAAATCAGCTTTTCACTGCCCATTTTCAATAATTTTGATTTCTTCATCGGTGAGGTTGTAGAGCTGATAGAATAAGGCGTCAATTTCTTTTTCTGATCTTTGAGTGTTGGCTTTGGGGTCTTTTTCTTTTGATTTTAGGATTTTATCCACTAAAGCGATGATTTTATCGGCTGTAGGCTTGTTTGATTTGGTGATTTGGGGAATGGGGAGCCGTTCTATAAAAGCCTTTTTATAGCGATAGCCACTCTCGCCTAGTCCGCCGCCTGCGTAGAAAGTTTTGAAAGCAAAAGTAATCAATTTAGAATGCAACATTCCTAAAAGATAGCGCAAATGCTCTCCTGTGAGAATAAAGCTCGTGGCTTCTGCATAAAAAACCCCTAATTCACACTCTCCATTATCCAAATAAAATCGTGGCTCTTGCACGATCTCGCCATACACAATTTTTTCTTTTTCAAAATCTTGATAATAGCTTGCCGCCCATCTTTGCAAGCAATACCATTCATATCTCTTTCCGGTTTCATCTTTATTGCGTTTTAAAAGTTCATCTTTATGTGAAAGCAAATGAGCATAGATAATAGGATAATGGATAGAAAAATCTTTTTCATTTTGTTCCATGTCTTTTGGACTACCGGTGTTTGGAAAATGCCAAGGTATAAAAATAACCCACAAATGCGCCCACTCATAAGAATACCTTTTAATGTCCTTCCCTCTTAAAATGGGCTTGATAAGCTCTTTAGTCCTTTCTCTTTCGCTCATTCCCCTTTCATCTTTTTGCAAATCATCGCAGTTTTTTAAGATTTCGTCTCTTTTTTCAGTGGGAATGATAAAGGCTTCGTTCGCGCCGGTTTTTATCCCATAATTGATTTGAATGTCCCAGTCTTTAAGCGGGGTGCCGACGCTCTCTATTTTATCCCTTAAGTCTAAAAGCGTGGCGTTGGCAAAAATAAAGCTTTCTGTTGAAAGCGCGTTTTGCCTCATGGAGAGGGATGGGGTGCTTTCCAAATCGTCTTTATCGTTTGGGGTGGGTTCGTAATATTTAAAATCGCTCTCTTTAGGGGGCGTTTGTTTGATGAAACTCATGACACTGGTATCCACTGCAGCACTTTCAAAGACTTTTAAGGCGTTTAATTCCATGTAACTGACAATGGTGGTTTTTTTGAGTAATAATTCTCTCAATTTGGCACCGTATTTGGCACGTGCGTATTTGTTGGAAGTGATGAAAGCGCTAAACCCCTTTTCTTTTAAAAGGTGGTAAGATAGGGCAAAAAAGTAGGTGTAAATGTCGCTTGAGCTGTTATAGAAATCTTGGTATTGCTTTTCTAATAAAGGCTTTAAGTCTTTGATGTGTTCTTGGCGGATATAAGGCGGGTTGCCAATGATGCAATCAAAGCCTAAAAAATCCCCCTCATCGTCCAACACTTCAGGGAATTCAAAACGCCATTCAAACGCATTGTGATACTCTCCACCACTTAAGGCATCATCAAGCTTTTTTCTTAAAGCTCTAATACGCCCATAAGACGCAAAAGCCTCTTCCTCTTCTGTGGGGCTTAATTTTGGCGTGCCAAAAAGGCTTGGGATAACGTAATTTAACCCATCTAGCAAACTCTTATCATCTAGAGCAAAGAAATTGTATTTTTTGATGTGTTTTTCAATAGCCTTTTCAAGCTCTGCTTTGGTTTTAGGGTCTTTGAGCGTGAGGGAAAAAGTGTTTTTTAAGTCTTGGATTTTGTTGATAAGATCTGCTTTATTTAAAGGATAGAGAGGGTTTGGGTCTTTGTATTGAGCGACTAGATCTTTGTATTCTTGGATTTTTTGCTTGATATTGGGGATCTTTTTGAGATCGTCATTCAAATTAAAGCGTGAAATGAGCGAATTAGCGCACTTAATGTTAATATCAATGTTAGGGAGGGTTTCAAGATTGTTAGTGTTCTTACCCTTTTCAAAAATATAATAGCTGTATTTTAAAAGCTCTATCCATAGCCTGAGCTTGGTGATTTCGCAAGAATTGGGGTTAATATCCACGCCAAAAAGGCAGTTTTCAATGATGTCTTTTTTAAGCTCAAAAAGTTCTTTTTGGATTTGGTGGTGGGGGTCGTTTTCGCTATGCGGTTTTTTGTAGTTAAAGATTTCACCCGTTTGTGCGTGGTGAATGATGATTTCATCGTTTTCTAATCTAAGCTCGTGGCGATACAAGGAAGCAATAAGCCCTAGCTCATAAGCAATTAACACCATTTCATTGAGCGCTGAAACCAAGAAATGCCCGCTCCCCACCGCTGGATCGCAAATGCGTAAAGTTAAAAGCGTGTTTAGGTATTCTTTAGCTTTTTCATTTGAAAAATTTCTGTCTATTTTTCCTTTCAACGCTTCTAAATCTTTGCAGTCCCACTGATAAATGGCGTTGAATTTATCCAACACGATGGGCGTGATACTCTCTTTGCACATGTAGCTTGTGATGAAGCTTGGGGTATAAAAGCTCCCCTCTTTATAGCCGTTGAGTTTTTCAAAAACAAGCCCCAAAACGCTAGGGTTAATCAAACGGCTTTCGCTGGTATTTTGATTATCTTTAATGTCTTTAGGGGTGGTGGTGAAATCATAAAGGCGCAAAAATGCAAAAAGGTATTCTAGCAAGGGCAAAGGTTTATCTTTTTGATAATCTTCATGTTTTTTGAGAACGGAATTTTTATAGATTTCTAGCTTTTTATTGTCTAAAAGCTTGATTTCATACCCCTTTAATTCTAAAGGCGTTTTATCAAACAAACTGGAATTCAAATAAGGGATTTTTTCTAAAATCTTGTCTTCTTTAATTTCTGACAAACGCTCGCTGTTTTTCTTGGCTAGGACTTCAAAAAAGAGGGTGTTTAGGGCGTTGAAAGTTTTAAAGTTTTCTGTGGTTAAAAAAGGTTTTTCAAAATGCTTGAACGAGATTAAAAGGCTTTCTAAAAGCCGTAAAAACAAGATGCGGTTATTCCAAGCGATGAGCAACGCCATGACTTCTTCATCGTCTAAATTTTTGTATTTCTCTTTTAGGGCATAACTTAGGGAGTTTTGGGTGTGGCTAGGCTTGATTAAAATTTTCCCTTTGTCATTTTGCTCTTCTAACCCTAAAATGTAAAGCAATTCTTCATAAAATATTTGTTAAGCGTGTTAGCGTCAAGGGTTTTCTTTTGTTTTAAAAGGACTTCTTGGCTTAAAACTTGATAAATCAAAGGAAGTTCTTTAAAATCATCGTTTAAATTAAAGTAAGCATAGCGGAGTTCGCCTTGAAAATCTTTTTTTAAATATTCCTCTAAATCGCTGTAGAATCTTTTGGTGCTAGAGTCTGTGCCTTCTTTTTTAGTGCAATCTTCATGCAATTTTGTAATGCGTTTATGATTTTGGAAAAGGTTGAGCAAATCCTTACAATCAAAGAGGAAAAATTCATGCATATTGCAAATAATGGCATGTTTTAGGGAGTTGTTGTTTTCTATCTCTTTTAAAAAATAAAAAACCATTTGACAAAAGGCTTTACTGAGTGGGTTTTCTCTGTCTTTGGGGAATTCGTTCCTATTGTTTAGGGCTTTGACTTCAATAAGCACCCAAGCTTCTTTATCCACATAGATCGCGCTATCCACTTTTTCATTGGTGTTGCAGTCATAGCCATAGGTATTTTTTAAAAACTTATTGATTTCATTTTTTTGAAATTCTTCATCACCTCGTTTTGGTGCGTTTTCTAATAAGTTGTTTATTTCTTTTTCAAAATTTTCTATAGTTTCCTTTTTGGGTTCTTGGGGATTGTGTTTTTTAATAAAATCCTTGAGCGAGATGCGAGTGAAACAAATCATAAAACGCCTTTGAAATTGGATAAAAACGATTATAACAAAAGTGGTATGAATTTTAAATAAAACGCTTTTCTTTAAAATTGTTCCATGTGAAACATTAAAGTAACTCTAATCTTTACGATTTAAAATTTCATTAATCAATGCGCTTAATTGATCTTTTCCCATTTTGGTTTTGTATTCAATATTCACGCCTTGCTTTTTTAAAGCTTCAAAAAATTTCTTAGCGGTTGAAATTTTCCGCTCTTCTTCAGGGCGTAATTCGCTTTTTTTATCAACCCCCTTAGTTTCTACCACTAACAACACTTTTTTATCGTTGCTTTCAACCACATACCCAAAATCAGGGCTATAGGTTTGATTCAACCCTATCGGGATCTTAACCCTAGGGAGCTTGCCAAAAACAATGATTTTAGTGTCGTTAGATTCTTCAATCGTGTCTTTTTCAATCTCGCTCTCCACTTGCATGAAATTTTCATACAGGCATTTTTCTTGAGCGCTTGAATTTTTAATCTCATATTTATCCCCCTCAAACTCCCGTCTAAAAATTCTCTAATTTCCCCTTTTTCATCATAAAACGCATCGTTTTTTCTGTCTTTAATCGTCGTTTCGCGCATTTGATAGGAAATTTTATCTTTAATATTTTGATAAATAATTTCCAAAAACAGCTCTTCTAAACGCCTTAAGCCCTCTTGTTCGTTTTTTTTAATGAGATCAAACTGGTTTTCATCAATGTTTTCCAACACTTTAGCCACGCTTTTAAAACTCAATTTCACCTTATTAGACAAGGCGCTGATAAATTCATGCAAGCTCCACACGCATGCGCTTTTTTGCTCAAAACTCTCTGTTTTGGCGTCATTTCCCATAGTTTCTACTTTTTTATGAGTCGTAACCGAAACGATTTTTGATTTGACATTAAAAGAAGAATCGATCTTTGTTACAATCTCATCAATCAAGCTTTCGCTATCAATGGCATAAGCGATCCGGGCTTGATGATTCAAACCCTCCCATAAGGTTTCAAATTTTTTAAAATTTTCTTTATTGATTTTGATTTTTTCACTCTTTCGCTCGTTTTTGTCCCTCACTCTAAAATGGCCCACTAAACGATCTTTTAAAAAATCTTTTAATTTTTCAAGATTCAGGTATTTTTTATCTTTTAATTTTTCAAGTTCTGGCTCTTTTTCTAAAAATTCGTTTTGATTGAGAGTGAGTTTAAAGTTTTCACCATCTGTTTTTTCTCCAAAACCCAAACCCTCTAATGTTTCCAATAAAAACCCATAATACCCTTTTTCAACAATGCCGCTTTTTTCTAACTCTTCACCGCTAAACGCTTGTTTAATCAAGCTATGCTCGCTTATATCTTGCTGGATCGCTCCCACAAAATCCCCCTCAACTTGCGGCACGATCACCACCAATTCATTGACAAAATCAAAATCAGCATGCTCTTTAGTGATGCGTTCGCCCTTATCATTCACAGCGAGCCTTAACCCCCTACCGATTTGTTGCAATTTAGTGATATTGGAATGGCTGGGGGCTAATTTGCAAATCGTCATCACATTAGGGTTATCCCACCCCTCTTGCAACGCCCATTGCGAAAAAATAAACCTGAGATCGGAATCAAAACTCAGCAATTTTTCTTTTTCTTTTAAAATGAGCGCGATCACTTGGGCTTCATCGCTCTCTTTCTTGCTTTTAGCGAAATACCCTCCATGCACTTTGTAAATAGCGTCTTTAGTGCGCTCTAAATACGCTCTATAATTTTCATCTAAAGAAGGCTTTTTTAAGACTTCTTCAAGCTTTTGTTGGTAGAGTTTTTCAAATAAAAGGGCTAATTTAGCCGGCTGTTCATTCTCGCTTAAATAGCTATTCACCCCGCTAATAAACACCATGCACAAGGCTTTAATCCCCTTTTTAAAAAGCCCTTCTTCTCTTTCA